>AP024676.1:2489925-2801166 GCA_025998955.1 Candidatus Roseilinea sp.
TTTTGGCCGGATGGTTCGTTGAATAGTTGCCTACACCTCGATGATCAGAACTATGCATCTCTACAAATGGGCCTTCAGGATTCTGATCTTCGTGATGAATCTCTATGGGCTTCCCATCTTTCAAGCTAGTCGGTGCATTGCCACGCTTTGTATGCGGTTGCATTTGATCGTTAGGCAACCGCTTAATATTCTTACCTATGTCAACTGGTAGCCAGCCTGCTTGTAGTGTAGCGCTACCTTGCAGCGGCGTGGTGAGCTGCAACCCACCGCTCTCCCCGGCCAGCGGATACGCCTCCGCTGCCCTGGCAGGCTGCACCGGCCCCAGCGGATAGCCCAGCGCCGGCGCGGGGTCAATCTGCGGCCCGGCCCCCGCCGTGGTGTTGATCGAGGCCGGCCCTCGCGTCAGGTCGGTGACCAGCGTCTCAATCGCGCGTCCGGCATCAGCCTTGATCTGATCCGGCATCAGCTGGTAGGACACCACGCCCGCCATCCCCAACCCACCGGCGATCATCATGCCCAAGCCGATGCAGCCCAACGTGTCCAGACCCAATGCAAATCCAAAGCAGTGCCCGCTCGGATCAACGTATTTCAGCGGGTTGTTGCGGGTATAGCTGTAGCGATTGAGCGTTTGCGACCGCAGGGAGTCCCCGTGGGACGGGTCGCTCGGCGCTTGCACAATGCTATCCGCCGAGATGAAGCGCCCGAACAGCGGGGAATACATCCGCGCGTTGCCGGAGCGCAGCGGAGGTCCCCGCAGGGGATAGTCGTAGAGGCCAACACTCCCCTCTAGCCGCTGCCCCGTGAACCGCCGATCCGTCGGCCACGTGCCGCTGACCTGCCGCGCCGAACCGCAGGGCGTGTCCCACAGGGAGGCTTCGCACTAGCGACTTTGCGAGTGATACTGCCATCGTCAGCATCATCTCTTGAGAAGTTATCGCCGAGCGTAGTCAGCCTAAACTTGTCTATGTCAGCCCGGCTGCGCAGGCTTCCCTAACGCTGCTCTAGCAGCCTTAACCGCTTCGTCTTCCAGTCGCTGAAATTCTGGCAGAATCTTACTCTCATGGAAGTTCTTAGGCTGTGATATGAGGCTGTAGTGTCGCCACATCTTGCAGCGAGGACAGACTAAAAAGAATCCAAACTGATCAGGCAACTCACGCACAGTGAATGAGAAGATTAATCGGCCCTGTCGACATTTGGGACAGGTCAAATCTACTTGAGCTTCATCTCCATCAATAAGCGCAAAGGCGATTTCATCGAACTGAGGATTCGGTGTGCTCATTTCACTTGCCTCCCGTAGCAGACTTCCGTGCAGCCTCTTCCAACACACGAGCCTGACCCGCTGCCAAGCTTGTCACTTGCTGTTCCAAATGTGCCCATTCTTCTCGAAGGATCTCAAGTTGCCTATCCCGTGACAGTTTGAAGAAACCTTTGGTCAAGGTGATATTTCGACCTGCTCCATCATCCACGCCCGCTGATGCTATCAGTTTTCTCGGCGCATCTTTCGACATCCAGAACGTGATGCTCTTATTCTCGAGGCCTAACTCGCGAAGCAGTTCATTAACCACTGCTCTTTGTCTCTGACCAAACCCCTCCATGTATCGAGCAGATGTATCAAGGTTGCCATCTCGTGCATCGAAACCAATCACACTAGCTATCGCCTGCCCGACAGCTCTTGCAATCCTTTTGATCAAACCATCGCTGCCATTGCCGCTACCACCACTTCCACTTTTGCCGCTAAAACTCTCCCCTTTATCCTGGCTTTTGGCCATCAACAAGCCAGTGGTCTGTTCTTGCTGGGACACCTGTACCGTCAACGATCCAAACGTCGGTGCCAACTGCGGCTCTAAGCCAAAGCAATCCAGCACACTATCGCAGTCAAGTCCATCATTTCGATTGTTGAAAGGCAAGTCTGCATGCCCGCTGGGGTCAATGCGCACCAGCGGCGAATTGCGCGCATAGCTGTAGCGGTTGAGCGCCTGCGACCGCAGGGAGTCCCCGTGGGACGGGTCGTCCGGCGCTTGCACGCTGCTGTCCGGCGAGAGGAACCGCCCGAACAACGGCGAGTAATAGCGCGCGTTGCCGGAGCGCAGCGAACGGCGGGATGCGGCTGTTCATCGGGGGTGGGGTTGCGCCCTGCCGCGATGAGCACCTGATTCGGTGCGTCTGGGAGCCGGTGCGCGCGGCCGCCCGGCGGGGACGACCGATTCTGTGCGCGGTAGATGGCTTCAAGTCGTATGTGACGGTGATCCGGCCAGTCTTTCGCGATCCACTGCGCACGGGCCAACGTGGCCGCCCGCGGCTGATCGGCTGGCCTGACTAGCATATCGTGCAAGTAGCCCATGCGGGCCACAAGTGATCAAGCGCTATGCCGGGCGCAACGGCTCCGCCAGGGCATTGCTCTGTCCACCGAGTGATTCTGCTGTCTGACACACGCCTGGCGCGACCTCATCATGATTCCAGCACGCGGACGACGACGTAGCCCAGGCGGGTCAGGCCAGAGACGGCCTCTTCCTCCGTGCGGCGTACCTCTTCGCGAATGGCGGCAAGGTCGTTACCGCCAATGGAGAGCACCACGGTGAGGTGTAGGCCGTCTTCGAGCATCTGGCCGCGCGACTTCACATACACCGCCGGATGGTGCGCCTGCACGTCGCTGAGTAGCGCGGCGATGCGCGACTCATCGCCCTTGTCCAGCACGATCGTGCGCTCGACGTAGCCGCCGGCGCCGATGGTGCGCGCCAGCACCGGCTGCAGCGTGGTGGTGAAGATGGTCTTCATCTCGTCGGGCACACCCGGCAGCGACACAAGGGTCGTCACGCCGTCAGGATGTTCCGACTTCGCGTCGAGCGCCATGGCCGGCGCGGCGCCGTTGGGGTTGAAGACCGGCGTCGCACCCTCCGGGAAGAGGGCCATCTTGCGGCGCGCGTCGTTCAGCTCGGCGCTGAAGTTCGGGCGCACCGTGGCCAAGTAGGCGTAGCGCTGGCGCACCATCTCCAGCGCCTCGGGATGCAGGTGCATCGGCAGGTTGAGCGCGCGGGCGATGGCGCGCAGAGTAAGGTCGTCCTCGGTGGGGCCCAGGCCGCCGGTAGTGAGGATCAGGCGCGGGCCGCGCCGCAGCGCGCAGCGGATCTCATCGCCGATGTGGTCGTAGTCGTCGCGGATCATGGCTGCGCGCGTCACACGCGCGCCGAGGCCGGTGACCATGCGGATGAGCCAATGCGTGTTCGTGTCGAGCACCTGCCCGACGAGCAGTTCGTTGCCGATCGCAAAGATTTCGACGGTGCGCAGATCGCTGAACATCATCGGCTGCCGATTGTATGACGGCCTGCCGACTTGACGATCTGATGACTGATGAGTGAGGATTGCGAGTATCATTCGCGCCGCTCGATTTCGGTGAAAGGAATATGACGACCCTCGGTATCCTCGGCGGCGGGCAACTGGCACGCATGCTGGCACAGGCTGCGCAACGCATCGGCGTAAATGTCGCTATCCTCGACGAAGACGAATTCAGCCCAGGGATGCAGGTGACCTCGTTCGGCGTGACCGGCACGTGGCGCGACCGTGAGACGCTCGGCGAATTTGCCGACGCGGTGGACGCGATCACCATCGAGAGCGAGTTCGTGCCGGTCGAGCTGATCGCGTTCATCGAGCAGCGTGGCCGGCGCGTGTTGCCCGGCTCGCACACCCTGGCGCTCGTGCAAGACAAGTTCACCCAAAAGCAGACGCTGAACGCCGCCGGCCTGCCCACCACGACCTACGCTGCCGTCAGCTCACTCGACGAGGTCCAGGCCTTCGGCGCGCAGCACGGTTACCCGCTGGTGCTCAAGACCCGCACGCTCGGCTATGACGGCTACGGCAACGCGCAGATCAACCATGAGAGCGAGATACAGGCCGCCTGGGACAAGCTGGCCGCGACCGGCCGCGCGCTGATGGTCGAACAGTTCGTTCACTTCAGGCGTGAGCTGGCGATCATCGTCGTGCGCGGGCAGGATGGCCACATCGTTACCTATCCGGTGACGGAGACGCTGCAACTCGACCATGTGTGTCATGTGGTGCGCGCGAATCGCAGCGGGTTCGACCATCCGGCGAAGGAGATCGGCAAGGCCGTGGTCGCAGCAGTGAACGGCGTCGGGGCATTCGGCATCGAGATGTTCGAGCTACCCGATGGCCAGGTGCTGGTCAACGAGGTTGCGCCGCGCGTGCACAACAGTGGTCACTACACCATCGAGGCTTGCCTGACATCGCAGTTCGAGAACCACGTCCGCGCCGTGTTAGGGCTGCCGCTGGGTTGGCCGGACATGGTGAAGCAAGCTGCAGTGATGGTGAACTGCCTGGGCATGAGCGACCAGATGCCCAGGCCGCGCGACTTCGCGCGCGCGCTGTCGTATCGCGGCGCGCACCTGCACTGGTATGGCAAGCGTGAGTGTCGCAAGGGGCGCAAAATGGGGCACATCACCGCCATACACGATTCGCAGTCCGAAGCCGAGCGCATCGCGCGCATGGCTGCCGGCGACTTGATGAGCGCGCCAGCCTGGTTTCTATGAAATCGAACGGGCCGGCTGGCCCCTGCGAAAGAGACTGAGCCGGCCCACGATGGCTCAATTCAGCGAATCTTCGGTGCCTCACGAGCCGGGCGCCTTCGCATCGTCGCGCGCGCCCTTGCCGTTTGCCGCCAGCATCTCCCCCAGTGGCTTGACCAGGCCGGTGAATTCCATGGGGAAGATGTATTTGGTAGCCGGGCTGTCGCCGATCGCCTTGAGGGTCTCCAAGTATTGGATCAGCATGGTGTTCGTATCCACATGCCTGGCCGACTCGAAGATCGCGTTCAGCGCCGTGGCGAAACCTTCGGCGCGCAGCGCCTGCGCCATCTTCTGGCCCTCGGCTTCTAGGATGGCCGATTGCTTCGAGCCTTCCGCGCGCAGGATGGCCGATGTCTTCTCGCCCTCGGCCAGGGTGATCGCCGCTTGACGCTTGCCTTCCGCTTCGGTGACCAGCGCGCGGCGGGTGCGCTCGGCGCTCATCTGGCGGTTCATGGCTTCCTGCACGTCGCGCGGCGGCGTGATCTCGCGGATTTCGACCGCGGTGATCTTCACGCCCCAACGTTCGGTCACTTCGTCCAGCTTGCTGCGCAGCGTCTGGTTGATGCGCTCGCGCTGCGCCAGCACGTCGTCCAACGTAATGTCGCCGATCACGGCGCGCAACGTCGTGGTGGCGATCCCCTGCGATGCCGCAGCGAAGTTACCCACCTGCAACACGCTACGCTCGGGATCGGATACCTTCCAGTAGGTGAGGAAGTCCACCGAGATCGGCGCGTTGTCTTTGGTGATCGCCGTCTGCTGCGGCACTTCCATGAACTGCTCGCGCAGGTCCACCTTGGTCGCTGTGTCAATGAATGGAATCAAGATGATCAGCCCCGGCCCTTTGGCGCCGATAGATCGCCCCAGGCGAAAGACCACGTAGCGCTCGTATTCTCTGGCCACTAAGATGAAAGAACGCAGCAAGCCCCCTAGGATGAACAACGCAATCACGACGATCAGGCTGACCGCAATCAGTGTGGTTAAACCGTTCATTTCGTCTCCTCCTCTTTCATTTGCACTCCATTTCCCGAATGTTCTGGCGGGTGCGCCAGCGCGCGCACGAACAGCGTCAAACCTTCGATCTGCACGACGACCACCGGCGTGCCTTCGCTCATCGGTTCGTCCGATTTCACCGTCCACAGCTCGCCGGCCACCTGCGCCGTGCCGGTGAACTGCGACTCGGGGGTGATGGGTGACTTGATCACCCCGTGTGCGCCCAAGATGTTGTCCGGCGAGAAGACGGGCCGCCGCTGCATGGCGCGCAGCGCACGATGCAACCCGAAACCAAAGAAGATCGCCGAACCGCCCGAGAACAGCATGACCAACCACCACGAAACGGCGAACGCGCGTTCGTCGGGTCTGAACAGGAAGAGTGAGCCGATGCCGAGGATGACTGCGCCGGCGAGCGCGACCAGCCCACTCTGGATTTGAATGTCGGCGATGAATAAGCCGATGCCCACCAGGATGAGCAACAGGCCGGCGATGTTCACCGGCAGGCGCGACAGGCCGAGCAGCGCCAAAAGCAGGCATAACCCGGCGCCCACTTCCAGCAGCCCGGTGCCCGGCAGGGTGAATGCGATCACCAGCGTCAGCAGGCCGAGCACGAGCAGCGCATAAGCGACGTTCGGATTGGAGATAACGTCGAAAACAGCCTGACCGATGTCCATGTGCACCTCGTTACGCGCTGGCGCGGTCCATTCGAGCGCGCCGCCGCACCCGCCGCGAGTTGCAGCGGACTATATCGCCGCTGGGTTAGAAGGATGTAGGTAGAAGGCTGAGGTGTGAATTAACGCATGCCGCTGGCCCCCGCGCTCATATTGGCGCAGCTGCGGCCGGCCTGATCGTGACTCCCGTTGTATACCTCCTCCATCGAAGCGAGTACGTCGTGCAGCGAATTGACCTGCTCCGCGATGTTCTCGCGCAGCCGTTGGGCCTTGCTGCTGTCCACGTCCTTCGCATCCAGCAACAGCATTTGCGAATAAACCGTGCCGAGCGCCGTGAGTGTGTTTTCCAACTGCAGGTCGGCACGATCCATCGCCGTCTCCAGCTTGAGCAAGTTGTTGTATTGCGCCTGCCGGCGGCTGATGGTTTCGTCCAACTCTCGCCTGATGGTCTCGTCGTGCTCCTGCAGCGCACGCTGCTTGAGGCGCTTGATGGACTCCGGCACGTCCTGGAGGTCTTTCTTGATGATCTCGTCGTTCTGGAACGCATCCAGCCGACTGGCCAACGCATAGATGTTGCGCACCCACTCTTCGACCTGGTTGGCCACGTCTTGCATGCGGTGCTGCATGGCCGAGTCGGTGAAGCGCTCCACCGCCTTGTCAATTCGTTCGCGGTAGGCAATGGCCTGCTTGACGTTCATGCGCAGGCTGGGATTACGGATGCGGTTGAGGTCGAATTCCTCGCGCAGCGCCTGGGACACGGCTTGCTCGCCGGCCTGTCGGCTGGCGATGCTCGCGCCGACGACCCCCAGCCACAACGGCGCCAACCCGGCCAGCCACCACACCGGCGACAGGTTGAACGGTGGCTGGCCCAGGATCGGGATCGGCACGCCCAGCCCGACCAGGACGATGCCGGCTGCGATGATCAGCGCGCTAGGGAGGCTGAAAATCGCATTCTGGATGAGCTTGCCGCGCGTGCGCTGTCGCAAATCGTCCATTTACTGACCGATCCCCAACCGCCGCTTGCGTTCTTCGAGCTGGGCATCCAGTTCGCCGCGGCCCAGCACCTCGTCCATCTGTGCATCCAGGTTCTGGGCGGCCATCTCGGCGCGGGCCGAGGCCTGGTCGAGCCGAGTGCGGATGGCTTCGGCCATGCGGGCCACGTCGGCATCGCCCACACCGGCCAGGTCGTCCAGCGACTTGATCGCCTTGTTGGTGATCTCCTTGGCCTTGGCCAGGTCGAGCAGTGCCACCATCTCCTCGCGCTGCTGGCGGATGGTCGTGAGCTTGGCCTGCAGCTTCAGGCGCGCATCCAGCAGCGCCTTGTATTCGCGCTGCTGCCGCTCCAACTGGCCGTTGTAGGTTTCATACAAGCCGCGCACCGAGTTCAGCTTGGCCTGCGCCGCGCGCGCCAGGTCTTCCTTGCCCTGAGTGAGGAACAGGTCAATGTTGCGGTCGAGCTCATCCATCTGCTTCTTATATTCGGCGGATTTGCGCTCGAGCGTCTTCACCTGCCCGCCGACGGTCGCTGCCGCGTCCTCCAGTGCGTCGAGGTTGTTGTCCACGTCGCGGATATACTGGTCAATGACCGCCATCGAGTTGGACTTCAGCGCATTGTCCACCAGCGCATGCAAGTTCGCCTGGATCAACGTACTTACTTTATCGAGAAGAGAAGCCATGCGTATTTCCTCCGGGATGTTCAAAAAGCGTCGCTGCTCCCCCAGCTCATCCGAACCGCCCTTCCCTAAGATCGCGATCCCGACCAGGACGAATTCCAGACAGCCACGAAGGCAAGCGGTTGAACGAAATTATAGCTACCGGAGCGCCTAGGCATGACGTTTGCCTGACGCCGCCCAACACATACCATGCCTGGAACTCTACAACGAGTCTGACGTCTTCAGAGTGAAGTTACACACTCGTGCCAAGGTCGAAGGGAGGATAACCATGACCACTCTGCTCAAACACCGCCTTGCATTTGTTGCGTTATTCGGTTCAGTGGCGCTGCTTGCATCGGCCTGTGCCGCACCGCCGGCGCAGCCGAGTTTCTCGGAGGCTGCGCCTATGGCGGCACCCACAGCAGCGCTACCAATGGCCGAAAGTGCCGGACGCGCGCCGTCGGAATCCCCCGACAGCGCGGCGGATCAGGCCGTCCAGCAGCGACTGATCATCCGCACGGCCGACCTGACCATCGTCGTGAAGGACACTCAGGCGCAGATGGATGCGCTCGTGAAGCTGGCCGAGGAATTCGGCGGGTTCGTCGTGTCGTCCAGCACGTCGCGCGTCCGGGACAATGCCCTGCAGGGCTACATCACGTTGCGCGTGGACGCGACCCGCTTCGACGAGGCAATGAATCGTATCCGGGCGTTGGCCGTCGAGGTGCGCAGCGAAAACGTGCGCGGCGAAGACGTGACGGCCGAGTATGTGGACCTCGACGCCCGGCTGAAGAACCTGGAAGCGACCGAAGCGCAGCTCAAAAAGATCCTCGAACAAGCCACCACGACCGAGGATGTGTTGGCCGTGTATCGTGAACTCACCCAGATTCGCGGGCAGATCGAGCAGATTAAGGGGCGCATGAAGTATCTCTCGCAGTCGGCGGCGCTGGCCACCATCTCGGTCACGCTCATCCCCGACGCGCTGGCGCAGCCGATCCAGGTAGGCGGCTGGCGACCGGAAGGTGTGGCGAAAGAGGCATTCGAGGCGCTGGTCGCCACGCTGCAGGGGCTGGCGTCGCTGCTCATCTGGCTGGTCATCGTCGTCCTGCCGGTGCTGCTCATCCTGACGCTCCCTATTGTTGTGATCGTGCTGCTCATCCGGCGCGCGCGGCGCAACAAGCGCATGGAAGCCGCCAAGACCTCGTGAGCGATTCCGGCGCGCTGGCTCTACAATCGGCGACATGAGCGCCGAACTGCGCGCCGCGCTCGAAGCGATCATCCGCGCAGCCCTGCGCGCCGCCGATCCCGCCGAGGCGATTCGCCGTCACGTGCGCCGTGAGGGCGAATCGCTTTTCGTGGACGATGCGGCTTACGACCTGCGCGCTTTCGATGACCTGCGCCTGATCGCTGCCGGCAAGGCATCTGCGCCGATGGCCGGTGAGGTCGGTCAGTTGCTGGGCAATCGGTTGTCGCGCGCCGTCGTCGTCACCAAACACGGACATCTTTCTCCTGACCTCAACTCGAAGCTCAAAACTCAAAACTCGGCGATCATCGAAGCCGGCCATCCGATCCCCGACGAGGACAGCCTACGCGCCGGCGAGGCCGTATGCACGGCACTGCGTGATTGCACCGCGCGGACGCTCGTCATCGTCTGCGTCAGTGGCGGCGCGTCGGCGCTACTGGTTGCGCCGCACGCGGGTATCTCGCTCAGCACGCTGCGCGCCATCAACGACGCGCTGCTGCGCAGCGGCGCCGACATCCACGAGATGAACGCCGTGCGCGCACGGCTGGATCGCCTCAAGGGCGGCGGGCTGGTGCGGCTGGCACAGCCGGCGACCGTGATCGGCCTGATCCTCAGTGATGTGATCGGCGATCCGTTGGACGTGATCGCCAGCGGGCTGACGAACGATCCACGGGCACACAATGTGCTGGTGGGCAACAACGCGCAGGCGTGCCAGGCGGCCGCGCACGAGGCGGAGCGACTGGGCTTCGCAGCGTGCGTGGTTACCACTACGCTGCGCGGCGAGGCGCGCGAGGCCGGCGCGCAGATCGCCCGCGCGTTGCTCGATGCCGATCCCCCGGCCCAAGCGCGCGGCGTGTGCTGGATCTACGGCGGCGAGACCACCGTGACCCTTCGACCGGCGCCGGGCGGCGAAGGCAAGGGCGGGCGCAATCAGGAGCTGGCGCTGGCCGCGGCGATCGAGTTGGACGCCCATCAAACTCCAGGGGGCTCAGAGACTCTTGGAGTTTCAATCGCCGCGCTGGGCACCGACGGCACCGACGGCCCGACCGATGCCGCCGGCGCGATCGCCTTCACCGACACGCTACGGCGCGCCCGCGCCCGCGGGCTAGAAGCCGGCGACTACCTGGAGCGCCACGACAGCTATCATTTCTTTGCGCCGCTCGGCGATTTGATCATGACCGGCCCGACCGGCACCAATGTCGCCGACGTCATCATTACCCTGCGGCCAAGCGACGCAGCGCACAAAGCGTAAAACGCATGACGCATAACGTGACACGTGATCCATGACACTCGACTACCGATCCCTGACCCTGACACCTGACATCCGACACATGACACATGACACTCCTATCACTCTCGCCGATATCTACGCTGCGCAGCAGACGCTGCGTGACCAGCTCATCCCCACGCCGGTGTTGCCGGAGCTGCGCCTGACGCGCGTTCTCGGCGTGCGCGTGTTCCTGAAGGCCGAATCGCTGCAGCGCGCCGGCTCGTTCAAGATCCGCGGCGCATACAACAAGATCAGCCGGCTGAGCGAGGAGGAGCGCAAGCGTGGGGTGATCGCTGCCAGCGCCGGCAATCACGCGCAGGGTGTGGCGCTGGCCGCGCGCATCTTCGGCATCCCTGCCACCATCGTCATGCCGGAATATGCGCCGCTGACCAAAGTGGTGAGCACGCGCGACCTGGGCGCGGAAGTGATCCTGCACGGCGCGACCTTCGACGACGCCGGCGCGTTCGCCCGCGAACAGCAGCAGGCGCGCGGCCTGACGTTCGTGCACGCTTTCGATGATCCGCTCGTCATCGCCGGCCAAGGCACGATCGGTCTGGAGATCATGGCCGCGCTGCCGGAGTTGACCCTGCTGCTCGTGCCCATCGGTGGCGGCGGGCTGATCAGCGGCATAGCCATTGCGGTCAAGGCGCTCAAGCCCGGCGTGCGCATCGTCGGGGTGCAGTCGTCGGCGTGCGCGCCGGTGCGCGCGTCGCTGGCCGCCGGCCAGGTCGTGACGGCAGCATCGGCTAACACGATCGCCGATGGCATCGCCGTCAAGCGGCCGGCCGAGCTGACCCTGCGCTACATCCGCGAGCTGGTGGACGACGTGGTGGAGGTGAGCGACGACGAGATCGCGCGGGGCATCGCGCATTGCGCGCAGTATGCCCGCTTGGTGGTAGAGGGCGCCGGCGCTGCCGGCGTGGCCGCGCTGCTGGCCGGCAAGGTCACCGTCGGCCCGAACGACGTGATCTGCACAGTGCTGTGCGGTGGGAACATTGACGGCAACCTGCTGGCGCGCGTGATCGAGCAAGTGATGGTGCAGCAGGGACGCATCATCGTGCTGCGGCTGACCGTGCTGGATCGCCCCGGCCAGCTTGCGGCGGTGATCAACCACGTTGCGGCGTGTGGAGCGAACATCATTGACGTGATCCACCGCCGCGCGGTGTGGCTGGCGCCGCTCACACGCACCGGCCTAGAGCTGGTGCTGGAGGTGCGCGACGAGGCGCACGGCCAAGCAGTGATGCAACGCCTGGAGGACGCCGGCTACCACGTCGAGCGCGTGCGGCTGGGTGAATGGCCAAGTTAAGAGCTCACGTTGCGCCATGACAAAACAGCCGCGCGACCATAAACTGATGGCACGGCTTGCGCTCGTTTGGGCAAGCCCCCGCGATCGGTGTGGGACGAGGGGCTGCGTAACGTGAGGCGTCTGAACTTTGGCTACTCCCCGTGATTGGTGGCGTTGCAGAATGGTAGAATGTCGGTCGAGGATTGGGGCGTCGCCAAGTGGTAAGGCAGCGGACTTTGGATCCGCCATTCGTTGGTTCGAATCCAGCCGCCCCAGCTTCGAATCGAGAGTGAAGAATTGAGAAAGTGGAGCGCCACGCGCTCAATTTTTGTTTCTTGGCGCTTGCTCCTTAATTCTTGGTTTTGGCTCCTTGACTCTTGGTTCTTGACTCCCTCGATTGCACCTGGCCGTTGCTCTGCTCGCGCCCGCGCTTCGCCGGCATCAGCGCTGCGGCCAAAGCCTGCTCCACCCGGTCCACCAAGACAAACTGCAACGCGTCGCGCACCTCCGGCGGCAAATCCTCTAGGTCCGGCTCGTTGCGCTTGGGCAGGATGATCGTCTTCAGCCCAGCGCGATGCGCGGCGAGCACCTTCTCTTTGATGCCGCCCACCGGCAGCACCGAGCCGCGCAGCGTGATCTCGCCCGTCATAGCCACGTCGTGGCGCACCTTGCGGCCGGTGAACAACGACGCCAGTGCTGTGGCGATGGTCACGCCCGCCGAGGGGCCGTCCTTCGGCTGCGCGCCGGCCGGCACGTGGATGTGAATGTCGCTCTTGTCGAAGATTTTCGGGTCAATCTTCAGATCGCCGGCGTGGCTGCGCACGTACGAGAGCGCCGCCTGGGCGCTCTCCTTCATCACATCGCCGAGCTGGCCAGTGAGTTGAAAGCCCTTCGACCCGGGCATGCGCGTGGCCTCGATGAAGATGATCTCACCGCCCACCGGCGTCCAGCTCATGCCGGTAGCTACGCCGGGGATCTCGGTGCGTTCGGCGACCTCGTTGTAGAACTTGGCCTTGCCGCGCAGGTCAGGCAGGCTCTCGGGCGTGACGTGGAAGGGCAACGTCACCTTGCCCTCTTGCGCGCGCGCCACCAACTTGCGGCAAATGTTGCCGATCTCACGCTCCAGGTTGCGCACGCCGGCTTCGCGCGTGTATTCGCGCATCAGCTTCAGGATCGCTTCGTCGCTGAAGGTCACCTCGCCGGGGCGCAGACCGTTCTCCTTGAGTTGGCGCGGCACCAGATAGCCTTGGGCGATGTGCAGCTTCTCGCTCTCGGTGTAGCCGCTCAGTTGCAGGATCTCCATGCGATCGCGCAACGGGCCGGGGATGGTCTCCAGCGTGTTCGCCGTGCAGATGAACATGGTCTGCGAAAGGTCGAACGGCACGTCCAGGTAGTGATCGCGGAACTCGCGGTTCTGCTCCGGGTCGAGCACCTCGAGCAGTGCGCTGGATGGATCGCCGCGAAAGTCGCTGCCCATCTTGTCCACCTCGTCGAGCATGAAGACGGGGTTACGGCTCTCGACGCGGCGGATGCTCTGGATGATCCGGCCCGGCATGCTGCCGATGTAGGTGCGGCGGAAGCCGCGAATCTCGGCCTCGTCGCGAATGCCGCCCACGCTCATGCGGATGAACTTGCGGCCCATTGCCCGCGCGATGCTGGCGCCCAGCGACGTCTTGCCCACGCCCGGCGGACCGACGAAGCACAAGATGACGCCCTCGCGCTCGCGGCGGATCCAGTCGGCCTCGGGTTGCAGGTGGGCAGGCTGCGCCTCCGCCTGCAACTGGGCACTCGCCGCTTGCAACTCCTGGCGGCGCTTGCGCACGGCCAGGAATTCCAGGATGCGCTCTTTGATGTCTTGGAGGCCGTAGTGGTCCTCGTCCAGCACTTGGCGCGCATGGGCGATGTCCAGGTTGTCCTGCGTGGTCTTCTGCCAGGGCAGCGACACCATCCAGTCCAGGTAGGTGCGAATGACGCTGTATTCGGCAGACTGCGTCGGCATCTTCGCCATACGGTCGAGTTCGCGCTCGGCCTCTTTGCGCGCTTCCTCGTTCATGCCGCTGGCGGCGATCTTTTCGCGGAAGGCGTTGATCTCGATCTGCTGCTCATCGGCCTCGCCCAGTTCGCGCTGGATGGCCTTGATCTGCTCGCGCAAGAAGTACTCCCGCTGCACCTTCTCCATCTCGCTCTGCGCTTCGCTCTGAATCTTCTTGCCGAGCTGGAGCACTTCCAACTCTTTGTTCAAGAGCTGGAGCAAGAAGAGCATCTTATTGGGCAGACCGTCCATCTCGAGCAGCCGTTGCGCATCGTCCAGGTCTATGCGCGTGTACGTCGCGACGGCATAGGTGAGCTGGCGCGGGTCCTCGATGCTCTGGATCATCTGCGCCAATTCGTCGGGCATATCCGGGCGCAATTCGGCCATCTTGTTGAAGCCCTCGCTGATGTTGCGCCGCAGCGCCTCGATCTCGAGGGAGTTCTCCCACGTCTCCGGCAGCGGCTCGACCTTGGCGACGATGTAGGGGTCTTCGCTGACGATCTCGACGATGCGGAAGCGCTCCGCGCCCTGCACGATCATGTTGACCACGCCGTCCGGCGCCTTGAAGTGACGCGCGATCGTGGCGATCGTGCCGACGGTAAAGATGTCCTCCGGCCCAGGCTCGTCTTTCTCCGGGTGCTTGCTGGCCACCAACCCAATCGGCATTTTGCGCAGGGTCACATCGTCAATCAGGCGAATCGAACGTGGCTGCGACACGCGCAACGGCAATGCCGACAGCGGATAGACCAGCACGCCGCGCAACGGTAGGATGGGCAGCACCCCCAACGACTCCGATCGGCCTGTGTCGGATTGCTGTTCCTGAGCCGGCGCATCGGTCGGCTTGTTCTCGTCGGCCATTTCTTCCAGCAGATGGTCCAACAAGAGTAGATCCAATGGATTCCTTTGCATGCTTTCGCGCATAGGTTAACACACTTACCGTGCGAACGTTGGTCAGGTGTTAGAGAGTCAGCGATCGCGCCGGTATGGGGTGGCCCAGCAGCACCGACGCAACCTGCGCAAATCGGTCGGCGGATCCGGTGGTCCAGAATTCACGCGCCGGCGTTCCGTCGGCAGATAAAGTGAGTTCGAGCCACACCTGCCGCGCGCGGCGGGCGACGGCCGGGGCCGGGTCAAAGACTGTCACAGCGTGCGCGCCCGGATGCGCTGACTGCCACGCGCTGATCGCCTGCTCGATCCACGGCCGGAGAAAGGGGAAGTGTGTGCATCCAAGCACGAGCGCGTCGGCGTTCTGCACCAGCAAGGGGGTGACGCAGTCGCCGACCAGACGATTGAGGGCATCCTCTGCGGCTGCGCAGACCGACAGCCGTTCTACGGCTTCCACCCAACCCGGACAAGGCTGTGCGATCACGCGCAGGGCGCGCCCCCAGCGCGAAACCAGGCTGGCGTAGCGCGCGCTCCGCAGCGTGGTCGGCGTCGCCAACACGCCGACCACGCCCGTTCGCGTGTGCAGCGCCGCCGGCTTGATGGCCGGCTCCATGCCGACGAACGGCGTCGCCGGGAAGGTCGCGCGCAGCGCCTCGAGCGCGGCGGCCGAAGCCGTGTTGCATGCAATGACCACGACGCGACAGCCGCGTTCGATGAGCCAGCCGGCGGCGCGCAGGGTGAGCGCGCACACCTCACTGGGTGAGCGTCCGCCGTATGGGATGTGCGCCTGATCGGCGAGATAGATGGTGGGAGCGTTGGGGATGAGCCGGACGATCTCCCGCCATACCGATAATCCACCGATGCCGGAGTCGAAGATGCCGATCACAAATTGAGAATTGAGAATTGAGAATTGAAAAGTAGAAGGTGACAACTGTCTTTTTCAATTTTCAATTTTGCATTTTCAATTTCTCACTCCTCGATGATCTCCACGCGGATCAGGGCCTCGCCGGGTTGGCGGGCGCGGCTAGGGTCGCGCTCAGGGATAGCATTGACCACGTCCATGCCCTCGATCACCTTGCCGAAGACGGCGTGCTTGCCGTCCAGCCACGGCGTGGCGACGTGCGTGATGAAGAATTGCGAGCCGTTGGTGTTCGGGCCGGCATTGGCCATGGACAAAATGCCCGGCCCGTCATGCTTGAGCGAGGGATGGAACTCGTCTTTGAACTGGTAGCCGGGACCGCCGCGTCCGGTGCCGGTGGGGTCGCCACCCTGGATCATGAAGTCCTTGATGACGCGATGAAAGGTGGTGCCGTCGTAGTAACCCTCGCGCGCGAGGAAAACGAAGTTGTTGACGGTATTGGGGACTTTGTCGGCGAACAACTCGATCACGATGTCGCCCTTGCCGGTTTTGAGTCGGGCGATGTACTTTTTGCCCGGGATAATGACCACAGGGGGCGGGGACTTGTATTGCTTTGCCATGGGGCGCATTGTCTCACGTTGCAGGATTAAAGCCTTCTTCACCCAAGTTCACACGTCCCTTAAAGAATTTCGGCTGAGATGTTCCTGTGAGTAACAGGAGGACATCATGAGAAAGACGAATGCATCTGTGTTGATGATGACGATTGCGCTCATGTTGGCAGCGTGTGCCATGCCGCAGACCGGTGCCATGCCCACGGCCGTGCAGCAGGCGAAGGAAGCTGCGGCGACCGCTGCGCCGACCATCCAGGCTGCCGCGACTCAAGTGAGCGAGGCTGTAGCGACTGCTATGCCCAAAGCACAGGAGGCGATGGACATGGCAGCGCTGATCGCTGCGGCGCAGGCCGAAGGTGAGCTGAACGTCATCGCCCTGCCGCACGACTGGTGCAACTACGGCGAGATGATCGAAACCTTCAAGCAGAAGTATGGCCTGAAGGTCAACGAGATCACGCCCGACGCCGGCTCGGCAGAGGAGCTGGAGGCAGTGAAGGCCAACAAGGACAACAAAGGCCCGCAAGCGCCCGACGTGCTTGACATCGGCCCGGCCTTCGCCGTGCAGGCGGTCGAGGAAGACCTCGTCGCGCCCTACAAGGTCTCGACCTGGGACACCATCCCCGATAACCTGAAGCACCCCGACGGCCTGTGGACCGGCAACTACTACGGCGTGATGGCGATGCAGGTGAACGTGGATGCCGTCCCCGCCGTGCCGCAGGACTTCGCCGATCTGCTCAAGCCGGAGTACAAGGGCATGGTCTCGATCAACGACCCGCGCATCGGCAACTCGCAGGCCCAGGCCGTGTTCAACGCCGCATTGGCCATGGGCGGCTCACCTGACGACTCGTCGAAAGGCCTGGAGTTCTTCGCGCAGCTCAATGCTATCGGCAACTTCCTGCCGTCGTGGAACCAGCAAACCTTCGGCCGTGGCGAGACGCCGATTGTCTTCGACTGGGACTACAACGCGCTGGCCCAACGCGACGCCAACAAGGACAGCATCAACATCGAGGTGGTCATCCCTAAGTCGGCGCAACTCGCTGGCCACTATGCCACCGCCATCAGCAAGTATGCGCCGCATCCTAACGCTGCTAAGCTGTGGATGGAGCACGTCTTCTCCGATGAAGGCTCGCTGATCTGGATCAAGGGCTATTGCCATCCGACGCGCTACAACGACTTGGTGGCGCGCAAGGTGATCCCCGAAGACCTGGCTGCCAAGCTGCCGTCGGACGAACTGTATGCGAAAGCCACCTTCCCCACACTGGAGCAGTTGAACAAGCACAAGCAACTGCTGGCCGAAAACTGGGACAAGGTGACCAAGATCGAGTTCCGCAAGCTCCAGTGAGCTGCCGATGGCCGTAGAATCGTCGCAGAAACCAGGTTTCCTAGAGAAACCTGGTTTCTGTGATTCTGTCTAGCGCGATGGATACCACGATCGCCGCTCCCAGAACCAAGCCGGCCGGCCCACCGGTGTCGTGGGCCTGGCTGGGGACGCTGCCGTTCTTTCTGTTCGTCTTCGCCTTCCTTCTGCTGCCCTCGCTGACGATCATGGCCGGCGCATTTCGCAACCCGAATGGCAACTTCACGCTCGACAACATCGCCGGGCTCTTCCAACCGCTCATCCTGGAGTCGTATCGCACCAGCATCGAGTTGAGCGTCGTTACAGCGGTGGTCGGCGCGAGCCTAGGCGCGTTGCTGGCCTACGCGATTACCTGGGGCGGTCTCTCGGGCCGCATTCGCTCGGGCGTCATCACCTTCAGCAGCGTGGCGGCGAACTTCGGCGGTATCCCGCTGGCGTTTGCCTTCATTACTTTGCTCGGTCGCACCGGCGCGCTGCCGGTCTTCCTCCGCAATGTCTTCGGCATTGACCTATATGCTGCCGGCTTCAGCATCTACACCGTGCAGGGCTTGATCCTGGCCTATCTGTATTTTCAATTCCCGCTCATGCTGCTGATCATGGTGCCGGCGTTCGATGGGTTGAAGCGGGAGTGGCTCGAGGCCGCTACGAACCTGGGCGGCACGCCGTTCGACTTCTGGCGCTATGTTGGCCTTCCGATTTTGTTGCCGTCGTTCCTGGGTGCGACGGTGTTGTTGTTCGGCAACGCCTTCGGCGCCTATGCCACCGCCGAAGCGCTCACCGGCAGCAAGGTGGACGTGGTGACCCGCGTGATCAGCCGACAAATTCGCGGTGATGTGCTCTACAACCCCGGCTTGAGCTATGCGCTGGCCTTCGGCATGGTCGTGATCCTGGCGATATCCATCGCGTTGTATGTTGGGTTGCAGCGCGTCACAGCGCGCTGGTTGCGTTAACACCGGAGGAGCGGAAGATGAAGACCACCGGCATTTGCCCGAAGTGCGGCAGCGACATCGTTGCGCGCGTGCCCGGACAGCAAGACGAGACATCCATCATCGTAGATTGGGGCGGCTATCTCACCAGCGCACCGGTCGCGCGCTATGTGTGCTGCGCCTGCGGCTATGTCGAGAGCTATGTGGAGTCGCCTGAGGATTTGGATCGCATCCGGCGCAAGTACAAGCTCTACACGCCGGAGCGCGAGGCAGAGACCCCATGACCGGCAACCGTTCCCTCGCTACGCGGCTCTTCGCTTGGGCCATCTTCATCGTCTGCGCGGCATATCTGATCGTGCCGCTGGCGACGCAGTTCGACTATTCGCTGCGCGCCCGGCGCGGCGAGATCGGCTTCACGGCCTACACCAATGTGCTCTCTATCCCGGAGCCCGACAAGGTGCTCCAAGTGCAAGCGTCGCCGCTCAAGATCACCCTCAACCTGCCGCGCTTCTACTCATCGCTGCTTTTCTCTTGTCTGATGGCCGTGCTGACCATCATCGTGAGCACCGCCATCGTCGTGCCCACGGCCTATTGGGTGCACCTGCGCGTGCCGAGGCTGAAGCCGGTGATAGAGTTCTTCACCGTGCTCCCGTTCGCCATCCCCGGCATCGTGCTCACCTTTGGCCTGCTGCGCACGTATAGCGGCCCGCCCTTCTCGCTGACGAACACCGAGCTGGGCACAGTCGCCTTGTTGGTCGGTGGCTACACCATCGCCGTCTTGCCTTACACGTATCGCTCGGTGGACATCGGCCTGCGGGCGATTGACATTCGCACGCTCACCGAGGCGGCGCGCAGCCTGGGCGCCGGCTGGCCGGCGATCATCCTGCAGGTGATCCTGCCCAATCTGCGCGTGGCCGTGCTCAGTGCGGCGCTGCTCACCTTCGCCATCGCCATCGGCGAATACACACTGGCCAACTTCCTGTTCCCCGACGAACGCGCGTTCGGCTCGTACATGGCATCGGTCGGCAACAACAAAATCTTCGAGCCGGCGGCGCTGACCATCATCAGCTTCGTGCTCGTATGGATATTGGTGCTGCTCATCCAGCGCGTGGGCCGCGGCACCGGCCAAACGCAGATGACCGGAATGAGGTAAAACTATCACGGGTTGCACGTCATGGCCTATCTCGAGTTGATCCATCTGCGCAAGGTATTCGGCGCGACGGTTGCCGTCGAGTCGTTCGACCTGGATGTGGCCAAGGGCGAGTTCGTCTCGTTTCTCGGACCGAGCGGCTGCGGCAAGACCACCACGCTGCGCATGATCGCCGGCTTCGAGCAGCCGACCGAGGGTCGGATTCGCATTGACGGCGAGGACGTGACCGACACGCCGCCCAACAAGCGCCGGCTGGGCATGGTCTTCCAGTCCTACGCGCTCTTCCCCAACATGACCGTGGCCGACAATATCGCCTTTGGCCTGCGCATGGCCAAAGCGCCTGCGCAGCTCATCCAGCAGCGGGTGAAAGAGATGCTGGCGTTGATCCAGATGGAGGGCTACGGCAAGCGCTACAGCCACCAGCTCTCCGGCGGCCAGCAGCAACGCGTGGCGCTGGCCCGCGCGCTGGCCATCCAGCCGCGTGTGTTGCTGCTGGACGAGCCGCTCTCTGCGCTCGACGCGAAGATCCGCGACGAGCTGCGCAACGAAATCCGGCGCATCCAACAAGCCCTGCACATCACCACCATTTACGTCACGCACGATCAGGAAGAGGCGCTGGCGCTCTCCGACCGGATCGTGGTGATGAACGCCGGACGTGTGGAGCAGGTCGGCACACCGTTCGATATTTACAATCGGCCACAGACGGAGTTCGTGGCCCGCTTCGTCGGCACGCTCAGCACGCTGCGTGGCACGGCCGGCGCCGATGGCTGCGTGATGGTCGGCGGCCAGCCGGTGCGGCTAACGCAGCCGCTGAGCGATAAGCGCCCCGGCGATGCCGTGACGATTGCCTTGCGTCCGGAGACGATCACGCTGAACGGCGCGGCGCCGGGCGACAACCGGCTGATCGCCAAGGTGGAGGGCGTCACCTTCCTGGGCTCGATCGTGCGCGTGCAGTTGAGCGTGAACGGTTCGACGTTCGTCGCCGACGCGCTGAACAATCCCAACTTCACGCCGCCCCACGCCGGTGACACCGTGGCAATCAGCTTCGCGCCGGAGGCGGCGCGCGTCGTCGGCTAGCCGCGGACGGCGCTCATGTGCGCGGAGTGCGCCGGGCGCTCAATATCCTGCCTGCCGCAACAAGCCCGTCGCCCACGCCGCATCGGCTTTGCTCAGCGGCGGGTCGGGCGGCGGTTGCCGATAGTTGATCGAGAGGTCGTAGCCGAGCGCATCATAGATGCCTGCGAGGGCTGCCTGAAGGTCGAGCTGGCTGTCGGCGTCGCCGGGCAGCAGAGGAACGGGGACAATCGGCAGGACATCACGCAACGCAACCGGCCACACCTGAATCTTCGGGCGACGCTCCGCTCGGCTGAGGAAGATAAAGTAAGGCGCGTCCGGCAGAGGCTCGATCGTGGGCAGACGCTTGCCCGCGCGCAGCAGGTCAATCTCGATCAAGTGCGTCGGGCTGCGCAGCAGCCGTTCGCGCTTGTCCATATAGACGCGATAGCCCTCGCCTCGCTTGTTGGCCGGCGATAACACCTCGATGCTGGTCACCAATTGACGCCCGGCGACGGTGCGAATCTCCACGGTGTACTCCGGCGCGCTTTCGGGCACGAAGGTGGTCATCTCCAACGGCGGGCCGGCGCGATAGGTAACCTGCGCCTCCCGAACGGCAACGCCGACATCAGGATAGACATCGCTTCCCTGGGCGGCAAAGCGAAGCTCGGTTCGCGCAACGTAGCGCGGGCGGAGCTTGGGCGCCAGCTGCCGGGCGATCTCTACGCTGAGCGCGGTGTGCACGCTGCTCCACTCCTCGCCTTCGAGATACGGATCCATGCCCGGGAACGGCGACGGCATACGGCGACTATAGCACTGCCAGCGCCGCGTTCACGTCGTCGAACAGCCGGTCGCACAACTCGGCCAGCGCCTCGCGTTTGGCCTGGGCGCGCGCAACGCCGAAGCCGGTCACCTGAACGTGCACGCCGGCGCGCGCCAGCGCCTCGGCGGCGCGATGTACGGCGCGCACCCCGCCGGCGTTGTCCTCGAAGACGATCACCCGACGGCCGGCCAGCCGCGCGACGTCGCCCGCCTCTCCCTGCATGACGAACGCATAGGCCGCCAACGCCGCTTCCCCCGGCGGGTAGCCGACCGCAGCCAGCATCGCCGCGACCGGTTGCACCATAGCCGGCTTGGCGTAGTCCCAAACCGAGCCGCCTTTCACGTCGGCCAGCCACTGCATCGGCCCCAAGCCCATCAGCGGCAGCTCGGTCATATCCAACTGCGTGAGCGCGATCTCGCCTTCTGGCGTCTGGTAGAGACCGGGCCGGCTGCCGTCCGGCGGAAGGGTCGGGCGCGCGGTATAGGCGCTGGCCGGGTGCGAGAGGATGATTCGCCGGCTGTGCGCGGTGGGGATCGGCACGTCCATCGTCTCCAGCAGAGACGGCGTCTCGACCTCCGCCTTCAAGCCGAAGTGTGCCTCGAAGCGCGCCGATCCCAGCACGAAGGTGTAGAGCAGCCGCGTGGTCTCGCTCACGCGCGGATCGCGCACGTCGTCCAGCAGACGATGGATGTCCGGATGCAGCGCGCGCGGGGATTCGCTCAGCAACAGCGCGCGGGCGCGCTCGTGCGGCGGGCCGGCGAACGCGCGCGTCCGGGTTGCCCAGGCGGCAAAGTCAGGGCGCGCGCCGTTGCCGCGACTGGCCTCGACCAGGTTAATCCCGACATTGAACGCAGTGGAGTCCCACTCGTTGGAGAAGCCACACGCATGTAGGACGTTGATCTCCTCGTCGGTCGGCGTATGCTCCGGCAAGCCCCATTTGCGGCACACAAACCGTGCTGCTTCGACCTGCGCGCAGCGGTAGCCGCGGTCTTCGATCAGCGTGCCGTCAACGTCGAGCAGGAGGATCGGGGAGGCAACGCTCATGCCGGCGTCGGCGCTTCCTGCGCGATCAGCCCTTCGCGCTTCAAGTCGGCCCATAGCGCCGCAGGCACAGTCTGCCGCGACGCCGCAACGTTGGCCTCAACCTCCTCGGGCTTCTGCGCGCCCAGCACCACGGATGTGACGGCCGGGTGCGCCATGGCGAAGTGCAAGGCAGCCACGCGCAACGGCACGCCGTAGCGCGCGCACACAGCGTCAATCTTTGCGGCCTTTTCGATCACGTGCGCCGGTGCGGCGGCGTAGTTGTAGCGCGCCCCTTCGCGTGGGCCGGTGGCCAGGATGCCGCTGTTGAACACACCGCCCAGAAAAACCGCGATGTTCCGCTGCCGGCAATACTCCAGAAAGTCGAGCGACGTTTGTTCGAGCAGCGTGTAGCGTCCGGCGAGCAGGAAGCAGTCCACGTCCACGTGCTTGGCGAATTCCCATTCCATCTGCCATTGGTTCATCCCGGCGCCCACCGCGCCGATCACCCCCTGGCTGCGCAGCTCGAGCAATGTCGGGAAGGCGTGATCGAGCGCATCGCGGAAGTAGGTGTCCTCCAGGCCGACGCCCTGGCCGCGGTTGAACTTGTCGCCGTCGGCGTCGTGCACCAGCACGCTGTCCAACCGGTCTACCCCCAGCAGCTTCATGCTGTTCTCCACGCTGCGCAGGATGGCGTCGCGCGAGTAGTCGTGATATGAGCCGCCGTCCGGCTTGGGGAATCGGCCGGCTTTGGTCTGGATCACGAACCGGTCGCGCGGCACACCCTGGAGCGCGTCGCCGATCACCCGCTCGGCCTGCCCGCGCGAATACAGCGCCGCCGTGTCAATGAAGTTGATGCCTTGGTCGAGCGCCGCGCGCACGGTAGCGATAGCCGGCGCGTCCTCTCGCACGGTGTCCAGCCCCAGCAGGAAAGCCGTGCCCAGGCCGATGCGCGTGACTTCCAGCGCCGTGCGGCCTACCCTGCAGCGCGGGAGAGCATTCGTCGTCATATCGTTTGTCGCTCCTTGGTGATGAAATGCAAGTGATGTGAAATGCAATCTGCGAATCGGATTATCGCAGCAGCGATGTGCTGCCTGAGGCGCCCTGACTAAACCGGCGCCCTAGTTGCTGCGCGGTTCGATCTGTTCGAGTGTGTCTTTCCTTCTTCGGGCCGCATGGACGCGTTCGCTGATGCGCGCCAAGATGATCAACACGAACAAGATCAGCAACGTGCTGAAGACGCCGAGCACATAGGCCCCGACGCCGCAGGCCATGCCGATTGCCGACACTGCCCAGATGCCGGCTGCCGTCGTCAGCCCGTGCGGCGTGTGCCGATCGCGGCGTTGGATGATGGTGCCTGCGCCGAGGAAGCCCACGCCGGTGACGATCTGCGCAGCAACGCGACCCGGATCGCCCTCGCTGAAGGCGAACAGCGATAGCACGGTGAACAACGCGGCGCCCAGTCCTACCAGCATATGCGTGCGCAGACCGGCCGAATGCCCCTGCAGCTCGCGTTCGAAGCCGATCAGCGACGAGAGCAATGCCGCAACGGCGACGCGCACGCATAGCTCGATCTGTAGTTCGACAGCCATACGCCCTACCTTGGAGGGCAGGTGAACGACCTGCGCTCACTCATTCCCGCGGGCGAAGCTGCCGGCAGCAAAATTCGTCATCCGCCGTCAGGTCCTCAGCGCGTCGAGCGCCATGAGCGCTGCGCCGATCACGCCGGCTTGCTCGCCCAACTTTGCTTCGACGATCTTGATCTTATCCAGGTCGGTCCGGTTGATGGCATGCTGCTTGGCCACGTCGCGAATCTGCGCCACCATCCATTCGCCCAGCCCTTCGATCACGCCGCCGCCATAAACCAGCATCTCTGGATCGAAGGCGTTGATCAGGCTGGCGGCATGCAGGCCAAGGTAGTAAGCCGCGCGGCGCAGCACCTCGAGCGTGAGCGGATCGTTCTTGCTGACGGCCTTTGCCAGCACGCTGCTGGTGATAGCGTCGTTGCCTTTCTCTTTGAGCAAATCGGGCAGCACGCTCTTGCGTCCGGCGGCAATGCCGGCGCGCAGGTCGCGGTCAATGGCGCTACGGCTGGCCAGCGCTTCGATGCCGCCGCGGATGCCGCCGCCAGGCGCGTAGGGGCCGTCGGCCAGGATGATCATGTGACCGACTTCGCCGGCACTCGAGCGCAAGCCGACCCACGGCTTGTCGTTGATGATGATGCCGCCGCCGATGCCTGTGCCGACGAACACCGCGATCATGCTGTGCACGCCCCGGCCCGCACCCACGCGGTGCTCGCCCACGGCTGCCACACGCACGTCGTTCGAGAGCGACACCGGCACCGCATGCCAGCGCCGCAGTAGCTTGGCGATCTCGACGTTGCGCCATCCGGGCAAGTTGGTGAGGCTGACCACTACGCCGTTGGCGCTATCTATGATGCCCGGCGCGCCGATGCCGATGGTGGCGATGCGGTCTTTCTTGAGCTTAGCCGCATCCAGCGCTTCGTCCATCGCTTTTTGGATGCGCTCGATAACGACTTCGGGGCCCTTCTCCGCCTGCGTGGTCTTCTTGGCCGCGGCGATCACGTTGCCTTGCGCGTCTACGACCGCGGCAAGGATTTTCGTCCCGCCCAGGTCTATGCCGATTGCGTATTTTGGCGCCACTGTGTATCTCCGTTGTCCTTCGTGATGTGCCAATTATCCAACCAGTGCCGGTAGCCCAGGCTTAACGCCTGGACCTACCCGTTGATTGCAGCGACGCTTCATCACGCTATAACCACTTGCCATCACACCGCGCGTGCCGCATTGATCCGTGGGCTACCGATTGATGATTGAACCCAGATTGCGCCGAATGCGTCGAAAGCCTTGGTCGTCTTCATCCATCGCGACGGCTTGGCACTGGATAATATAATGAGTGTTCGAGGGGAAAGATCAAGGCATTTCACTTCAACCTACGCTTTGATCTCCAAGGGCTGAATGAGCCTTCATCAATCGGCTGACCAATGTGCCACGTCTATGCCGGGAAGCGCGTTGGCGCTTGCCCAGAATTCGCAGGTGGGCGTTCGAACCGCCCGGATCGAAGCCTTCGACGCCTTACGGGGAATAGCGCTCATTGCAATGGCTCTCGACCACGCCGCGTATTTCACACAAGTCGGCATAGTGGCCGAATTCCATCAGGGTATAGATTTGTATCTGGAAACTTGGCCACATTGGCTGACCGGATTGCTCACGAACATCGCTGCGCCCACGTTTTGGTTTCTCGCCGGTTTCAGCCTAGCCTTGTTTGTGCAGGGAAGCCGGCTAAAGGGGGAGTCGGAATGGGCAATCACGAGGTTTCTACTGATTCGTGCAGGCATCATCGCTCTGTTCGATCTCACCGTTGGCGCTATCTGGGGTTTCTCGTTCAACGTGCTTTCCAGCCTAGCTGTTTCGATCGCCATCATGTCCATGATGCGATTCCTGCCGAGTTGGCTCATTGCTTGTCTAGGGGCAACCACGATGGTCGGCTACGAATGGCTGTGGATGCATTTAGGTGACTCGAGTTCCACCCATGTGAGTCTTTGGTCTGCCATTTGGATCACACCGAACAATGGACTGCCTTCGCCGGTTCCATTCCCGGTGCTGGGGTGGATTGGATTGATGGCCTTGGGATACGCCCTGACCGTCACGCTGCGTGAGAAGCAGTTGCTGCAATCGCCTCGCCCGTGGCTTACGATTGCCCTTGCCCTGCTTATCTTGTGGCTCGTCATGCGGCTTGCCAATGGTTACGGCAATATCAATCAATACAATTCAAACCAACCGTGGCACTACTTCCTGATAATGAGCAAAGATCCTATTAGCTTGGCTTACCTGACTTTCAACCTTGGCTGGATGTGCTTTATTTTGGTAGGGCTACTCCGCTTCCCACATCTGAAACAGTCACAGCTATTCAGCTTGGCTGTCCTTTTCGGGCAGACCCCCTTGCTTTTCTTTGTGTCACATATCTTGATCTATCGAATTCTAGGGAAGGTCGCAATTAGACTGGGAATGTTGGAGGGTTTTGGCATAGTGCGAGCCTATCTGATATGGGTTGCCGGTTTATGCATTCTGGTGCCGTTGTGCATGATCTTTCGCCACGCCAAGCGTCGTTACCCAACCAGCGTGCTGCGCTATGTGTGAACGTGCGCGCTCGCGCTGCTTGCGCCAAAGGGGGAGCACGCGACGATGCAAACGCAGAGGCGCGCTGAGCGGAGCGGTGATGCGCAGGTCGAACGTTGGCCTGCCCGTTCGGTTAGCTCGCTGGTTCAGCGGTGGGCGCTCTTACCACCACCCAGTCCACATTAACTTCCCGTCGAAGCGCGCTCGGCTAACGGCGCGTCGAGGTGCTGCAGCACTACGCGCGCCAGCCGTGCGATGCCCTCTTCGATCGTCGCCTCGTTGGCCTGCGAGTAGCTCAGCCGCATATAGCGCCGGCCGTCGCCATCGGTGAAGAACGGCGCACCCGGCAGAAAGCTCACCTTCTGTTCCACAGCGTCTTTGAGGATCGCCATCGAGTCTGCCGCTTCCGGCAGCGTGACCCAGATGAACATGCCGCCCTGGGGCCGTGTGAACGGAATGTCCGGCGGCAAGCAGCGTTCCAGCGCCGCGATCATCACGCGCGCCTGCGACGCATAGCCAGCGCGGATGCGCGCGATATGCTCGGCGATCGGGTTGGAGATCAGGTAGCGATGCAGCACGCGCTGTGCGAAGTTGTTCGAGTGAAAGTCTGCGCCTTGCTTAGCGATGACGATTTTCGCCATGATCTCCTTTGGCGCGATCAGCCAGCCCAAACGCAAGCCGGGTGCGACGATCTTGGAGAACGAGCCGAGCAGGACGACCCGATCCTGCAGGTAGGCGCGCATCGGCGGTGCGCTTTCGCCGGCGAAGCCGAGTTCGCTATATGGATCGTCCTCGACCAGGAGTACGTTGCGCCGGCAGATCACATCGGCGATGGCGCGCCGGTTGGCCTCGGTGTACGTGATGCCCGTTGGGTTCTGATAGTTGGGCGTGATGATGACGAACTTGGTGCGATCGGCGTGCGCATGCAACATACGATCCAGCTCATCTACGTCCAAGCCTTCGTTGTCCAGCGTCACGCCGGCAAAGCGCGGTTGATACATGGAAAGCGCGTGGATTGCGCCTTGGTAGCCCGGACGCTCGTTGATCACCACGTCCCCCGGGTCGAGCAACACCTTGCCCAGCAGGTCGAGGCCCTGCTGCGAGCCGCTGGTGATGAGGATCTCCTCGATGGGGATGTCCAGGCCGAAGCGCTGCTTGTAGCGTGCGGCGATCCACTCGCGCAGGGGCGGATAGCCCTCACTTACGGCGTACTGCAACACATTGGCGGCGTCCTCGCGCAGCACGGCTTCGGTCGCAGTGATCAGCGCTTCGGCAGGGAAGAGCTTGGGGTTGGGCAAACCGCCAGCAAAAGAGATGAAGCCGGGGCCGCCGGCGTTCTTGAGCAATTCGCGCACCAGCGAAGGCCGCATGTTGCGCATACGTTCGGCGAACAAGGATTCGGTGTCAAGAGGCATGATGCGCGATGATACCGCTTGCGCGCGTTCATCCTCGCCCGGCTCGCCATGAACGTCGTGCGATGACCGGTATCATCGGCTCCCATGGCCATCCTGATCGAACACGTAGACGTCCTCGATCCGACCGCGCCGCGCAGCACTGCGCGCGACCGATCCATCCTCATCGAAGGCAACCGCATCTCCGAAGTTGCACCATCGCGCGACCTCAATCTGACAGCGATCGCAGACCGCAAATCGCAAATCGGCAATCTAGAGGTCATCAACGGCCGCAACCTGCTCGCCATCCCCGGCTTGATCAGTGCGCACACGCACTCGCCGGAGAACTACATGCGCGGCGCGACGGAATGCATGCCGCTGGAGCCGTGGCTGGTCTGGCTGTACGGCACGTGCGGCGAATATACCGCGCGCGACCATTACCTGTGCGCTGTGATGAGCGCAATCGAGATGTTGCTAAGCGGCGTGACCGGCTCGCTCGATCATCTGTGGCACGGCGGCCCGTGGCAGCGTGAATACCTCGACGCTGCGATGGAAGCCTATCGCGACAGCGGCATCCGGGCGACCGTGGCGCCGATGTACGACGATCACGACTACGTGCTCGACGCCGCCGACGCGCTGGGCTACGACCTGCGCGGCAGCATCTATGGCCTGTCGCACGGCGGCTACCGGCCCGACCGCGACGACTATCGCCGCGGCGTGCTTCGCGACAACCTCGCCATGTTCGACGACTGGATGCGCGACTGGCACCGCTCGTATGACGGCCGGCTGCAGACCTTCCTCGGGCCGGCCGCCGGCCAACTGGTGACCACCGAATGCCTGCAGTGGTCGCTGGAATTGGCACGCAAGCATGGCGCCGGCGTGCATATGCACTGCGTCGAGACGCGCGTGCAAGACTACTGCATCCGACGCGCGCGCGGCAAAACCGTCATTCACTGGTTATATGACGAAGGCCTGCTCTCGCCGGAGGTGACGCTGCCCCACAGCGTCTGGATTCGCAGTGCGGCTGACCTGGACCGGCTAGCCGAGCGGGGCGCGATCCCCGTACACAATCCGGCCGCCAACCTCAAGCTGGGCAGCGGCCTGATGGCGATGCGCGAGATGCTCGACCGTGGCATCACGGTGGCGCTGGGCGTGGATGGCGCATGTAGCAGCGACAACCAGAATTTGTTCGACGCGATCAAACTGGCCGCGCTGATCCACAACCTGAAGGATCACGATCCGAAGACGTGGATCACGGCGCGGGAGGCGTTCGAGGCCGGCACGGTCGGCGGAGCGGCAGCCATGCTGCTAGGTGGCCAAGCTGGGCAGTTGTCGAGTGGTCAGTTGGCCGACATTGTGCTGCTGGACACGCGCAGCGCGTTACTCGCACCGATGAACGATGCCTACGGTATGCTGGTGCACTGTGAGACCAGCGCCTCGGTACGGCACGTCATCGTCAACGGGCGAATCGTCGTGCGCGATCGCAAGCTGCTGACGATGGACATCGAGGCACTGGTGGCCGAGTTCTTCGAGCGCGCCGACACGTTGCCCTTCCGGCACCCGATTGACTCGAAGACGCAGAAGGACGTGGACGACTGCTGGGCGTTCTGGTGGAAGGTGATGGATTCGGTTACTTCAACGTGATCGGCGCATGAGCACGCGCCAGCAACCCGCCGAATTCCACGGCGCCGATGTCGCAGGCATCCGGCCGCAGCGCGTAGCGTTGATCGAAGGGGCTACAGTTCGTCGCAGCGTTGATGAGCGGGCTGCCGGCCAGCGGCAGATGAAACGCCGTGAAGCTGATCTGACGCGGCCCGAGTTTCGGATCCAGGCCCAGCCCGCTCTGGTCGCCCAGCCCGGCCAACAGACAACTGTTGTCGTTGCTGAAGTTGTAGCCGCCCGAGGTGACGGGCGTCCCATCGCCGTCGCAGTTGAGATAGTCGGGATTGTCCAGCACGCTATTGCGCAGCAGCGTGGTTTCGCTGAAGCCGAAGTTGAACACGCCGTTGGTGTTGTTCTTCAGGGTGACGTTCACCAGCTCCAGCGTGCCGTTGTTGAAGATGCCGCCGCCTTTGCCATCGCTCGCGACATTGCCGCTGAACGTCGTGTTCACCACGCGCACCGGCGTGCCCACGCCGGAGACGTTGAGTGCGCCGCCCTGCGTCGCCGCGGTGTTGTCGGTGAACGAGGCGTGCTGCACGGTCAGCGTCCCGCCGGAGCGACCGAGGCCGGCGCCCGATGTCGCCGTGTTCTTGTCGAAGGCGGTATGGGTCACCGTGATGACGCTGCTGTCGTTGTTCATGTAGAAACCACCGCCGAACATCTGGGCCTTATTGGTCGAGAAGACCGTGTTAACTACGTCGGCCCGCGCGCTGCCGCCCACGAATAACCCGCCGCCGTAGCGCGCTTCGTTTTGCGTGAAGACGCTGCCGGTCACCGCGATATTTCCCAGGCTGGCGATCGCACCGCCATAGCCCACGCCGAGCGGCGCTTTGTTCTTGCTGAACGTCCCCTGGCTGACGACGAGGACGCCACCGGCGGCGTTGTAGATCGCCCCACCGTTGCCGGATGTGCTGTTGCTGTCGAAGATCACGTTCGCCAAGACGACTTCGCCCTGGTTGTAGATCGAGCCGCCGTTGGCGAAGTTGCCGCGCGTCAGGGTGATCCGTCGCAGCGTTAGGCGCGCACCGGGCTGCACCAGAAAGTGCTGGCGCAGGTTCTCGCCATCGAGCATGATTAGGCCGTTGCCATCCACCTCGGTGTCGGTGCTGATGACGTAGGTGTTCGAGACGATCGTGACCGGCCCTGGCCCACAGTTGAAAGTCACCCAACCGCCGCCGGCCAGCGCTGCCTGCAACGCACCGCCGGTGCAACTGGCCGGCGTGCCGTCGCCGACGACGCCACCGTGAACCGCACTGCCCTCGGCGCGCAGGACCGCCGCCGGAAGCAGCGCCAGCGCAGCGATCAGCACCGCGCTTACAACACACAAGGACAACGACACACGAAAGACCGGGGATCGGTTCACAGTTGGACCTCCTTGTCTGGCGTTACACAGCGATTGCAAATCGAGGCGAACTTTATCTCGGTCGTCTGCGGTTTGGACCGCTCGGCAGAGTTGCACGGTCTGCTGTGTAACGTGACCTGCTTGACTTGTGGTGATTATCTTACGCTTCGGTGATCACGTCATCCAACAGCACATCGAACGGTGTGAGGGGAATCGCCTCGACCCGTTGTAACTCGAACGCCAGGCCGATCTTGGGTGTGCCGACGCGGATGCGTTTCAGAAAGCGATCGTAGAAGCCGGCGCCATAGCCGATGCGCGCGATCCTACCACTGGTCTCCGCCCCTTCAGAGGAGGAGCGGGGGGTAAGATGGGCGAACGCCACCAGCGGCGCGAATACCAGGTCTATTTCGTTCAGCGGCACCGGCTGTAGCACCTTCGGCGTGCGCAGATCCCATTTGCCAAAGTGAAACGCATCAGGAGCGAGCGACGTGATTTGCGTGCATGGCGTCTCGTCGCTGTTCTTCACGAAGACCGGCGCGACCACCCGCTTGCCGCGCGACAGCGCATGTGCGATGATCGCGCCGGTGTCTACCTCGCTCTGGAACGAGAGAAAGATATGGATCGTCCGCGCCGAGCGGTAGGCCGGCAGCGCCAGCGCTTTGGCGCAGATGCGCGCGCTCCATTCGGCGCGCAGGTCGGCCGGCGCGGCGTCGCGCAACGCGCGGATACGTCGGCGGATGTCAGCCTTCGACTGGGACACGGTGTGACAGCGTGATTGTAAGCCGGCGTGTTGCCGGTCGGTCGCGTATAGTCAACATCCTCGATCATGACCAACCCCATCCTTGTCGTCGGCTGCGTCTCGTTAGACACTTTGCACATCGGCGGGCACACCTATCAGACCATCGGCGGTGCCGGCCTTTATACCGCGTTGGCAGCGCGGTGCGCCGGTGTACATGCCACGCTGCTCGGACCTCGGCCCAGACAGCTCTCTCCCTTGCTGGCGCCGGTTGCCAGGCGGCTCGACTGGATCGGCCCCGAAGTGCCGCCGGACACGTTGCCGCATTTGGAGATTATGCATCACGGCGAAGGCCGGGCGACGCTGGTCGGCGCATCGTGGGGCGCGGAGTCGCAACTGACGATCGAACACTTGCCCGATGACCTCTCGCGCTATGCCTTCGTGCACATCGCCGCGCTCAGCTCGGCGCAGAAGATGCTCGACTTCCTCCACGCTTGCCGCGCGCGGGGGGCGCAGCGCATCAGCGCCGGCACGTATTACCGCATCGTGCAAAACGAGCCAGCCACCGTGCGCGCTATCTTTGAGCAGGCCGACTTGTTCTTCATGAACGAGAATGAGGCGATCGGCTTGTGGGGCTCGCTGCGGGTAGCCGGTCGCGTCTCTACGCGCACCCGCGAGGGCGCCCTGCTGTTCATCACCTTCGACCGGCGCGGCGCGATCGTGATCGCCGGAGACCAGGCCACGCCGCTCCCTGCCGACCCGGCGGACGAGCTCGACCCGACCGGCGCCGGCGATACCTTCTGCGGCGCGACCCTGGCCGGCCTAGCGCGAGGCGAAGACCCGATCACCGCCGCTTCGTATGCGACGGTGCTGGCCGCACGCAAGATCGAACATATCGGGCCGGCGTTTCTGCTAGGATTGCCGTCGCTCGAGTAGGTATGCTGACTACCCGGTTCGATGGTTAATCGTAGAGAAAACGCGCATCGCCCGACATAGAATCCCTGTGTTCAGCGAATCCATCTGTAAAAAAAATCCGTCGCTATGAATACCGATTCACGCTCGACGCTCGCTTTGTTTAAAGGACTTGGCCTTTGCGCGATCGTCGCTGCGCTCATCGTCGGGGCGTTGCCCACGACCACGGCGCACATGCAGGGTGACTCGCCTTTGCCTACACCACCCCCACCGACTGCCGAACCGGAACCGACGCCGGCGCCCACGGTCGCGCCCACGCCCACCCCACGCCCGGCGCAGACCATTCCAGCACCCCGGCTGGTGACGCGGCGCATCCAGGGGAAAGATGCGGCTGCCGCATACGAGATAGACGTGCGGTACCCGGTGGTGAACCGGCCGGCGGACGTATGGTTGCCCTTCAACGCGCTCAGCGAAGCACAAGCGCGCGAAGTCATCGCCGACTTCAAGGCCGATGTTGCCGCGATGGGCGTGGTCACCCCAGCGGCTGTGCCGACCAGCACGCTTTCGTCGAATTGGGAAGCTTTCCGCGCCACGCGCGACTTCATCAGCATTCGTTCGACCTACGGCGTCTACATGTCGGGTGCAGCGCATCCGACCTCGTTCACCCGCGTGATCAACTTCGACCCACGCACGGGGCGGAACCTCGACCTAGCCGACTTGTTCCGCCCCGGCACAGACTACCTAGGCGCGATCGCAGCCTATTGCACCGAGGTTCTGCAGCGCAGAGGGACGCTCATCTTCCCCGAAGGCGCCGAACCCAAGTCGGAGAACTACGCCAACTGGAACATCGGGCGCAGAAATCTGGTGATCACGTTCGACGTGTATCAGGTCGCGCCTTATGCCGCGGGGCCGCAAGAATGCCAAATGCCGCTGAGCCGGCTGCGCAGCCTGCTGGCCAACCCAGGCCGCTGGTGATCTTCTTGTAGAGACGCGCGATTGCGTGAGACGCGCAATCGGGCGTCTCTACATACCGACGCAGAAATCGCGCACCACTTCGTAGAGCACACGCACGCCCCAGGCCAGCGCAGAGATCGCCACGCGCTCATCGTGGCCATGCACCATCTCGAAGAAGCTCTCGCCCGGCGCGAACTGCATCGGCGAGAAGCCGTAGCAGATCGTGCCGAGCTTGGCGACGTGCTTGGCGTCGGTCGCGCCGGTCATCATGTAGGGCAGCGGGATGCCCTGCGGGTCGTGTCGCTTCAGCGCGCGCTCGAGCCGCTTGAACAGCGGTGTGTCGCATGGGAACTCGAGGGCGTCGCCGCTGCTGTCCACTCGAAACTCAATCGGCAAGTCGCTGCCCAGAGACTGGCGCAGCGCCTCAATCAGCGCGTCGGGCGTGGAGCCGGGCAGGATGCGGCAGTCCAAGGTGGCTTCGGCGGATGAGGGCACGACGTTGGTTTTGTAGCCGGCGCGCAGGCCGGTGGGGACGACCGTATCATGCGTGATGGCGTAGAGCTCGGCAGCCAGGCCGGGATCGCCCACCAAGCGATGCAGCGGCACCTCGCGCAGTGCCTCCATATCCAGCCAGGCGCGCAGGGCGATGCCTGGCCCGCCGCCAATGCCTTCGGCCAGGCCGGCGATGAATGCGCGCGATGTGGCGGTGATGCGCGTCGGCAGCCGCACACGCGCCAGCCTTTCCAAGGCGCGGGAGAGATGCACCACGGCGTTATCGGCCTGCGGGATGCTGGCGTGTCCGGGCCGGCCGCGCGCGACCATGCGCATCCACACGTTGCCCTTCTCCGCCGTCTGAATGGGATAAAAGCAGCGATTGCCGATGTGCAAGCTGTATCCGCCGAACTCGCTCAGCGCATACTCCGCCCGCAGCAAATCCGGGTGCTGCTTGACCAGGATGCCGATGCCCTGGTTAGTGTCCGCCTCCTCGTCGGCGGTGGCCGCCAAAATTAAGTCGCGGCGCAGGGCCAACTCTCCCCGCCGCCTGGCCTGCGCGACCGCGAGGAACACGGCTAACTGCATGGCGGTGATGCCTTTCATGTCGAGCGCGCCGCGGCCATACACAAAGCCGTCCTTGACCTCGCCGCCGAAGGGGTCCATCGTCCAGCGTTCGCGCTCCACCGGAACCACGTCGGTGTGCGAATAGAGCAGCAGCGGCGCAGCGCTGCCGTCGCCCTTCAGACGCGCGATCACGTTGCCGCGTTTCGGCGCGGTCTCGATGACGGTGGGCTCGATGCCCGCCGCGCGCAGGACGCGCGCGAGATACTCCGCTGCGAGCATTTCGTTGCCTGGCGGGTTCGAGGTGTCCAGGCGGATCAAGTCGCGCAGATAGCGCACGACATCCTCGGTCAGGGATTGCCCATTGGGCGGCGGCGCGCTAGGCATGCGCTTGAAGTATAGCCAGATAGAATCGAGCACATCCCTGTTCGAGAGGTCTTGACCATGCAAACCACCCTCCAAATCACCCGCGCCGAATTTCGCCGCCGCGCCGAGCGCCTGCTGGAGCACATTCGGTCGCAAAAGCTGAGCGGCGTCGTGCTCTTCGATAGCGCGTATGTGCATTACTTCTCCGGCTTCGCGTTCATCCCCACCGAGCGGCCGATCGCCTTCGTGATGAATGCGCAGGGAGAGCAGGCGATGTTCGTGCCGCGGCTGGAGCTGGAACATGCGCGCGCCCAGACCGGCCTCGAACGCGTGGTGGACTACATCGAGTATCCCTACACGCCGCATCCGGCGCATGCCTTGGCCAAACTGTTGGCCTACATGGGCATCGCGCAGCGAATCGGCGCCGATAGCGACGGCTATCCGTGGATCTTCGGCTATCGCGGGCCGGCGCTGAGCGAGACGACCGGCGCAGAGGTCGTGCGCGTGACGGCGTTCATTGAGGACCTGATGATGATCAAAAGCCCGGCCGAGATCGCGCTGATCAAGGAGAGCGCGAAGTGGGGCAACTTAGCACATCGTCTGCTGCAACGCTACACGCGCGCCGGTGTGACCGAGACCGAGGTGAGCCTGCGCGCCAGCCAAGAAGCCACGCTCGCTATGTTGAAAACGCTCGGCCCGCTCTACGCCTCGCGCAGCATGTATGGCGATGGCGCATCCGCCGGCTATCGTGGACAGATCGGCCGCAATGCCGCGATTCCCCATGCCCTGGCCAACAACATCACCTTCCAAGTGGGCGACGTGCTGGTCACCGGCGCCGGTGCCCCGATGTGGGGCTATAACAGCGAACTTGAGCGCACGATGGTGATCGGTGGCTTGACGGACGAACAGAAGCGCTTGTTCGATCACATGGTGGCGCTCCAGGATCTGGCCATCCGGTCGCTGCGGCCAGGCGTCAGGTGTTCAGACGTGGATCGCGCCGTGCGGGCCTACTTCGAGCAGCATGATCTGATGCCATATTGGAAGCATCACACCGGCCACGCCATCGGCCTGCGCTACCACGAGGCGCCCTTCCTGGACATAGGCGACGACACCGAAATCAAGCCGGGCATGGTGTTCACCGTGGAGCCGGGGCTATACGCCGCGCACCTCGGCGGCTTTCGCCACTCCGACACCGTCGTCATCACCGAGGACGGTCATGAGGTCATTACCTACTATCCCCGTGACCTGGCGAGCCTGACCATCCCGGCCTGATCTGCACCATACATCCTGCTGCTCTACAACGCCACGCAATTTGACACGGGCTGGGTATACAACAAAATAGTAAGCATCACAAGCGCGCCGTCTGATCACTGATGACTCTCTGACCTGAGCAAAGCAGCACGCAGACAATCCTGAAAAAGCAAACAGTCTGAGGAGGCAAAATCCATGAGTCAAATGTCGCGTTCAACTTCCCTTCGATTGACGGTAGCGTTCGGCTTGGCGCTGGCGCTCGCGCTTGCCGCATGTGCGGCGCCGCCCCAGGCAGCGCCGTCTCCGGCGCAACCGTTTGCCGAGGAAGCCAAACCGGCTGAAGCTACTGCCCCTGCGCCTGGCCAGCCCAAGCCTGGCGGCACTTTGCGTGTCGGCACGAACCAAGATGCTGTTGGCTTCGATCCGCACCTGACTAACGCTACCGCCTCGTATCGCATCTTGGAGAACATCTACAGCTCACTACTGCGCTTCAAACCGAATCTGGAGATCGAGGGTGACCTGGCCGAGAGCTACCGCGCCATTGACCCCACCACCTGGGAGTTTAAGCTGCGCAAAGGCGTGAAGTTCCACAGCGGCAAGCCACTGACCTCGGCCGATGTCAAATACTCGCTCGAACGGATCAAGGATCCGGAGGTCAAATCGCCGCGCAGCTCGCAACTGGCGCCCATCGTCGCGATTGAGACGCCGGACGATTACACGGTCATCATCAAGACCGAGAAGCCCTTCGCACCATTGCTGGCCGTGTTGGCCGACCGCACCATCGCCATAGTCAATAAGGACTTCGTCGAGGCGAACGGTGGCAAGCTGGACAACGTGGCCGACGGCACCGGCCCGTTCAAGCTCAAAGAGTGGGTGCCGAACACGCGCACGGTGCTGGAGAAGAACCCGGACTATTTCATTCCCGGCCAGCCTTTGCTCGACCAAGTGATCTACCAGCCGATCCCTGACGACACCGCGCGCAGCACCGCCGTGCGCACTGGCACGGTGGACTTCATCGAGTATGCCCCACCGAAGGACTTGGAGCTGTTGCGCAGCGATGGCAACATCGTCATCACCGGCGAGGGCAACAACAACGTGCGCTTCTTGGCTTTCAACACTACGGTGAAGCCGTTCGATAACCCGAAGGTGCGCCAAGCTATCGCCTGGGCGGTGGATCGCGAGGCCGTGCTGCAGGCTGCTGTGAACGGCGCCGGCACACCGCTATACGCCGGCCCCTTCCTGCCATCCTTCTGGCCGGGATTGCAAGAGCCGGTCTACAAACGCGATCTGGAAAAGGCGAAACAGTTGCTGGCCGAGGCCGGCTATCCCGATGGCTTCACCGCTAAGTTGAAGAACACGCCTACCTACAGCTTCCTAGGCAACGCCGGCATCGCCGTCCAGGAGCAACTGAAGGAGATCGGCATCAATCTCGAAATCGAATCGCTGGAGTGGAGTGTCTTCCTGAAGGATTACCTGGGCAAGAATTTCGAGGCCGTCGTCAGCGGCTACAGCGGCTTTGCCGACCCGCATACGCCGCTCGATGGCACCTATGTCACCGGCCGCCAGAACAACTTCATGAGCTACAGCAACCCCAAGTTCGACGAGCTGGTGGCTCAGGGCGCGCAGGAAACCGATCAGGCCAAGCGCGCCGAGATCTACCGCGAAGCGCAACGCATCTTGCTCGAGGATTCACCGATGGTGTTCCTCTACGCCGCCAACGAGTATGAGGCGATGCAGAGCTACGTGAAGGGCTACGTGCACTACCTGAACGGTTCGCACGTGTCATTCCGCCAGGTCTGGCTCGACAAATGACGCATCGAGAAAAATGAAGCATCGGGAAGCTAAACTTTCCTTCCCGATGCTTCATGCACCTCCGCGGTGACGCGCTACATCGTCCATCGCTTGCTCGTCGCCATACCCGTCGTGTTCGGCGTGAGCCTGTTCACGTTTGGGTTGGTGCGTTGGATCCCCGGCGATCCCATCTTGGTCATGCTCGGCCCCGACGTCATCGGCGCCGACGTGGAAGGCATCCGACGGCTGTATGGGCTGGATCGCCCCTGGCCGGTGCAATATGTCGAGTGGCTGACCAACGTCCTGCGCGGCGACCTGGGCCAATCTATCCGAACGCGTATGCCGGTTGGCCAGTCCATCCTCCAGCGCCTGCCGGTGACGATCGAGTTGACGACCTTGTCGCTGCTGCTGGGCCTGATCCTGGGCATCCCGCCGGCTATCCTGGCAGCGACCCACCGCGGCAAAGTCACCGACGCGGTCGTCGGTGTCATCTCGCTGCTGGGCATCAGCGTGCCCGGCTTCTGGCTGGCGATTTTGCTCATGCTGCTCTTCTCGCTTCACTTACGCTTGTTGCCTTCTATTGGTTACGTACCCCTGCACGAGAACGCTGCCGGCAACTTACGCCATCTGCTCTTGCCGGCGCTGGGCCTGGCGCTGCCGCTGGGCGCAACGATCATGCGCTTCATGCGCTCGTCGCTGCTGGAAGTGTTCGGGCAGGATTACATCCGCACCGCGCGTGCCAAGGGATTGACGCAGACGAAGACGGTGCTGAAGCACGCGCTGCGCAACGCGCTCATCCCGGTCATCACCGTTATCGGCATCCAGGTCGGGCGATTGTTGGGCGGAGCGGTCATCATCGAGCAGATCTTCGCCCTGCCCGGCCTGGGCCGGCTGGTCTTCGATGGCATCTCCACCCGTGACTATCCGGTTGTGCAGGGCACCGTGCTGGCGTTCACCGTGATCTTCATTCTGATCAACCTGTTGGTGGACGTGTTGTACAGCGTCATTGACCCGCGGATCAGGCTGACCGCTCGATGAACTCGCCCCTCCGCCGCGCGCTCTACCGCGCCATCCGCAGTCCGCAGTTCATCATCGGTGCGGCGCTCGTGACGTTGTTCGTGTTAACGGCAGTGCTCGGCCCGATATTGTCGCCCTACAGCCCCACGGCACAGAAGATGAGCTTGCGGCTGAAGCCGCCCAGCGCCGAACACGTGCTGGGCACGGACGACTTCGGGCGCGACGTGCTCAGCCGCATCTTGCACGGCGCGATGCCATCGCTACAGGTGAGCGTGCTATCCGTCGCCGGCTCGCTGGTCATCGGGGTGATCATCGGCCTGATCGCCGGCTATCGCGGCGGTTGGACGGATACGCTCTTGATGAGCCTAATGGACGTGCTGCTGGCCTTCCCGGCGGTGCTGCTCGCGATTGCCATTCTGGCCGTGATGGGCACGGCGTTGAGCAACGTCATCTTGGCCATCGCCATCGTCAACCTGCCGACCTTCGCCCGGCTGGCGCGCGGCTCGACGCTGGCGACGCGCGAGTTGTTGTATGTCGAGGCAGCGCGCAGTTTGGGTGTGCCGCCGATCGCGATCATGTGGCGGCACATCCTGCCCAACATCGCCGCACCGCTGATTGTGCAGACGTCACTCACCATCGCTGCCGCTATTCTGATCGAAGCAGCGCTGAGCTACCTGGGCCTCGGCATTCAGCCGCCGGCGCCATCATGGGGCAACATCCTGTCTTCGACCTACGGCTTCATCCAGACCAACCCGTGGCCGTCGGTGTTCGCCGGCGCGGCCATCGCCCTCGCTGTGCTCGGCTTCAACCTGCTCGGCGACGGGCTGCGCGATGCACTCGACCCGACGACGCGTTAGCCCGTCAACCGGTCATTGCGGCAGCAGAGCGAAACTCACGTTGCCTACCTAGAACTGCACGTCTGAGGCACATCCGTTCGTCGGCTGCATTCGTGCATAGGAGTGCATAGGAGACCCGCCCCGGCGTAAACGCCGGGGCTGAAAGGGGCGGGATGCGCGGCGTGCCCGTATGCTCAGCGCTGGGATTTATCCCAGCGCGACTGAAGCCGCTCGGCGACTAAAGTCGCGGGCTACACGGTGCCAAGTCCCTGCAGGACTGATTTTGAGCCTGCGAAGCAGGCTTCGCTGTGCGTAGCCTGCAGCTTTAGCTGCAGCAGTGCTGAGTCTACGTTCCCCCATTTTGAAATGCACCTCCAATGCTCCCGCCCGTTTTAAGCATCTGTATAATCGTCGTATCGCATGGTCAGCGCATCTCGCCGGCTGCCTACCTCGCCCGCTGGGTAAGTCAGCGGGCTGATCCTCGAGCCCGATCAACGGCTCGGCCCTGGCCGACTGCGCGCCTCGGCAGGGCGCTCACACGGTTCGATATTGGCATTCCACACCCGCAAACTCGATCATGGCAAAGATCACCCCGCGCTCACAGGACTTTTCGGAGTGGTATCTCGACGTGATCCGCGAAGCGGATCTGGCCGACTACGCGCCGGTGCGCGGCTGCATCGTCGTCAAGCCCTACGGCTGGACGATCTACGAGCACATGCGCGACTATCTGGACAAGCGCTTCAAAGACACCGGCCACGTCAACGCTGCCTTCCCCCTGTTCATCCCGATGAGCTTCCTGCAGAAGGAAGCGCACCACGTCGAAGGGTTTGCGCCAGAGCTGGCTGTGGTCACCCACGGCGGCGGCGAGGCGCTGGAGGAGCCGCTCGTCGTGCGGCCCACTAGCGAGACGATCATCGGCTACTCCTATTCGCAGTGGATCAAAAGCTACCGCGACCTGCCGGTGCTGATCAACTGCTGGAACAGCGTGGTGCGCTGGGAGAAGCGCACGAAGCCCTTCTTGCGCACGATGGAGTTCTACTGGCAAGAAGGACACACCGCGCACGCCACCCACGACGAGGCGCTGGAAGAAGTGCTGCGCATGCTCAACGTGTATTACGACCACATGCGCGAGGACTGCGCGCTGCCCGGCTTCCGCGGTCGCAAGAGCATCAACGAGCGCTTCGCCGGCGCGGTCAACACCTTCTCCGTTGAGAGCATGATGGGCGACAAGCGCTCGCTGCAAAGCTGCACCAGCCACGACCTCGGTCAAAACTTCGCCCGAGCGTTCGAGATCAAGTATCTCGACCGCGACAACACCGAGAAGTATTGCTGGACGACCTCATGGGGCCTGAGCTGGCGCTTGCTCGGCGCGGTGATCATGGTGCACGGCGACGATCAGGGCCTGCGCCTGCCGCCCAAGATCGCGCCCATCCAGACCGTGATCGTGCCGATCTTCAAGAACGACGATGAGAAGTCGCAGGTCATGCAGGTTGCCGATCAGGTCGCCAAGTCGCTCAAGGCGGCCGGGCTGCGGGTGAAGCTGGATGACCGCGACGAGACGCCCGGCTTCAAGTTCAACGACTGGGAGATGCGCGGCGTGCCGGTGCGCGTGGAGATCGGCCCGAAGGACGTGGCGAACCACAGCGTGGCGCTGGCCCGGCGCGATGTGCCCGGCAAGGCCGGCAAGGCGTTCGTGCCGCAGGACGGCCTGGCCGAGCGTATTCGCGCCCTGCTGCCGGAGATCCACGCCTCGCTGCTTCAGCAGGCCGAGGCGTTCCAGAACCGCAACATCCGCGAGTGCTTCACCTGGGACGAGGTGAAGGAAGCCGTACAAGACGGCTGGGCGCTCGCGCCGCTGGAAGACAACCCGAAGAACGACGAGCGCATCCGCGAGGAGCTGACGGCCAAGAGCCTGAACTTCCCGCTCGACCAGCCGGAGGGCGAGTGGAACTGCGTGGTGAGCGGCAAGAAGGTGCGCGAGCGCGCGCTGATCGGGAAGTCATATTAACTGTGCGACGGTGGTGGGTTCGCCCCGCGGGCGTGTGGGCAGGCGAACCCGTAGCGTGAGCAGGTAGGCGAAAGCGCCGCCTTCGCCTACCCGACGGCAGCGCGCTCAATGCGGCAGCCCGTCAATCTGCCGGGCGAGGTCGAAGTCCTTGTCGGTCAGGCCGCCGGCGTCGTGCGTGGTCAGCGCCAGCGTCACCTTGTTCCACCGGATGGTGATGTCGGGGTGGTGCTGCGCCGCTTCGGCCAGCACGCCGACCGCCGTGGCGAACATGAGCGATTGAGGGAAGCCGCTGAAGACAAAGGTCTTGGTGATCTCGCCGGCCTCGTTCAAGCGCCAGCCTTCCGCTTGCGCCAGCCGCTCCTGAATCTGCGCGTCATTTAGCTTTGCCATGCGAATCTCCTCCACACTATCATTCGAGTGATGTTACGCATTATCCATGCCCGGAGCGAAGTTCACTTCGACCAGGCGCGCCTGTTGATGCGCGAATATCGTGACGCGGTGATCGCGCTGGCCGGCGCGACCGGCGCCTGTACTTGATTCGACAGCTTCGATGCGGAGCTGGTGCAGCTCCCCGGAGCGTATGCGCCGCCGCGCGGCCGGCTGTTGCTCGGCCTGACGGAGACGCGGGTCGCCGGCATGGTCGCGCTGCAGCCGGTGGACGCGCTGACCGGCGAGGTCAAGCGGCTCTACGTTCGGCCGACAGCGCGCCGCCAGGGCGTGGGGCGCGGGCTGGTGGTCGCGCTGATCGAAGCGGCGCGCCAGGCCGGCTATGCGATGCTTCGCTTGGAGACGCTGGAAGCGATGCATGAGGCGCAGGCGCTCTACCGCTCGCTGGGCTTCCGGGAGATTGAGCGCTTTCGCCCACCGACCGGCGACGACGATCGGACGATCAGCATGGCGCTCGCGCTGTAGCCGGCTGCACACCGGCTCCCCGCTCACACCTGCGCGATCTGCACATACTCCTGACGCAGCACAGCGTCGTCGCTCACGCCGAAGCGCGCCAGCAGCTTGCCGATCACTGCCGCTTTACGCTCGGCGTCGCGCTTGCTCCACGTGCGGCTCTTGATTTCCAGGAAGTAACCATCGTGTGCCGGGTTCACCATACGGTCAATGTTGATGAACAGTTCCTCGTCGTCGTAGAACACTTCCCAGCGCAGGCGGTCCTTTTCGACCTGCACCTCGCGGGCCGGCTTGAAGTATTCGCGGTAGAAGCGCAGGCTGCGATCGGCCGGCGACATGAAGCGCACTCGGCTGAGCAGGATGGAGTGCGGGTACTCACGTTCGCTTTGGCCGCTCACCAGCGTCAGGCGATAGCGGCTGCCGACCACGTTGCCCTTCTCGTCCACGCGTTCGTCTTCGCGGTAGCGCAGGCGCGACGGCTCGTCTTCGAAGAAGAAGTAGGTGTCGTATTGCCGGTAGTGCACATGGCGCACCACGTTGATCTCGCCGCTGTTGATGATCTCGATGATCGGCTGCGGGTCGCCGATGCGAGCCTTGACTTGCACCTCGAACGATTCCTCTTGCTGCACGCCGCCGATGGCTGCGAGCTTGCGCAACACGTCGCTCTCACGCGCGATGAGGAAGGTGTGAATCTGTTGCGCCAGCCGGTTGGCTTCCGCCTCGATGGCGGCCTCGTCCAGGGTAAGCAGCGCGCGGTCGCGCATCAATGGCTTGCCATTCACGAATACGTCGCGCACGTCACTGGCCTTGCTGGAGTATACGATCTGCGTGTAGATGGCGTCGCTGCCAGCGGCGATGCTGGAGTATTGCGGCGTGCTGTGCAACCGGCGCAGCTCGAGCACGATCACATCGGCGCGTTTGCCGACTTCGAGCGAGCCGGTGACGTCGCCGATGTGTAGGGCGTGTGCGCCCATGCGCGTCGCCATCAGCATCGCCGTGCGCGCCGGCACGGCCACCGGATCGCGCGTGCTGCCCTTGGCCAACAGCGCGGCCAGCCGCATCTCCTCGAAGTGGTCGAGGTCGTTGTTGCTGGCTGGGCCGTCGGTGCCGATGCCGACGTTGAGGCCGGTCTTCAACATCTGCGTGACGTTGGCGATGCCGCTGGCCAGCTTGAGGTTGGCCGAGGGGTTGTGCGCCACCGTCGCGCCGGCGTTGCGCAGCGTGCGCATCTCCCCGGCGTCTATGGCCACACAGTGGGCGGCGATCACCTTGGCCTCCAGCACGCCGTTCTTCTTGACCCAATTCACCACCGGCATGCCGTGTTCGCGCCGGCTGTCCTCCACTTCTTGAAAGGTCTCGCTGATGTGGATATGCAACGGCACGTCGTACTGGATGGCAATCTCGGCGCAGGCGCGCATGAGCGGGCCGCTGCACGTGTAGGGCGCGTGCGGCGCGATCACCGGCGTGATCAACGGGTGACCCTTCCACTTGCGGATGAAGGCCTCCGTGAACTCTAGGCTCTCGTCGGCGCTGGAGGCATCCGGCGTGGGGAACTGCATGATGGTCTGCGAACACAGCGCGCGCAGGCCGGCCGCGGCGATGGTTTGCGCGATGGTCTCCTCGAAGTAATACATGTCGTTCACGCAGGTCACGCCGCTGCGGATCATCTCGGCGCACGCCAGGCGCGCGCCCAGCGCCACGAACTCCGGCGAGACGAACCTGCGCTCGACCGGCAGCATGTAGCCGTAGAGCCAGACGTCCAGTCGCAGGTCGTCGGCCAGGCCGCGCAGCAGCGTCATCGGCGTGTGGGTGTGGCAATTGATCAGGCCGGGCATGATGCAGCAGCCCGTGCAGTCAATCACCTCGGTGGCGGTATAGCTGGCGGCGATCTGGTCGGCGTCGCCGACGGCGACGATTGAATCGCCGCGAATGGCGACGGCGCCGTTCGGATACTGATGGAAGGCGTCGTCCATGGTGATGACGATGCCACCGGTGAGGAGGATGTCGGCTTGCTGCATGAGGTGGTTATAGCACAGCGCCGGTACACACGCCTGAAACCATTCATCTCAACTTGAGATGGCATGTTGGAGTGCACATCATCTCGTGCAGAGCCCTCGAGCGCTTCTGGATCCGTTATCCTGACAGTCGAACTGCGCTATTACGACGGTTCAAATTATGAAGCATACAGACTTCGCAGGCTTCGAGCATTTGCGCGAGACTTTGCCGAGCGCCGACCAGGTTGATCGGTGGATCGTGTTCAACGTCTGCATTGGCGAGCAATCGAACCGTTGCTGCGCATTCGTAACGAACGTGACCACGATCGCGCCGTCAAGCGGCTCAACCGGCTACTCGATGAGGTGGGCGATGATGAACGCCATCCGTTGCTCCCTTGAAGAAAGCACACCAAAATGCCCCACACAAACTTAGAAAGTACGTAGAATACGGCGCATGAGCGCGTCGTCAAACCACGTACCATCTCTACAATCGGCTCTGTTACAGTCGAACACGCGGTCTGGAGAACGCTATGGCCTCCGCACGCCCGTGGTGCGCATCGGACGCGGCGTACTCGACCCACAGGACATCCAGCTTCCTCCCGATGATGTCCACGCCTCGCGCGAACACGCCCGCCTGGTATTCGAGGACGGCGCGTGGTTCCTGGAGGATCACAGCCGCAATGGCACGCTCGTAAACGGGCGGCTGCTGCAGAAGGCGAAGGTTAAGCTGTCGAGCGGCGACCGCATCCGCATCGGCGATTCATTCGACGTCGTGTTCCGCTACCTTAGCGACACCACCCAGGCGGAAGATTCCATCTCGGTCGCGCCGCGTGCGGCGGCGCCGGCCCAGCCGGCAGAGTCGCCTGCCACACAGGTCGGCTTGTGGATCAGTCCCAGCGCAGCGGTCTGGCGCGATGGCGAGCGGCTGCCGGTTTTCCTCTCGCGCACCGAGTACCGGCTGCTCAAATATCTCATGCAACACGCCAACGACGTGTGCGAATATGACACGGTGATCCAGGCTGTGTGGGGCAGCCGGCGCGATAAAGACAGCCTGCACGAGCTGATCTATCGCGTGCGTCGCAAGATCGAGCCAAACCCATCGCAACCGCGTTATCTGGTCATCCGCAGCGGCATCGGTGTGGTGCTCTTTCCCCAGGGCGTGAGCACAGATAAGTGAGGATTGCCGCGGTTTGCGTTCAGGCGACGACGGCGACGATCATCGGCCGACGCTTGGTCTCGTTGTAGATCAGCCGGCTCAGCGCGTCGGTCACGCGCTCACGGATCGCGCTTTCACTCGTCGCGCTGTTGATATCGCGCAACGCATCGGCGACGGCCTGGGACATGGACTGTAACAGCGGCTCGGAGTCTTTCATGTAGACGAAGCCACGGGTGATGATCTCCGGCTTGTCGGCCAGCTGGCCATCTTCGGCGCGCCGGATCACAGCGATGACGAAGCCGTCGCGAGACAGCACTTCCCGATCGCGGATGACCGCTTTGCTGATGTCGCCCACCCCGCTACCGTCCACGAATACGTAGCCCCCCGGAACGCGATCCAGTTGTTGCGCCTTGCCGTCCACGAACTCGATCGGCGTGCCGTTCTCGACGACGAACGTCCGTTCCCGGGGAATGCCTAACTCGTATGCCAGGCGCGCGTGTGCCTTCAGCATGCGCAACTCGCCGTGGATGGGAATAAAGTATTTGGGGCGGATCAAGCTCATCAGCAGCTTTTGCTCTTCTTGGCTGGCGTGGCCGGAGACGTGCACCTTGGCGACCGGATCGTACAGCACCTCGGCGCCCTTCTGGAACAGGCGATTGATGATGCGGTGGATGTATTCCTCGTTGCCAGGGATGGGATGCGCCGACATGACGATGGTATCGCCCGGTATGACGTTGAGGACGGGGTGTTTACCCACCGCCATGCGCCCGAGCACGGCGCTCGGTTCGCCCTGCGAGCCGGTAGCCATGATGGCGACGGTGTTCGGCTTCATCTTGTTCGCCTCTTCCAGGCGAACCAGCATGCCATCGGGGATCTCCAGATAGCCCATCTTCTGGGCCATTTTGACATTCTCGATCATGCTGGTGCCGGCCAGGGCGAGCTTGCGACCGTAGATGTCGCACACGTTCACCACCTGCTGCACGCGCGAGACCAGCGAGGCGAAGGTGGCCACGATCACCCGGCCTTCCGCATCGCGAAAGATGTGCTCAAACGTCGGCTCAATGGCCCGCTCGCTGGGTGTGGTGCCGGAAATCTCCGCGTTGGTGCTGTCGGCAAACAGTGCCAGTACGCCGCGCCCGGCGAACTCGGCCAGTTTGGCGAAATTCGACGGCTTGCCGTCCACCGGCGTATGATCGAACTTGAAGTCGCCGCTGTGCACTACCAGTCCCGCCGGCGTGGTGATGCCCAATCCGACGTTGTCGGGGATGCTGTGGCACATGCGGAAGAACTCCACCCGGAACGGCCCAACGGTGATCTCGCCATCCGTGGCGACGGTGTGAATCTTCGTTTGGCCGAGCAGCTTGGCGTCCTTCAGTTTGACTTCGAGCAAGCCGCGCGTGAGCGGCGTGGTGTAGATCGGCGCGCCGGGGAAGTCGCGGACGACATGGGTGATCGCGCCGGTGTGATCTTCGTGGCCATGCGTAATGATGATGGCACGCACCCGATCCCGCTTCTCTTTCAGGAAGCCATAGTCTGGAATCACGGCGTCCACGCCGTGCATGTCGGACTCGGGGAACATGATGCCGGCGTCTATGAGCAGGATGTCCTCGCCATACTCGAACATCATCATGTTCTTACCCACCTCGCCGAGTCCGCCGATGGGTATCCACTTCAAAGGTTTAGCTGACATTGGTGAATGAAATTGCAAGCGCGACGCGCGGAGCCTGCGAAAGCGTAACGCGCCGTAAGCGTTCAGTTGCAGGGGAGCGATCCGGGTGTGCGAGAAGGAATCGTCGCGGGCGCATCGCCTCGCGATGCGAATGCATGTTCATGCGTGTTGGCGACGATTGGGGAAAGACATTGCTCGCTTCGTGATATTGACACACGACATTATACTCGCGCAGCTAAAAGATGAGTGACCTTTATATCCAACCCGTGTTCTTGCTGGGCTTCGGCGGCGTGGGCCGCGCGTTGGCCCGACAAATCCTCGCCGCACGCGACCGGCACGCCCAACGCAACCGGCTGCACTTGGCCATCGTTGGTGTCGCCGATAGCACCTCATCCATCGTCGAGCCATCCGGCCTGTCCGACGTTGCCATCCGCGACCTGCTCGACCGCAAAGGCCGCGGCGAGCCCCTGACTGCTGACTCCCGCCGCCCGGCCCCCGATGCCCTTCCGACCAATGCCATCGTTGTTGACACCACAGCCACAGACGCTACCGTACCCTGGTTGATGGAGGCGAAGGCGCGCGGCATGGGCGTGGTGCTGGCCAACAAGCTGCCGCTGGCCGGCGACCTGCGCTGGTGGGATGCCATCGCCGACCAGCGCGCCCGCTGGGAGACGACTTGCGGGGCGGCGCTGCCCGTCATCAGCACGCTCAACACATTGCTGGACAGCGGCGACGAGGTCATTCGCATCGAAGGTTCGCTCAGCGGCACGTTGGGCTTCCTTTCATCGCAACTGGAGGCTGGCGTGCCGTTCGGCCAAGCCGTGCGCGACGCGAAAGCGCGTGGCTACACCGAACCCGATCCGCGCCAAGACCTGGGCGGCCTGGACGCTGCGCGCAAGGCACTCATCCTGGCCCGCATGCTGGGTTACCGGCTGGAGATGCAAGATGTGGCCGTCGAGTCACTCTATCCGCCGGAGATGGACGCATTGAGCGTGGAGGAATTCCTGCGTGAGGCCGACGCGCTCGACGCGCCGATGAGACAGCGCGCCGCCGAGCTGACCGCCGGCGGTCGCAAGCTACGCTACGCCGCGGAGATCGCCGACGGCAAACTGCGCGTCGGGTTGGTGGGCGCAGCGCCGGACAGCAAATTGGGCAGCATCCGCAGCAGCGACAGCATCGTCGTCTTTCACACGCGCTACTTTAGCGATAATCCGCTGGCCGTGAGCGGGCGCGGCGCAGGACAAGAGGTGACGGCGAGCGGTGTGTTGGGCGACATCGTGAGCCTATCGCGCGCGATGCGCCGATAGCGCGCTCGCCTTGACATCCAACGATCGGCGCGCACCACGCTATGCGCTTGCGTGCCGGGCCAGTGCCTGGCGCAGGACTGTGGGCGGCTGCACGCCGACCAGCCGCTCGACCGGCCGACCCTCCTTGAAGATCATTAGCGTCGGGATGCCGCGCACATTGAATCGCTCGGCCGTGCGTGGGTTGTCGTCTACATTGAGCTTGGCGACGACAGCTCGGCCGGCGAACTCGCGGGCAAGCTGCTCGACGGTGGGTGCAACCATGCGGCAGGGGCCGCACCACGGCGCCCAGAAGTCCACCAAGACCGGTTTGTTGCTGCGTCCCACAATCTGGTCGAATGTGGCATCGCTCAGCGTGATCGGTTGGTCCGATACTTCTGCCGATGCGGCTTGCGTTGATCCCGATTGACGCGTCGCCGCGGACGCGGTTACCGGTGAGGAAGCACTTTCGAGCGGGACGCTCGGGCCCACCGGATTCGGCGGACGGGCGCCGCCGGCGATGAGATAGTCAAACCACATGCGCAGGCTTGCCTCGGGTGCCGCGCCGCTGCCCTGCCCGGCCGGCTTGCCGTCCTTGACGAACACCAGGCCCGGCAGTTGTGCGATCGAATAGCGTCGCGGCAGCGCCGAGTTGTCCTTGACGTTGACTTTTGCAATCAGTGCTTTGCCCGCATATGCAGCCGCCAGCCGGTCGAGTGTCGGATCGAGCTGTCGGCAAGGCGCACAGTCGTCGCGCCAGAACACCAGCAAAGTCGGCAGCCCGGCGTTCAAGACGCGATCCACGCTCTGCTCGTTCGTGTGAATGGGAGTCGTGAACGTCATGTTGACCTCTCTTCTGCGACGGCCAAGAGCATTATCCATCAGATGTCAAGCACGGTGGGAGTGGGAAGTGGGAGGGGGTTGTCCCGGTACAATCGCGCCATGCGCAAATTCGACCTGCTCACGCCGGCGGATGCTGTCACGAAGCTAAACGCCGCGCTCGACGCTGCGGGTTACGGGCCGGCGCGCGGCATCGCTGCAACGGAGATGATCCCGACCACGCAGGCGCGCGATCGCGTGCTGGCGCGCGATGTGATTTCACCGACGCCGATGCCGGAGTTTCGTCGCAGCGCCGTGGACGGCTATGCGGTGCGCGCCGACGCCACACCCGGCGTGCTGCGCGTGGTCGGCGAGGTGCGCATGGGTGAGGTCGCACCGTTCGCCATTCGACACGGCGAAGCGGCGCTCGTGCACACCGGCGGCAACCTGCCGGAGGGCGCCGATGCCGTCGTGATGCTGGAGGACACTGTGCCGCTGACGCTGGACGACCGGCGACAAGCCGAGCCGTCCGATGGTTCGTTGCCTTCCGTCCTCGTCCGGCAGTGGAAGATTCAGACCAACAAGAAGCTCGCGCCGGGCGACAATGCCATCCAGAAAGGCGAAGATGTGAAGGCCGGTGAGGTCGTCGTCTGTGCAGGCACGCGTCTGCGCGAGCAGGAGATCGGTGGGCTGCTGGCGCTGGGCATCACGCAGGTCGAGGTCATTCGCAAACCGCGCGTGGCGTTGATTGCCAGCGGCGACGAACTGGTGCCGGCAGAAGCCGAGACGCGCCCCGGCCAGGTGCGCAACATCAACGCGCCGATGCTCGCGGCGCTGGTCGCGCGCAACGGTGGCGAGCCGCTCGACTTCGGCATCCTGCCCGATGTGCGCGCGGCATTCGAGGAAGCGGCACAGCACGCCATGCGCAAAGCCGACATGGTGATCTTCATGGCCGGCAGCAGCGTGGGCGAGCGCGATTTCGTGCCTGACGTGGTGAATGCGATGGGCGAGCCGGGCATCCTCGCCCACGGCATTCTGTTCCGCCCCGGCAAGCCGACGCTGTTCGCCGTGTGCAACGGTAAGCCGGTGTTCGGGCTGCCGGGCAACCCGATCAGCGCATTGGTGACCGGGATGCTGTTTGCCATGCCGGCGCTCTGGCGCATCCAAGGGGCGCTCAACCCGCCTCAACCGCGATTCATCCGCGCCGTGCTGGCCCGCGAGATGAAATCGCCGAAGGATCTGGAGCACTGGTTTCCGGTGAAGTTAGAGATTAGAGATTGGAGATTGGCAGAGAAGCCGGGCTCAACATCTCTAATCTCTCATCCCCAATCTCTTCCATCAGCAGAACCGATCTCGACCAAATCCAACCTGATCTTCGGCCTAACGCGCGCCGGCGGGATGGTCTGTGCGCCGATCGGCGTAGACAAGCTTGCGGCGGGGACAGAGGTAGAAGTGAGGCTGTTCGATTGATCGCCGGACGAGACGGCTACCGTTGCAGCTCGAGTACCTGCGCTGCCTCTTCCAGCAAGCGCCGGCTGGCGTCGTAGGTAATGATGGCGCGTGCTTCGTCGTATGTCGCCCACTTGTAGTCCTGCACCTCCGCAGCCTGCAAGCGCACGCGCGGGTCGTGCACGATGCCGAGGAAGTAGCGCACGGTCTTGGCGACCGTTTGGCGCGGGTCGCTCCATGCAGTCTTGGTGTAGTTTTCTTCAAAGACCGGCTCGGGGTAGAGTGTGACGTCGCGGATGCCGGTCTCTTCGCGCAGCTCGCGCCGTGCCGTTTCCATCTCGCCCTCGCCCGGTTCGGCATGGCCTTTCGGGAAAGCCCAGTGCCCACTGTTGTGCCGGATGAGGAGGAAGTAAGTTTGGCCGTCCTTGCGATAAACGGGAATGACGCCGAAGGATCGTTCTATAGGCTGCGATGACATGCAGAGAATGATACGGGAAGACGGCTGAACGCAGTGCTTCAATCTGCTAGCTGCCTTGCGAGATGAGCAGCTTCTTCTGCCATTTGCAACGCACGCTTAGCAGCGGATTCGTCAAAAATTTCCCACGGTGTTCGTCCCAGCACGGTATCGCCGTAGTCGCTCTTGGCATGCACATCGGCGCCAAGCAGCTCTGCCTTATCCACCAACTGGCGGACGATCTCGTGCACTTCTGCAGGGAAGGCGCCACGCACCAAAGCCTGCCGCAGCGGGATGTCGGGCGCGTGAGTGTGACCGACCGGACCGACCAGCGCTAGGGCAGCCTTCGCGCTGTTCTCAACGATAAGCTGGCTGTTGTCCACACAGGATCGCCAGCGACTCAGTTCCAAATCTTGCCGCGCCTCCGACAGGAATCCCTCGACCAGCTTCATGCGATACGTGTACTCGTCATTGATTCGCATAGATGGACGCATTCGCCGGCCACTGAAGAGGACGGTAGGAAGCAGGAGATCGTACATGCCAAATATCTCCTGCTGCTGTTCTCTCGCGCTGCAACCCCGCATCTGTAATCAGCCGGCGAATCAACTCGATGCGATTGGCTGCGTAGTCGTCGGTGTCGTGAAGCAATCTACCATCCAGTGCGATGTCGAGGTACAAGGGTGGCAGCGCCTGTTCGAACTCGGATGGAGTCTTGGAGATGATGGAGACCATGCCACGGATCTCATCCGGCAACATGCGCTTGAGCATGAAATGCCGGTCTAGATAATCCGCCGGCAAATCCCGTGCGATCACGAGCAGGTCCCAGTCGCTGTCCTCTCGGGCGTCGCCACGCGCTCGAGAGCCGAACAGCACGACTGCCACCAGCGCGTCGCCCAGGCCGCGGCGCAGCGCCTGCACTGCCTGTTGCGCTACGTCTTGCTCGGCGCGTTCGTCTGCCATCGCGCATATTCTAAACGCGCGCCGGCTTTGCCTCACCCTCTGTTAATATTGGGCCGCCGGAGATCACCCTGCGCACGCCGTGACACTGACCGCACCCGCCACGACACACCCGACTGCCGACGCTCCGCTCCCTGCCGGCCTGCGCGGCTACGCCGTGCTGCTGCGCCGCAACCCGAACGCGCGTAACCTATGGCTGGCCCAGGTCGTCTCGCAGCTCGGCGACTGGTTCAACACCATCGCGCTGCTCGGGCTGCTGGTCGAGCTGACCGGCAACCCGGCCGCCGGCAACCTGATCAGCGTGGCGCAAATCGTGCCGGTCGCCGTCGCCAGCCTGTTCCTCACCGGTGTTGTCGCCGACCGCTACGACCGTAAGGCAATTATGATGATCTCGAGCTTAGCCCGCAGCGCCATTGCGCTGAGCTTCCTGCTCATCCGCACGCCGGAGACGGCGTGGATTGCCTACGCCGGCACGGTCGCCATTGCCATCGGCACGGCGTTCTATATGCCGGCGGCCTCGGCGGCGCTGCCGAACATTGTGGCGAAGAACGAACTGTCGGTCGCCGCCATGCTCGGCCAGACCACGTTCGCGACTATGCTCTTCGTCGGTGCGTTTCTCGGTGGTGCGGTGACCACCCTGCTCGGCCGCGAAGCGGCGTTCATCGCCAATGCGCTTTCGTTTTTGATCTCGACATGGCTGGTGTGGCGCATTCGGTCGAACTTCAGCATCCAACGCGAGCGACAGATGCTCAGCGGCGCGAGCGCGCTGCGCGTATTGACCGAAGGTGTGCGCTATTTGCGAGAGAACGCGTTCGTGCGCGGCTACTTGCTGGCCAAGCCGGCCGTAGCGTGGGCCTTAGGTGGCTTTGGCTTGTTCGGCACGTATTCGCTGACGATCTACGGCACGGGCGACTTTGGGACGGCGCTGCTGTTCGCCGGGCGTGGCGTCGGCGCGTTCATCTCGCCGTTGCTGGTGAGCGGCACAGCTTCGTTGCAAGATACACGTCGGCTGCACCGCTTCATCGTCGCCGGCATGGGCCTGGTCATCTTGGGTTACTTCCTCTTCGCCTTCACGCGCTCGCCGATCAGCGGCATGCTCTGCGCCGGCATCGCACACTGGGGCAATGCCTGGGCGATGACGCTGAGCGGCCTGATCGTCCAGGCGAATACGCCGGACTATGTGCGCGGGCGCGTGCTGGCACTGGACACTGTCGGCTGGGCGGTGGTATCGGCGCTCTCGAACTTGATCGTCGCCTCGGTGGCGATTCGCTTTGCGCCGCAGGCCGGCGTCCTGACCGCCGTGGCGCTGACGGTCGTGTGCGTGATCGGGTGGCTGATCGGGATGCGACGCATAAGCGCCGACCCGCAATCTGTTTGATGAGCGACGCGCTGCACACCGGTGACTGTCTGGACATCTTGCGCACCATGCCCGACGGCTGCGCGCATCTCATCTATCTCGATCCGCCGTTCAACACCCACATCCGGCGGGTTGGGCGCGCGCGCGGCAGGCCGAACGGTGACGGTCTTGCCTACGATGATGCGTTCGGGTCGCCGGACGGCTATATCGCCTACATGCGCCGGCGCGTCGAAGCAATGCGCCGCGTGCTCGCCCCACATGGCTCGTTGTTCTTCCATTGCGACTGGCGCATGAGCCATCACGTGCGGCTGATGCTGGATGAGGTTTTCGGGGATCAGGAGCCGGGGATCAGGGGACGGGGATCAGGAGCCAGGGATCAGGGGACGGGGATCAGGGGGCGAGGGGTCTTCGTCAACGAGATTATTTGGCGCTATGGGCTGGGCGCCAGCAGGTCGCGCCGCAGGCTGCTCACTAAGCACGACGTGATCTTCTGGTATGCGAACGGCCCCAAGTACACCTTCAACCTGATCCGCGAGGCGCCGACGCCGGCCATGCTGGCCAAATACGCGCATACCGACGAGGACGGCCGGCGTTACATGATGAGCTACGGTCGGCGCTACTACCTCAAAGGTGGCAAGCCGCTGGACGACGTGTGGGACATCCCGGCCATCGCACCGACGTCGCACGAGCGCGTGGGCTACCCGACGCAGAAGCCGCTGGCATTGTTGCGGCGGATCATCGCGCTCGCCAGCAACGAAGGCGATATGGTGCTCGATCCGTTCTGCGGCAGCGGCACGACGTTGGTTGCGGCGCAGGCGTTGGGTCGCCGTTGGATCGGCATAGACGCCAACCCACAGGCCATTGCGCTGGCGCGTGCGCGATTAGGCATCGGCGCAAGCTAGTGCTGCCGCTTGAAAACTGCTGACCCCGGCCAAGAAAACAGCCGATGAAGTCATGCATGGCGTCGGTAAGTGGCCGGTGGTCTGATCATGTTGAGGTGAACGGCTGAACGCTCGCTTCAACGTCATCGTGTACGCGTGATCTGCTCAAGGATGGACGGATCTTTAATCTCTTCGTCGCGCGCCAGCAACAGTACTTTCGACAACACCTCTGCTGAGCGGGGGTCATTGTCCATAAATGGCAGAAACAGCCGACCGTGATGCTGCGAATGCACCGGCACGATGCACAGATATCCACCGGGCTGTTGATGAACCACACCACTGCCCAGATGCACTGAATAGCGATTCAATTTCCCCTTAATCAAAGCGTAGTTTCCCTCAAGTACGACGTTGTCCAACTTGAGCAGGCGACTCATCTCGCGCAATAGTGCCGCACGCATTTCAACAGTGGAAGCGCTGGCTTCGGGATCCACGCCGCCCACGTGTGCAACGCTGACCACAAGATCAATGTCGCGCATCACCTCGCTGAAGATACGTGGCGGGATTTCGGCCAGCGGTAGCAGCTTCCACTCACCGCGTCGAACGAAGCGCACCGTCTCGATCGTTGCTGGCTCCACCTCGGCAGGTGTTAGAAAGCCGTCTCTGGTGTCTACCCACGCGACTATGCCCACATCGTAGAACGTACGCGTTGCCCCTCCCTCTTCCATGCGCAGGACCCATCCGCGAGCGCCGAGCAGCGCCGCTGCCTGGCGTGGATTCACCTGATGCCCGGCATAGCGATGCGAGCGATCACCCTCGTCTAATTCATCGCGGGTGGGCACATATAGCTCTCGGAAGACTTGCTTGAAAGGTTGGATGCGTTCATTGCGATAGCATTCCTGCTGCCAAAGATGCCATTCCTTCGTAGTCAGCAGATCAATCGGGTGTGCGATGCGCAGCTTTTGGCTCTTTTTGAGAACAGCGAGGTTGCCGGCGTGATCGAGTAACTTGGTGCCTTTTGTCAGGTAGCCCAGACGCGCGCCATCGGTTGTGATAAAGATCAATTGCTCAAGCATCACGCGCAAAATGGGGTGAGCAAACCAGGCTCGCAATTCTGCAACTTCGAACACTTCGCCGCGCACCATTGCCTGCTCCAGCGACTCACGCATGCGCACTGCTTGCTTCGTCAACTCGCGTTGTCGCTCTTTCAGTTCGATGAACGATGGATGTTTCTTCAGCACCTGTGGCGTCGTCTTGACCGGCCTGCCTCTTTTCTCAATATCGAGCTTTGCCTCTCCAACGGCGTTGATAGTTAACTTCGCGATGGCGTCGCCAACGGCAACAACGATAGGGCCATCCGCCAAGTCGCGGAATGCCTGAACCTCCATTGCCCATTCCAAGCGCACGGGGTCGGCGTAACCCGCTGTGCGAGCAAGGTTCTGCAGGCCTATTCGCACGGCCAACTTCTCCGATGCTTGGCGCTGCGAACCGAATTGCTTAGCGCCATGCAGAAATTGCTGCATGATGATGTAACGCGCCATCACAGTTTGGTTGGCTTCGTTCTGAGTGTGTTCGATCGGAATAGGCAGCAACCCCAGTGCGCGCACACTGTCTTGATGACGCTTGGTCTGGATGCGCTTGATCAGTTCTGCTTCGTCTAACCTGCCTAGCATGACATCGGCAAACAGGCGTGCTCGATTGTGACCAATGCCGCCGGAGGCCAGCTTGGCTGCGTCGTAGATCGCTTCCCACCGTTCGGCGCCAAGCGTGCCATAGGCGCGCCAGAACCACGCCACATCCACAGCGCCGTCCAGCAAGTCATCGGGCTTAAGCGGCGTGTGCTCGCTGATCTCTGCTTGCCATATATCGCGCACTTCCTGCTCCACGTGCCAGCCCCGATCTTTGGTGTGTGCGTGTATCCACCATATTGCTTCTGCTGCGCCGGGCCACCCTAACGCACATTCGACAAATCCTGCCCACTGCGGAGCGAACACGCCTAGCTCTACAAGCCGCTTTTCAGGAATACCGAGCGCCTTACATTGATCGGCAAATGCCTCTGGAGTATCCGCGGTACTTGGCATGCAAATGCGGATCAAATAGCTAAGCACTTGTGACTTGCCTCGCTCGTGCCTGACATCTCCTCTTGCGAGGTCTCGATCACCTAAGGCCATTGGTCACAAGTTAAGAGAAACGGGAAGTAGTCAAGTTTGCCCAAAGCGCCCTGGCAGGGCAAGATGAGCACATGACAGACACAAGAACACCCGACAAACAATCGAAGAGACGTAGCACGGTCCGCCACACACGAGCGATTCAACGGGATCGGAGCAAGCGCTCGCCGTCCGCACCGCCGGACGAGAAGATTGTGGAGCGGCTGACGGAGATCGTGCATCCGGCCACCCTGAATCAAGTCGCCCACTTTCATCGCTTAGGGTTGCGCGAGCGCATCCTGAATCTGCCCGTGATGGTTGCCCTCGTGCTGAGTATGATCTGGCGCCAGATCGACCAAGTCAGTGAACTGGTGCGTCTGCTGCGCACGGAGGGGCTGCTATGGGCGGAGGCACGACAGGTCAGCCAGCAGGCGGTCTCTCTGCGCTTGCGCACCTTTCCCGCCGATCTGTTTCGCCAGATTCTGCTCACGGTGTTACCTCTGATGCAGGAACGTTGGCAGGAACGCCAGCGTCCATTGCCGACCGAGGTGGCGTGGGCGTTGGCGCACTACGCTGAGGTGCTGATCCACGACGGCTCGACGCTGGATGCGCTACTGCGCAAGGTGGGGCTCTTACGTGAGGCAGAGACGAACCCTCTGGCCGGGCGCATGACGGCGTTGCTGGATCTTGGCTCCCACCTGCCGCGTCAGGTGTGGTACGAAGAAGATGCGCAAGCGCACGATCAATGCTTTTGGCCACGCATCCAGAAGGTGCTACGCGCCGGCAGCCTGCTCATCTTCGACCTGGGCTACACCAACTTCACTGTCTTCGCCCAGCTGACAGCGACCCAGATCGCCTTCGTCACCCGCGCCAAGAGCAACTTGGCCTACCAGATCGAGCACATCCTGCACCGAACTGCTGCCGTGCATGAGTATCTGGTCTGGATCGGTCAAGGAGACGACCGCCAGTTGGTGCGGTTGATAGAGGTTCTCTATCAGGGCAAATGGTATCGCTACCTGACGAACGAACTGGACTGCGAGCGGCTGCCCTTGCCCTATGTCGTAGCTCTCTACTGGCAACGGTGGCGGATCGAAGACGCCTATTCGATTGTCAAACGCCTGTTGGGCCTGGCCTACTTCTGGGTCGGCTCGACCAATGGCGTGCAACTCCAACTGTGGGCCACCTGGCTTCTCTATGCTGTCCTCGTCGACCTGACTGATGCCGTCGCCGAGTCTCTCCATCAACCCTTCTCCGCCATCTCGCTAGAGATGGTCTACCGCAGCATGTACTACTTCACGCAAGCTTATCATCGGGGCGAGACCACCGATCCTATCACCTATCTGGCGGACAACGCCCAATGGCTGGGCGTTCTCAAACGAAAACGTAAGGGCAAGCCGTCTCTCTTGCTGCTCTTCAATTTGACAGATCCGCTAATCCGTTAACTTGTGACCAATGACCTAAGGCAGTAATAAGTCGCAATAAGACATCAGCACCCTCGAGTGAGCGGATGCATAGTGCCGCTTCGGTCGCAGCGGTGGGTAGATCCCCGCGCGCCAACTCAACCTCGAGGATGCGTGCTTTGCATCGTTCGACCAACTCACGCAATCTCGGATGGGTCTTTAAGAATTTACTCGGTTTACGGCCGGACAGCATGCGCAGATCGGAGAAGTCCTTGCCGTAGTAGTTGTTGCTGGGTCGGTCACCGAGGAGTTGATCCAGGACATCAGCTTCGGTTGCTTCGCCGGCAGACCATGCTTTCAGCAAGAATTCGAGGGGAGGGCGTTGTCGTTTGACACCTGGATAAGGTTGGTCGGCCCAGTGAAGCAGCCGCCAAAGTCGCACATCATGCGCTGGTTTCCAATCCACGATGAACTCCGGCGCTTGGCTTGCCATGCTCAGCCAACTTTGCAATTGATCGTCGTCACGCAGGCGCTCTACGCAGTCGTCATCTTCATCACCATTCGAATCCTCGGCCATCTCGGATCGGTCTGCGCCGCGTGATATTCTTTCAGGGTTCCATGCACCAGCGTGGTGGATCAATGCCAGAGAATGCTCAGCCACGTCGAGGACAAAGTCGGCCTGATACGGTGTCGGATGCAATCGAACCAGCCAATGAACGATGCGCTTAACCAGGCTGGTGTGTTTAAATTTGAGTTTGCTTTGATCACCTAGATCAACGATCGCCTTGATAATCGCATCGCGCGTGGGCAACGGACGCTGGTCATACCATCCGTAGTAATTGCCTTTGATCACCGGAGAGCCAAGCAACAACGCAGCGCGCACCAATTCCAAGCCATCGTCGTCGCGCATGGCCTGCGAACGGTTGTGCCACCAAGATTCCCACAGCGCGGCGAGCGGCAGCCGATTAATGTCTTGTTGTGCTGTGAGATTCACATCTGGTCTTGGAAATAGCCACGCAGCATCCGCAAGAGGTTTCTCTTCCATCGGCTCTGCATCGTTTGTCTCCGACGGCTCGCTCCAATGCCGACGAGGTATACGAATCAGTGTCTGCCCGTGCTCATCAATCAGCGCATCCAGCGACTTCAGGCATTCGATAGCAGCCGGTGTCAGGATTTTTACGTTGCGCAGTTGTGGTGCGGTCACCGGCGTGCAATCAAGCGGATTGATCAAACCGAGCGCATCTTTGAGTGAAACGACCGGCAACTGCGCTGTTTGTGAATCGAGCAAGCCTAACATTTCGATGCCTGCAGCGCGCTGAGTTGCTTGTGAAGCAGCAGCCAAACGCTCTGCGCTGGCACGAGCATGCTCGGAAGGTTGACGGAGTAATAGCGTAATGGCAGCGCGTCGCAGATCGTCCGATTTACGCTTCAGTAGATTCTCGACCGCGCACACTTCTTGCTCGGTCAGAAGACTGTCCTCGTCGGCGAATAGCTTGATGACGTGCACTCGCGTGCTGCTCGACGGATCGCTCAGCAACCTGAACAGTACTTGACGTGTTTCGGCATCCCAGGGCTTTTGCTTGGCCAACAGTGCAGCCGTCTCGCTGCGACGATATGCCGACATCAAGGGGAGGTATGGAATGAGCTGCTTAGGAGAGCGCTTACCTAAGGCTGGAACCATGAAGTCTGCAATTACATTCCGTTTCAGTTCCAAGTTCATCCACGGCCACACCATTGGCTCGAAGGTCTTGTCGCCAGGTATCCGTGCAAGTAACGCAACCAGCTTCTCGAAGAACTGCAACTGCTCACAGTTCATGTGATGAGACGTCCGCCAAAGACTAAACGCTCGAAGTGCGCGAGCACATATACGCAGGTCATTGTCGCTCAGGCAATCAATTAGCAGCGGGTCGGTGATTTCGTGCAACCCCAACTGGTCAAGCAAATGCACGGTTACAAAGCGCAGTTCCACTTTGTCATGGCGTAACCAGTCAACCGCGACCTGCACGGTATGTAATGCGTCGAAGTAGGCAGATGTCCAAAGCGCCAGATACAATTGCTCCGGTTCCGGCGATGCTTTCGCATTCTGGATCATCGCACGACGCTCGCCGTCGTGCTCCAGCCAGTAGAGCAATTGGCCGATAACTCTCTCAGCGCACTTGGCCGATTCAACCTGAAACTGATAGCCCAGCCACACATGGAAAGCGCGCAGTGTTGCACTGAATCGGATAAGCTTGTGATCCAGGATCAGGCGCAACATGCGCTTGAACGCGTCTGGGTGGCACTCATCTACGGATTCGAGAATGACCTGACGCAACCCCTCCTGTCGTTGTGCTGCCAACAGCAACTGCTCAATGCATGCCCACCCCTCCGGGTTCGATGATGCCAACAAGCCGCGCGTGACGTGACGACCCATGATACCGACGGGATGCGTGCCGTGAGCTGTCGCCTTTAGAATTTCAAGCACCGTCTCGCCTTCGACGCCCCCCCCCCATGTCTATAGCTGCTGCAAATAACCACCCAAGTGAATCTGAGCGATAGCCAAGGTAGCCGGCATACTCTGCGAACCAGCGCAGCGGCTGGTCGTACTCATGAGTCAGTCTCAATGCGCTGTGCAGCCATGACCATTCGGTCAGTTGTTGAAGGCGTGTGAATTCCCTGGCGCGAAACGCTTTGCGCATATAGCCAGTTTGATACGGCTTATCGAGGATATAAGCGCGATAGGCATATCGTCCGAGCTGCGGGCCGAACCATGCATCGAATAGTTGGATACGTTGCTCTTCTGTGAGGGTGATGAACTTCTGCGCAGCTTCGGTCTCAGCCGCCTCTCTTTTTTTGCGGTCGAGCGGGTGACCGGCTTTATCAAGCCCATACCATTGCAGACCGATATCGCACAGCAGCGGCTCAAGCCTAAACAGGCGCTCAATCATGCGCGCTTCGCCCTCGCCTTCTTGCAACTTGACGGCATCAATCCGATATTGAGCCTGTTGTTGACTCAGCATAGGTGCACCTCGATCAAGCCACACGACTCAGAGAAGTTCAACCACCGGCTAGGGCAACCAATCGCATGAATAGTACTTGTGTCTCAGGATAGATGCGGACAAGGGTGTCTAGGTGCTCGATCTGCTGCTCATCAACAAAGACGAAGTAAGACCCATCCTCGAACGCTTGCAGCGCAGTCTCGATCGCCTCGGCTACATCAACGGTCTGCCTCGAATCGCGACCGCCGGCATCTACTTTGCCATGATCGGTACCTCGAGCAATGTCGTTGGCACTCAGCACACGGGTGAGACGATGCGCTTGTTGTCGCTCGCGAAACGCTTCGACCTCGCTGCGCACGATGAAGGCGATTAGGTCACGTAGCGCGATGGGATTAGGCAGTATTTCATCCACGGGCAACTGCCACGCCGGGAAGAGCGGCGCGCGAAGACCAACTTGCTTGGCGGTAATAGTGAGGAACACGGCAACCTCCCGTCTACAGAACAAAAGTTCTGCTGAATTCTATATCCGGCTCAGAAGTGGTCAAGTGCATCGAAACGCGCAAACTGCTTTCGTGATGAAGCGCAAGTTTGCATACAAGTGTTCAACATATTCGCATTCGACCAGCCATGATTGGGACGACGGACTACAGGCCTGGGAACGTGCTGCGACCCGCATAGGACGGGTGTTCAGAGCCGTACGTGCCCATCACCTTCGCACACCCACTTGTAGCTGGTTAGCTCGCGCAAGCCCATCGGCCCGCGGGCGTGCACGCGCTGTGTGCTGATGGCCACCTCCGCGCCCAAGCCGAACTGTCCCCCGTCGTTGAAGCGGGTGCTGGCGTTCACGAATACCGCCGACGAATCTATCTCGTTCAGGAAGCGCTCGATGGCCTGCGGATCGCGCGAGCAGATGCCGTCGCTATGCTCCATCGTGTGCGCCTGGATGAAGGCAATCGCTTCGTCCAGCCCATCTACTACTTTGACGCCGAGCACCAGCGAGAGCCACTCGGTATCCCAATCCTCAGGTGATGCAAGACGCAAGACGCAAGCGTTGTCCTGCGTCTTGTGTCTTGCGTCCTGCGTCAAGATGGCCATGGCGCGCTCATCGCATCGCAACTCGACGTTCTTCTCGGCGAGGCGCGCCGCGACCTTGGGCAAGAACTCAGCAGCGACCGATTGGTGCACTAACAGCGTGCCCAGCGCGTTGCACACCGTCGGCTTACTGACCTTGGCATTGAAGACCACCTCGATGGCTTGCTTCTGATCGGCCGTGGCATCTACGTAGATGTGGTTGATGCCCATGCCGCCGGTGATGACCGGGATGGTGCTGTGCTCCCGGCAGAAACGATGCAGCCCCTCGCCCCCGCGCGGGATGATGAGGTCCACGTAGTCGTTCAGCCGCAGCAACTCCAGGATGCGCGCGCGGTCGGTGTCGGTGATCAATTGGACGGCATCGGTGGGCAAACCGGCATGGTTGAGTGCATCGTGGATGACCGTCGTCAGCGCGGTGTTGCTGTGGATGTTGTCGCTGCCGCCGCGCAGGATGACGGCATTGCCGCTCTTGAGCGCCAGCGCTGCGACATCGGTGGTGACGTTGGGCCGCGCTTCGTAGATCACCCCCAGCACGCCCAGGGGCACGCGGCGCTTGTGCAGCCGCAGGCCGTTGGGCAGGGTGCGGTGATCGAACTGCTCGCCGACCGGATCGGGCAAGGCGGCCACGGCGCGCACGTCGTTCGCCATGCTCTGCAAGCGTTGTGAGGTCAGCGTCAGCCGGTCAATGAAGTAGGCCTCGACGTTGCGCGCCTTGGCGTTCGCTACGTCCTGGGCGTTGGCATGCAAGATGTCATCCTGGCATGCCAGCAACCTATCGGCGATGGCAAGCAACGCCGCGTTCTTTTGTGCGGTGCCGGCACGGGCCAGCCGCTTGCCGGCTGCCCTGGCACGCCGGCCGATCTCGATCATGTCCATGACTGCGATTATCCATCGCCCGACGCGCTGTTGTGCGCCAGGACGGAAGGAGGAACGCTGCGGAGAACGTTCCCTACGGAGACGCGGCCGATCGGCAACTGAACTGTGGCGTGAAACCGAACGCTTGCTCGGCGCGCTTGCCGCTGATCAGCGCGTCGTAGCCTTGAATGTCGGCACGCAGCTCGGCGTCGGGGTAATAGCGGGCGATCAACTCGCGCGAAGGCAAGTCCACATGCGTGTCGCGCGCGGCGATGAACGCCACCGTGTGCGAACCCGCCGGCAGCGGCGCCGTCGCAGCCAGGTAGCATGCCCGCGCGCAGTCAAGGATATGCACGTAGTGCGGCAGCGGATAGCGCTCATCGGGTGGGAGCGGCTCCGGCAGCGTTGGCCAGCGCTGCAGTGTCACCACGTCGGTGAAGCGCAGGCTTACCGTAGTGAGTCCGCAATCGCGTGCGAAGTAATCGGCGATCATTTCGCCGACGTGCTTGGAGAGCGCGTAGTCGCTTTGTGGATCCACGGAATGATCCTCGTCGAGGGGGAAGTAGCGATAGCACACCGGCCGGTGTGGCGGCACGGTGTGGTTCACCTGGATAGATGAGGCCCAAACTACGCGCGGCACGCCCAGGTGCGCCGCTGCTAGGAAGACGTTGTAGGTGATGGCGATGTTGGTCATGAACGTCTGCGCGTTCGGAAACATCTTGCTGTCGGGGATGGCGGCTAGGTTAATGACCGCATCGGCACCGTGCACGATGTCGTAACAACTGCCTAGGTCGGTCAGGTCGGCAGCGATGTAGGTGCCGAGGCCGTCGCCCCGCCCGACGTTATCTACGCCGAGCACCTGCGCACCCTGGCGGCGCGCATATTCGACGACCACAGAACCGATGTTGCCTTTAGCGCCGGTGACGACGATTTTCATTGCTGATCTCCCTCTTGCTGTGAATCGTGACAAGCATAGCGTGGGACGAAGCCGAACGCCTCTCGGGCGCGTGCGATGCTGATCGGCGTAGTGTAGCCGCTCAGCTCACCCCGCACAGGAACATCGGGGTAAAACCGGCGCAGGAATGCCAGGGTGGTCATAGTAAAGCGCACATCCGGCGCAGCGATGAAAGCCGGGATGTGTGTCGCCGGTGGCAAGTCCGCCGTAGCGGCCAACCATGCCGCGCGCGCGGCATCCTCCACATGCACGCAGAACGGCAACGGATCAACGGCGTCGTCTGGCGGTGGTGGGTGTGGCAGGCTGCGCCATTCATCCGGCGAGCACACCCACACGTAACGCAGGCTGACGATGGTCATGCCGTAGTGCCGGGCGAACATCTCGGCTGCCTGCTCGGTCATCAGCTTGCTCAGGCCATACTCGTCCTTCGGGTCGGGCGGATGCGCTTCGTCGAGCGGGAAGTATTGGAAGCGCGCGCGAATGGGATGGCCGGCGCGATGTATCACCTGGATGGACGACGCAGCGACCACGCGCCGGATGCCTAAATGATGCGCCGCAAGCAGGACGTTGTAGGCGCTGCTGACGTTCTGGAGCAACGTGCGTGCGGCGGTGAACTGATCGGCGCGTGGCACGGCGGCCAGGTGAATGACCGCGTCCGCGCCGCGTAGCACGTCGTAGACCTGTCCCAGGTCGGTCAGATCGGCGGCGATGTAGGTGCCGAGGCCATCGCCGCGCCCGACGTGATCCACGCCGAGCACCTGCGCGCCCTGGCGGCGCGCATATGTGGCGACGGCGGCGCCGACTTTGCCGCAACTGCCGGTGACGACAATCCTCATGCGCACCTGCTCGGCACCCGCGACCGACGACCAGCCTACTCGCGCTTCTGACGATACACGGCTTCGCGCAGGCCGCGAATGTAGCCGATGGCGTAAAGCCGGCCAAAGGACGAGTAGCCGGCGTTCTCGTTACTATCCCCCTCGACGGTCGGCACGTGATCCGGGCGCAGCACGCCCTCAAAACCGATGTCGCGATAGGCCTCCATACAGGCCAGCATGTCGGTCTTGCCGTCGTCGTGCCAAGCCTCCTCGAAGTGGCGCACGTCGCCCTTCACATCGCGAAAGTGCACGAAGCTGATCTTGCCCTGCCGGCCGAAATGGCGAATCACCGCCGGCAGGTCGTCGGTCATCAGTGTAAAGTTGCCTTGGCACAACGTGATGGTGTTGTAGTCGCTGGGCACCATATCCACCACGCGCTGGAAGTTTTCTACGCTGGTGAGGATGCGACCGACGCCGCGCAGCGGCGAGAGCGGCGGGTCATCGGGATGTGCGCTGAGCTTGACGCCGGCGCTCTCGGCCACCGGCACCATGATTTTGAGGAAGTCTTCGAGGTTCTTCCACAGGTCTTCCTCTTTGACCTGGGGCAGCGGTGGCCCTTTCTCATAGTCGCTTAGGTCGAATGACGTGACCAGCGATCCACCACGCGACGGGGTGCTGGTGCTGGTGCGCGTCCAGTTCATCACTGCCATCCAGGCGTAGCACCACACCGGGATCTCCAGCCGGCCCATGTTCTCGACCAGCTTGATGCACCACTCGATCTCCTGGTCTTTGCCCGGCAGGCCGCGCATGATCTTGTCCATCGGCGGGCGGGTCTCGATCACGGCCAGCTTGAAGCCGCCGTCTTCGTAGCGCTTCTTCATGCGCAGCAACGGCATGAAGTCGTAGGGCGTCTCGTTCGGCCCGCAATCGCTGGGCAGGGGCAAGCCGCCCACGGCATAGTCCACGCCGGCCTGCTTGGCCAGCTTCCACAAGGGCGAAGGGTTCGGGGGAAGATATTCTGCAATTTTGATCATGATGAGCTGTGAGCTGTGAGCTGTGAGCTGTGAGCTATGAGCTATGAGCTATGAGCGGTGAGCCATGAGCCATGAGCTGCAAGCGAGCGGCAGAGAAGTCGGAAGCGAAGCACTCGAAGCTTAAACACTCATAGCTCAAAGCTGAGAGCTCACCGCTACAAAACGCCGAACTCTTTATACACCTCGTCAATCGGCATGCCCGCGGCCAGCATCTCGCGCTCGCGGTTCTCGAACTCGAAGATGGCCTCGACGCGCAATAGCACCTCGTCCACCAAGTGCTTGGGGATGATCTGTGCACCGTCGTTGTCGGCGAACACGTAGTCGCCGGGGTTCACGCGCACGTAGTGCGTGATATGGCCCGGCAGATAGATCGGCTTGTTCACTTCGAGGATGATCCAGCCGCCGAAGGCGTTGGGGCGCGTGCCGAAGACGAACATCGGGAAGTCCGGCATCTTCAACACGTATTGCGTATCGCGACAATTGCCGGCGATCAACATGCCACGACAACCGTGTGCGTAGGCGAGTTGGCAACTCATCTCGCCGAAGTGCGCCGGCTGCATGTCGCCGCCGCAATCGAAGCACAGCACGCTGCCGGGCGGCTCGCTGGCAACGGCTCGCATCATGCGCTTCTGAGGGTGGCCGCCCTTCGCCTCCCAGTCCGCCTCGATTTCGCGCTGCCACTCGGGATCAGTGCTGGGGTCGGGCAGCGAGTGTAGCTTGACGGGAATAGCGCGCCCGACCAGTTGCATGCCTTGGCGCAGCGGCTTGAAGCGGTCGGAGAGCACGGTGTGGGTCACGCCCAGCGTGGCAAGCGCGTCCGACACTGCGCCGCCGTAGCCGGCTCGGCGAAAGCGCTCGATGCGTTCCAGGTCGGTGATGTTCAATCTGCGAACGGTATCTTTGGTCAATCCGGTGAGAGGTCCGTGTGGCATAGGGAAGCTCCTGCGCACTGCAATCTGCTGATTACGCGACGACGCGATCTGAAACCAGGCCGCACAGATGCGATTGCACATTCGTGGCGACCGGAGCGAGTTCCGGGGCCATTCGCAGCGAGCGATGCGAGGTCATAAGCAAGTGCATGCAGCGCGTTGAAACAAGGGAATTGTAGTGACTTTCCGCGAATGCACACGCTCTCTGCTTTGCTTAAAGTTAACGTTCGCTATTAGAATGCTTCTAGACATGAAGTCTCGCGCTAGCCTTTCATGGCAACCGACCTCGTGCTGTTGTAAAAGTTTGCTCATAGCGGCTAACGGGTGAAATGGCCTATGAATCAGACCTTGTCGTGGATACGATTTACTGCAGCGACGTCAGCGCTCTTCTTCAGTTTGCATATCCCCGAAGCATCGGCTTCGTCAAACAGCTCTGCTTTAGTCCTAACAGCGGGCGAGAAATACACCTGTGCAATCCGTGAAGGTGTCTTACTCTGTTGGGGAGAGAATGCTTTCGGCCAGCTCGGATTAGGCGATCAGGACAGTCACTCTACGCCACAAGCGGTGACCAAGTGGCCGGCCGCAGCGCGCGGCGCTGTCACGGCAGTGTCAGCGGGTCGGGGTTACACCTGCGCAGTACGCAACGGTGCACTGTATTGCTGGGGATCGAACGATTACGGCCAGCTTGGGCTAGGCGAAACTAACGCTAAGAATCCGCTGTTCAGGATGCCGGAGCTCGAACCGCGCACCGTGGCCATGCCGGGCAGCGGCGCGGTCACATCCGTCGCCACAGGCTGGCGTCACACTTGCGCCATCCGCGGCGGCGCGCTGTATTGTTGGGGTGACAACGCCAACGGCCAGCTCGGGTTGGGCAACTCCGGGCAATCACCGCTTGGGATACCAGAACCCGAACTCGAACCGCGCGCGGTGACGCTGCCGGGCAGCGGGCCGGTGACCCCAGTTACGGCCGGTCGTGCGCATACTTGCGCCATCCGCAGTGGCGCGCTGTATTGCTGGGGTGAGAACCGCTATAACCAGCTCGGTCTGGCAGACAAGGCGAGCCAAGACACGCCGCAAATGGTCGCACTGCCAGGCAGCGGCCCCGTAACAGCCATTGCCGCCGGCGAAGAACACACCTGCGCGGTTCGCGGCGGCGCGCTGTATTGTTGGGGTGACGACGATTTTGGACAACTTGGGCCGGGCGAGCAGATAAGGGGGACTGCACTCAAAGCGGTGAAAGTGCCCGGCAGCGGTGCGATTACCTCGCTCGCGACCGGAAGATCGCATACCTGTGCGGTTCGTGGCGAGTCACTCTACTGTTGGGGCGATAACTTCTATTATGGCCAGCTTGGGCTTGGCCATGCCGGCCCGTACGAAGCTCTGGAAGCCGTCGCGCTGCCCGGCAGTGGCCCGGTGACGTCCGTTGCTGCTGGCGACTCGCACACCTGTGCGGCACGTGGCAGCGTGCTGTACTGTTGGGGTCGCAACGACCGGGGCCAGCTTGGCATCGGGAGCACAACGAGATACACCACGCCTCAGGCGGTCAGCTTGCCGGGCGAAGGCAAAGTGGTTGCGCTCGCCATCGGTGCAGAGGGGCACACCTGCGTCGTTCGCGGCGGCGCGCTGTATTGCTGGGGCCTGAACGATTACGGCCAGCTTGGAATTGGCGCCGACGCGACCTACGATGACCCGCAAGAGATTGCGTTAACCGGACGTGGGGACGTCGGCGCAATTGCGGCGGGCTTGTTTCACACCTGCGCTGTTCGCGGAGACGCGCTGTTCTGTTGGGGAAGAAATGTTTTCGGCGAACTCGGACAGGGAGACACGGCGTTCTACGACGGTCCCCAACAGGTCAGCTTGGCCGGCAGCGGCAAGATCAACGCAGTTTCAACCGGATGGCTCCACACGTGCGCGATTCGCAGCGGCACGCTGTATTGCTGGGGGCGCAACGACGCCGGGCAACTTGGACTCGGCAATCAAACAGATTACGCCACGCCGCAATCGGTCAAGTTGCCTGGGAGTGGAACGTTGAATGGCGTTTCGGCGGGCGGCCTGCACACATGCGCGATTCGCGGCGGCGCGCTGTATTGCTGGGGGCGGAACGACCATTTCCAGCTCGGGCTCGGAGACGACGCCGACAGGACTGCACCTCAAGTGGTGTCGAGCTGGCCAGATCGTAACAACGAGGCGGTCACCGCGGTTTCATCGGGGTACTACCATACCTGCGCAATTCGCGGCGGTGGGCTGTATTGCTGGGGCGCGAGCATCTATGGACAACTCGGGCTGGGACAGACTAAGCAAAGCGCTACTCCACAACGGGTGAACTTGCCGGGGAGCGGGGTCGTGCAAAGCGTCTCAACGAACGCCGACCACACCTGTGCCACTCGCGGCGGTAGGCTGTATTGCTGGGGCAAGAACGATTACGGCCAGCTGGGGCTGGGCGACTTCACTTATCGGAACACGCCACAAGAAGTGAAACTGCCCGGAAGTGGCGCAGTGACCGCTGTGGCAACCGGCAGTGATCATACCTGTGCCATCCGCGACGACGTGCTGTATTGCTGGGGACGAAACGATTTCGGCCAGCTCGGGCTAGCGCGACCGTTGACGCCCCAACGGGTCAAGCTGCCGTAGGGATGCGCGCAGAGCGCGCATCCTTGGCCCGCGGCGCGGGATAATGCAGCTATGCCCGACGACATCCAGTTCTACGACAATCCGAACGGTCAGCCGTTCGACAAGCTGCCCAAGCGCCCGCCGAGCGACGCGCGCGTCACCGACTACCGCGTGATGCCCTGGCCGGACGGCACGCGCGTGACGGTGGAGATGGGCCTGACGCCGTTCAAGGAATTCCCTTCGATTGACGTGAGCATCCTGACCGAGGATGGGGAAGTATTGCGCTACACCTCGATGGTGGGAGCGATGGAACGCCGTCCGGCGCCGACCCTGTGGCTGCCGCGCGGCATCCCCAAAGGCACGCCGCTGATTGCGCTGATCGAGGTGTTGGGCGACGAGGCGCCGCTCCAGACGGTGCGCGTGGCGTTCGCTGTCGCCGGGCCGATCGTCAAGCAGGCGGTAGAACCATAGACGAACACGTTCTACAAATTCGAACCAGCTTGACAAAGCTATTAGAACCTATCTCTAAACTTACGGAACGAGCCATAATAGGGATATGGATAATACCAGTGGGACGCGATACGCCGACGTTGCAAGTTGGGAGCTGTCTGATAGTCTGTGGGCGCGCATTGAACCGTTGTTGCCCCAACCGAAGTCGCGCTATCGCGGACGCGGACGGCAGCGCAAACACATCGGTGGGCGGCCGGCAGCAGACCGGCGCAAGACCATGACCGGCATCTTGTACGCGCTGCGAACCGGCATTCCGTGGAACGCCATGCCGAAAGAGTATGGATCGGGAAAGACAGTCCATCGCTACTTTCAGCGCTGGGTGCAGGCGGGCGTCTTCAAGCGCATGTGGCAGGCGGGTTTGGCGGAGTATGACGAGGTCAAAGGGATCGCCTGGAAGTGGCAAGCGGGCGACGGGGCGATGACCAAGGCCCCGCTGGGGGGCGAAAAGACAGGCAAAAACCCTACGGATCGCGCCAAAAGGGGCGTCAAGCGCAGTCTGTTGGTGGATGAGCAGGGTGTGCCGTTGTCGATCGTGGTCAGCGGGGCGAACACGCCGGATAGCGCGTTGCTGGAGTCCACGCTGGATGCCATGCCGGTGGAGCGACCTGACCCGCAAACCGTCCCGCAGAATCTGTGTCTGGACAAAGCTTACAGCGGCGAACCCTGCCGTCAGGTGGCGCAGGCACATGGCTACGAAATCCATGTGCCGGACAAGGAGAACGCCCAAAAAAACGCCGGCGCAAGCCGGGCCGACGCAAGTCGCGCCGCTGGGTGGTCGAAGTGACTCATTCATGGCTCAATCGCTTTCGTCGGTTGCTGATTCGCTGGGAGAAGAAGGCGAGCAATTATCTGTCCCTGCTGTTTTTCGCCTGCGCCATCATCTGTTGGCGCAAATGCGAGGTTTAGAGATAGGCTCTTAGGCCTTTCTAGAATGACTTTCGAAACGCGCTCGAAGAGCGAAACGGCTTTCTCGTTCAGGAAGGGAGTACATCAGAACCACATCAACCACACTGTGCGAAAGTGACCGAGTTTAAAAGTCAGGTCACCCATGGCAGTGATTGATGATTTGTCGTCATCGCTCGTTTCTCTGAGGCTTGTCCTCGGCCTCACGTTCGCACTCGCCGGCGCATCGAAGCTACGTAACCTCAACGCCTTCGCCAGGGGCGTATCGCAGTACCGCATCCTCCCTGCCAACGTAGCGAGGCCGATCGGCTACGCTCTGCCGTGGATGGAACTGACGATTGGTATGCTCCTCGTCGCCGGGATGTGGATTGACCCGGCCGGCGTTGCCGCAGCACTCATGTGCAGCGCCTTCGCGCTCGCCGTTGGGATTAACCTCCATCGCCAAAACCGGATTCCCTGCTTCTGCTTTGGCGCAAGCGCAGACAGGATTGGCTGGCACACCTTATTGCGAATTGTCTTGTTGCTCCTAGCTGCTGTTGCTGTTGCGATTGGGCCACAGCCATCGCCGGCCTTTTTGCATGGGAGCGCTTCATCAGCGGAATCAGGTCTGCGGCTCATACCGATCATCACGCTGTCAGCGTTCGGGCTTATTGCCCTGTCACTCATCGAAGCGCTGCCATGGATAGTTCGCGCCTGGACATCCTCAGCGGTTCAATCCAAACACACCCCAACGAGACTAAGCAGGTGCGTGAGACGGTCCAATGAGGTGACATGATGACAGGAGTGTGGCTCATCAGCTACATCGCCTTGTGGCTGCTGGTCATCGCCTTGTCTGTGATCGTCCTCGGTCTCGTGCGCCAGCTCGGTCTCATTCAACTTCGCCTCGGACTGGATAGCGACTTCCTGAACACACGAGAAGGATTGGCGCTGCACACCCCGGCGCCCGACTTCAGCGCGATGGATCTCCGCCAAAATCGGCCGATATCGCTCCAGAATTTGAGAGGTTGCACGAGCATCCTCATTTTCGTATCCCCGCGATGCGAACCATGTCGCACACTGATGCCTGATGTGGTTGCGTTTGCCAGAGACTATCGGCGCGATCTCAACATCGTGCTTATCAGTCAAAGCAGCGCTGAGGAAGCATTAGAGGCCTTCGGCACTGATGATGCGTGCATCGCTCTGGTGGCTGACCCCAGTGGTGCACTTTCGAAACAGTATGAAGTCTACGTCACTCCATTCGCATACCGGCTCTGCAAGGATGGGCTAGTGCAACGTCGAGGCATCGTCAACGACCTTGCAGGTTTGGAGGCGCTGCTCGAGGATGCCTCATCGCCGGAGCCACCCCTCGCGCTATCGCATCATCAACGGGATGTATTCGATCGCGCTGCGACCGATAGGACACTTCCACGAGGTACGAACGATGGGACTCGATGAGCAATTGGTTCTCCTCCTCGCGCAGCGCCTGTCGCGCAAGCGATTCCTACGGAGGTTAGGAGCGCTAATCGTTGGGTTAGGCCTTTCGATGGTAGGCGGAGCGGGAGTCGCCCGAGCAAATGCCTGCTGCCCAGGCCCTGAGTGCGCAGGGTGTCTGGCCGGAGGGTCCATTTGTCCAAACGGCTACACCCGCGTCGGCCACTTCAAATGCTGCTTCTTCGGATGCCAGTGGGGTTGCAACAAATGTCGGAGGAATGCCGACGGTCACATTTGTTACTGTTCTCACGACGACCTCGTCGCTTGTCCTCGACAGACCTGCGGGCTGCGTTCGGTATCCTGAAGTGGACAATCACCTGTGACATGTGCGCACACTGACTTACGGCCTTCAGCCCAGAAACCGCTCGTTGTGGTTGACGCTGGGTATGCCGGCGCCTTTGTCCATGAAACGCGGCTCTATTGGGAACGTTGGGCGCAAAAGCTTAGCCAGGCCAGTGGCCTAAACGTCATCGTCAAGCCTGGCCACCCAACCAAACTCGAGACACTCGACGCGCTACGCGTCGGTAAGGTGCACATCGCGCTGCTCGACCCATTGAGTTACCTGTTCGGCCATGGGCATGGGTGGGTGAAACCGCTTGCGATGAGTGCACGGAACGGACAAACGGCACGCGCGATCATGTTCATCGCTCGCGTGGACTCCGGCTTGAAGCCGGGGGAGCAAAACGACGTGTTTGACCAACTGGCCAACCGAAGGCCTTGCTGGCCGCGTTGGCCGTGGTCCAGGCCAACCTTACCACCGCTGGCCGAACATTTTTTGCCAGCCGGTCTTCTCGCGCTCCACGGAACGAAGCTCGCGTCGCCGGTTCATATTACCGGTGACTACGTTGAAACCGGCGTCCAAGCCGCCGTGTTTCGCGGCGTGTGCGATTTCGCTGCAGTGGACGCGATGCCACCTGCGATGTTCAAGGGGCTTTTGCCAGGTGAGCTACAAGGCACGCCTTTTGAGCGGTGGGCTCAAGAGATGCAGGTGTTACATGTCACAGAACCAATCAACCCTGCCGATGTGCTGGTGATTGCCGCCACAGCACCGGCCGAGGTAAGCACCAGGATCGCTCGCGCTATTCAGGAAGTGCCGGAAGTAGGCATACAGGCCGGCTATCAGCCTTTCGATGCGCAGTTGTTTGCTAAGTTTGAACGCATCATCGCCGCTTCCGGCATTGACTTGCGTCCTTATCTTGCTGTGCCCCACTGGGGGCCAGATCACCTAAGCAAGCGCACGACGCACGAACCCCGGTGGGTGCCCACTCCACGCGACACCATCGTCCTCGATGTGCCACTTCAAGGTGGGACTTCGTTTCTGCCAGACCAGAGCGAAGAACTCGGTCGTCTCGTCATGCCGGCAATTTATGCTGAGCTGGTGCGCTTGGACGCAAGCGGACGATACATGCCTTATCTTGCCGCCGAGGTACCCACGCTCGACAACGGTTTGGTGCGATTCGTCGGCAAGAATCAAGACGAACACTTGGAAGTCGAATTCCGACTGCGACCGAACCTGCGCTGGCATGACGGTCATCCTTTGACTGCTGACGATCTGGTCTTCGCGTGGGAATGGGTGATGCAACCGAACTGGCCGGGATCGCACCTGAGTTCGTCCGGCTTGCCGGCGCCTGAGCTTTTCGTAGACCGGGTCGTTGCGCCATCGCCTAACCGCGTGATCTATCGCTTCATGAGCCAGCAACAGGCGCGTCAAGCTGCGCAGACGGGCGGGCGGTTGAAGAATCCTGCCCTCTACGCAGGTCTAGCGCAGCATGCCGGACCGGTTGTGCCCGTGGATTACCTCGAAGTAGGCCGCAACGTCTTGCCCAGGCATATCTTGAATAGCATGCCCGTCGAGGCCCTGGCCGGGAGCGCCTTTGCGCGCCGTCCCATTTACGCCGGGGCATATCGTCTGGTCGAAGGTGGCGAGCCGGGCAAGCCTGTGATTCTGCAAGCGTTTGCAGGCTTCGCACTGGGCAAACCTGCGATCCAGCGCGTCGCGTTCGGCGCGCGCTATGCGCTCGAATCCGCCACCGGCTACTGGCAAACGCCCGAGCAATTGACGAAGGGACTTCAAGCGCGAGCGATTCAGGCGCAACTGGGCCTGCCGGCGATTCGCTTGCGCGAGCATGAGAACCCACAGGACTACGATGCACTCGCTGCGCGAACTTTCGCACGCGTGATCTGGGTTCCGAGAGATTGGTGGGAGGTGCTGGATTTCAACCTCGACAACCCGCATCTATCCGATCTCCGCGTGCGCCGGGCGGTCGCGCATGCAATTGATCGCGGGGCGATTATTGACCGGGTGCTCGGTGGGCGTGGCGAACTCATGCGCTCTTATCTGCCGGCCTGGCATCCACTCTATGCCGGCGACACCCATCTGCCCAACTACGCCTTTGACCCACAAAGAGCACGCTCACTTCTCCAAGCAGCGGGCTACGACATTTCACGCATGCCTGCGATGCATCCTACACGCGGCGCGCTCACGTTCGAAATTGCTTCGATGGACGTCGCGCCACATCCTCGCCGGCCAATAGCCGAACTCATCCAAAAGCAGCTGGCAATCGTTGGCATCGCAGTTCACGTTCGGTTTTACTCCTGGGAAGAATTCGAGGCGCAAGATTGTTCAGGCATTCGCAACAGCAGAAAGTTCGATCTAGGGTTAGCGGGTTGGCTCGGTAGCGCAAAACCTCACCCGCTGCGCTGGGCAGCGCAAGCGACGACCGTAGCCAGCATCCCCTCACCCGACAACGGCTGTCCATTTGAAAAGTCGAATTGGTCGGGCTGGCGCAACACGAGGGCTGATGAAACTCTGATGAAGTTGATGAATGGTCGTGTGGCATTACAGCAACCTGACGAGTATCGCCGGTTGTGGGCAGAGCATCAGCGACTGTGGGCAACCGAATTGCCTAGCCTCCCTCTATTTAACGTGATGCGTCCCGTCGTCGTCGCGCCGGATTTGGTGGGTGTTCATCCGAGTCCGTTTGCCTTCGGCGGAGGCGTCGAAGACACGTGGAACATCCATACCTGGAAGCGAGCGTGAACGGTACGACGTTCACGGAATTCCTCTTGATTGACGCGAGCATCTTCGCCGAAGACGGCGAAGTGATGGCGAGGTGTTGAAACACGCCTCGACGCTCGGCGCAGTGGAGCTGCAACCTGCGCTTCACGATCTGGCTGTCGCATGGCGTCCTCAGCCGGAGCGCGCTCGGCTGCAACGCCCCTGTCAACTCACCCACCCGTTCCGCAACGCGTAGATAGCCGCCTGCGTGCGATGCGCCAGGCCCAGCTTGCGCAGGATGTTGGCCACGTGCGTCTTCACCGTCTCCTCGCTCACGAACAAGCGCGCCGCGATCTCGGCGTTGGTCAGCCCTTCGGCCAGCAGCTTCAACACCTCCCCCTCGCGCTCGGTGAGCACATCGCTGTGGCGCATGGTCTGCGCCTGCATCACCCGCTGCATCAGCTTCGGCTCGAGCACCGCTTTGCCCTGCGCGGCACCGCGCACGGCTTCGAGCAGTTGCTCCGGCTCGCTATCCTTCTCGACATACGTGATCGCGCCGGCGCGCAGCGCGCCGATGATGCGCGCGTCGTCGGAATACCCGCTCAACACGATGATCTGCACTTGCGGCAGCAGCCGCTTCAGCCGTCGTGTGGTCTCGATGCCGTCTATGCCGCCGGGCATCAGGATGTCCATCACGATCACGTCGGCGTTCCAGGCAGCGGCATCGGCCAGCGCCTGCTCGCCCGACGCCGCCTCGCCGACCACGAGGATGTCCGGCTGTGCGGATAGATAGGCGCTCAGGCTGCGGCGCACGATGCTGTGATCGTCCACGAAAGCAACACGGATCATAGGTTGATGAGTTTTCGGGTTGCTCGGTCACTCGGCAAGCTGACCACCGAGCAACCCAGCGACTGGGCTACGACAGCGCAGGCGAGGGCGCACTTGATTTGAGCATCGGCTGAGCCTTGCCGTAGGTGAGCGTGCGCCACAGCCACTCCAGCGGCCCGAAGCGAAACCGGCTGAGCCACGCAACGCTGATCGGCAACTGGACCAGCCAGATAACTATGCTGAGCAGCAAGCCGGCGAATGCGCCTACCCGACCGAACAACCCTAGGCCGTAGCTATAGAAGATCAGCGTGCAGACGACGGACTGCGTGATGTAGTTGCTCAGCGCCATGCGGCCGGCAGCAGCCAGCGGCGCGAACCGCTTGTGCCAAACCTCGCGCTGCGCCAGCAGCACGAATGCCGAAAGGTAGCCGAAGGTCAACACCGGCCCAAACACCAGCAGCAACACGGACCACACGCCGAGCAGCGGCGACATGAAGTCACGCTCGACGACGTGTGTGATCCACGCCATGAGGAAGTTAGCCGGCAGGCCCACGCCCAGCCCGATGCGCAGCCCGCGCCTGAACAAGGCCAGATGCTCATCGAGCCGTTGGAAGATGCGCTGCTTGGCGAAGTACATGCCGATCAGGAAGAGGGCAATGAGCTGCAGCCAGCTGTTGAAGAGGAAGAGCGCCAGGGTGATCACCCATTCGATGGCCCGCCAGATGAAGATCTCACCCCACGTGCCGCGCGCGTAGGTTGCCAGCGCGCGCTGCTCTAGGTCGCGCATGACGGCGTCGAACATGCGCATGCCTTCGGCGGACGCACCGGCAGAGAGCGCACCCAGCGCGACGCTGCCCAGGCTGAACACCACCGGAATCGCCACCAGCACGCCCGCCCAGATCAGCAAGTTGCGTGGCGGCACGTTGCGGAACAACACGAGCACCAACCCGGTGATCGCATAGATGAACAAGACATCGCCGTTCCAGATCAGCAAAGCGTGGATCAGGCCGAAGATCATCAGCACGAGCAAGCGGCGCGCCATGAACCGTGCCGGCCCGCTGCCGGCCGCCTGGATGCGCTCCATCTGCATCGTCATACCCAGCCCGAATAGGAAAGCGAACAGCGGGTAGAACTTGCTCGTCGCCAGCCAGGTGACGAGAAACTCGGCGACCCGATCGAGTGCGCCGTCGCCGCGCGGCGTGCCGATGAACTGCGAGACGAGCGGGAAGCTGAACAGCGACATGTTCACTGCCAAGATGCCCAGCAGCGCGAAGCCGCGCAGGATGTCCAGCACGTCAATGCGCTCGGTCGCTGGCGTCGGTTGGATGGGTTGAGAGGAGTTCATGGTGATTTGAGATTGGAGATTGGGAAGGGGGAGTCGGGAGTCGGGAGTGGGAAGTCGGGAGTGGGAAGTCGGCTTCTGCTCTCTGACTTCTGACTTCTGACCTCTGACCTCTGACCTCTGACTTCTGATCCCTGACCCCTGACCCCCTGATCCCCGTCCCCTGACTACCGATACTCCAGCACGCCAGGCGTCGCGCTCAGCCGCTCGACCGGCACACCCAGCGCAGCCAGGATCACCCGCGCCACGGACATGCCGAACAACTGCGCAAACGGCGTCTGACGGCGATACTCGATCACGCGCGGCTCGCCGGTAATACCGCCCCGCGACGCTGCTTCGTTCACCGCGTCCTCGAAGTAGCCGAGCTGATCCACCAGTTTGAGCGCATACGCCTGCCGGCCGGTGTAGATGCGGCCGTCGGCCAGCCGCTTCACCTCCTCGACCGTCATGCCGCGGTTGTCGGCGATGATCTTGACGAAGTTCTCGTAGGTCTCGTCAATCACCGCTTGCCATAGCTTACGGTCTTCTTCGGTGAAAGGTGAGGTGGGGTTGCCGAAGTCCTTGAACTCGCCGGATTTGATGACCGTGCTTCTCAAGCCCAGCTTCTCGTACAGGCCCTCGATGTTGGTGAATTCGCTGATCACGCCGATGCTGCCGGTGAGCGTGTCGGGATGGGCGACGATGTGGTCGGCGGCCATGCTGACGTAGTAGCCGCCCGACGCAGCCAGCGCACCCATCTGCACCACCACCGGCTTGTTCGCCTGCTTCAGCGCGTAGTAGATCTCGTCGCTGCCGATCACGCTGCCGCCCGGCGAGTCCACGCGCAGCAGGATGGCCTTCACCTGTGGGTCGCGCGCTGCCTGCCGGATCAGCCGGGCGATGCTGGCCGAGGCAGCAACGGCCGTCGGGCCGGTGAGGTCGAACTCCGGTGCTTCGCCGCTCACGATCGGGCCATTCACGCCGATGACCGCCACCGCCGGGCCGGTGAGCGGGCCGGAGATGTGGCGCGGCGCGATCGTCGTTCCGCTCGGCGCCATCGAGGCGCCACCCGCCGTGCCGAGCGATGCTCCAAAGCCGACGAGCGATGTCAACATCAAGCACACGCACATGAAGATCGGCAGCGAAAATCCGACCAACACGCCGATGATCGTCCACGTCGCCGTGCGGTTGCCATCGTTGGCGACCGGTTTTCGTTCTGTCACATATCCTCCTCAAGCGTCTCTTCGACGGGTTTGAATCTCCTAACGCGTTATACGAACCGTCCGCAGCCAGTGTATCGGCCTCGCATTAGAGGCGAACTAAGCCGCCTTCGTGCCGGCTGCCTCCAGGATGTGAATGCGCCGACGCGTGATGCGTGTTTGCGCCAACAGATGAGGCAACGCCGCCACAAAGAGCGTTGCGATGCCGAACGACGCCCGGGCCATAGCTTGATTCGGCGGGATGCTGGGAGTAGCTTCAGGCGAGGAAATCGCCAAGAGCGCGCCGACGATACCACCGACGGTGCCGGTCACATTGATGATCAACAAGACGGTATAAATCCACAGCGCCGACTGCTGCGCATGCAACGTAGACCACTCGCCGACGCGCGCCGTGAGCGCGCGCTCCACCCACCACTTGACTCCTAGCACGACGACGGCCGTCAGAACTGCGAGCCAAGCCAACGGGCGCGCATCCTCGACCAGAAGCAGCCCGACCGACGCTGTGAGCAGCGCATAGGCCACCGTCAAACCGGCGGCCAAGGTGCGCATCCGACGCAGCCTTGGGCCGACGAAGACGCGCGCCTGCGCCGGTGACTCGACCGCAGTTTCCTGCGCGACCAGCCGGCGGTATTGGCGCTGCGTCAGCACTAGGTTGGGGATGCCGCTTACGATCACCAGCGGATAAGCGATTGCCAGCAGCGAGACGAACCACGCGCCGTCCACGCGGTCATAGAAGAGCCGCACTTCGCTCATCGGGCCGAACAAGCCGGCGTAGACTGCGATCTGGAAGATCGCGGCGAACCCCAGAAAGAGCAACTGTTCGTTGCGCCGGGCGCGCAGGAGCTGCGGCGTGGCCCAATCCTCCAAACGGCGATCCAGTCGCCGATACAAGCGAAGGTTGATCGCGAACACGACGACCAGGCCGATCAGCGCTGCTGCGGCCAGGACGAAGGCGCGCAACGAGAAACATCCCCAAGCGGCAAAGAGCGTCAAGTAGAAGAGCTGTCCGGTATCGTAGTAGTGCAGCACATCCAGCCAGACCGGGCTGAACGACGGGTCGTTCCGCAGTCGCCGCCGCAGGTTGAAGCTGTAGATGAGCAACGGCACGATGACCAATGCGCCCAGCGCGCCGATGACCGGCAGGCCGCCCCACAGCTCCGAACGGCCGCGCACGGTGATCTCCACCAGGAAGCCCAGGACGACCATGCCTGCGACGAGCAGGGTGGCCAGTGCGAAGCCGAGCAGGCTGGTCGCCCAATATACGCGCTGGAAGCGCTCCTCTTTCTCGCGCTGCGCCCGCGCCAGTTGATCGGCCGGCCGGACGAGCGGCACGTTGAACCGCACGACTGTGCCGCTCGATGGGGCCGACTGCACTTCCAGCGCGCCGCCCAGCTCGGCAATGCGCGCGCGCATGTTGCTCAACCCCATGCCCGGCTGCGTCGCTGCTGGGTCGAAGCCCTGCCCATCGTCCGCGATGCTCACCCGTAACCGCGCGCGCCCGTTCATGGTCTCGCGCGAGAGGCTCAAGCGCACGTTCCTGGCCCGTGCATGACGGGCGATGTTGGAGAGCGCCTCCTGCACCGTGCGGAAGATCGCTTCTTGCGCGCCCGGCGGCAGTTCCGCTTCGTCGGGCAGCGGGTCGTGGCGCAGCTCTGTCTCCACCTCGGCGCGGAAGTGCAGCGCCTCGAGTTGCTCCTGGATCGCGCCGATCAACCCGATGGTCGCCAGCGGCTGCGGGCGCAGTTGGGTGAGCAATGCCTTCATCTCGGCCATGGCCGCTTGTGAGAGGTCGCGCACGCGCTGGATGTGTTGCGCTGCGCCGTCCGGGTCGCGCGCCTGCAGGCTCTGCGCCGTTGCCGCCGCGACGTTGATGCTGAAGAGTTGCTGCTTGATGGTGTCGTGTAGGTCGCGGGCAAGCCGGTTGCGCTCCTCTTGTGCCGCCGCCTCGCGCATTTGCGCGGCCAGCGCCAACTGCTGTTGAGTGAGCCGGCCGGCGTGCGTTTCGCCCTCGCGTCGCAGCGTGCCGTTGATCCAGCGTCGCGTCGCGATCAGCGCGATGAGCGCAGCGCCGGCCTGCACCAGAGCGACCGCCAGCGCGGTCAGGCCGAGCGCCGGCGTGGATTCCAAACGAAACGGCTGGCCGGTGAGCCATGCACCGATCACGACCGGGCCGAAGGCGACCAGCAGCACCGAGACGACGAGGGCCGGGGCCAAGCAGCCGGTGACGATGAGCGCGACGCGCGCTTCTGGGGCGAGCTGGCGAGAGGCTGAATCGGACATCACAACTCCATCGTAGGCGAGAAGACACACGAGCGAATCCCTCGCGCGAGGGATTCGCTCGTCCATGCGCGCTTGGCCGCTTCAGTTGACACCGGGGATCGGCACGCCGGTCGCGATGAGCACATAGAGCAAGGCGAGAGCAAGCGCATTGTTCAGCACGTGGATGAGGATCGGCGGCCACAACGACCGGCTGCGCTCGTATACCAGCGCCAAAGCGATGCCAAGCAACACCGCGGGGATCACCGTTGCCGGCTCGAAGTGGACCAGGCCGAAGATGACGCCGCTCACGATCGCGCCAACGGCCACGCCCCACTTATCGCGCAGCCAGCGATACACCACGCCGCGGAAGAAAATCTCCTCTGCAATCGGCACGGCGACGCCGGCCAGGAACAGCATGCCGATTGCACCGGGAAACGCGGTCATGCCGGGCGCAAGCGCTTGCGCCTGCATGCTCTGCACGCCAAGCTGGGCCAGCAAGACGGACAGGGCAACCGTGAACAGCCGTAACACCACGAAGATGGCAACGGCAGCGGCGATCCAGCTCGGCGAGGTCGGTGTCAGGCCGAGGTCGGCCCAGCGGTAATTGCGGCGCTTCAGGCCGAGCAGCCACACCGCACCTAGCATCGCAGCCGCTTGCACGGCGAGAATGCCGAGCATGAACGGCGCCGGCAGCGCTTGTCCACTCGAAAGGTTGCTGGTCGAGACGAACGGCGCGAAGAGCGCAGCCGCGCCGATGCCCATGCCGGCGACGATCGCCAGCGACATGATCAACACGTCCGCGGCCTTCCACATAGATGCGGCAGCGCGCGGCCGACCGGTTGCGGGAACATGCATCATCGTAACCATATCTGTAACATACCTCCTGCGCCTAGATTAGCTGCTTCTGGTCGCCGGCGCGCCGCTCAGAAGGTCGAAAGCGGTTCACCCGTTCGGGGGATTCGCCGCGACGCATTTGACAATCGAGGCAGTCTGGCTTAAATGTGCGCACCCTATGCGTTCACCTCGCATCGTCATCGTTGGCGCCGGTGGATACGTCTTTCCGTTGCGGTTGTGCATAGACATCCTATCGTTTCCGGAGCTGCAGGCAGCCAACTTGGTATTGTTCGACATCAACGCCGCTAACCTGCGGCGCACCTACGATCGTGTGCAGTGCGTCGTGGCCAACCACCGGCTGCCGGCTCGCGTGGAGATGACGACCAGCCGGCGCAGGGCGCTGCGCAAAGCGGACTATGTCATCGTTGCTTTTCAAGTCGGCGGCATCGAGGCGTATCGGTGCGACGTCGAGATCCCGCGCCGCTACGGCTTAGACCAGTGCGTCGGTGACACGTTGGGGCCCGGCGGCGTGTTTCGCGGCCTGCGCAGCATCGCCGCGCTGAAAGAGATCGCGCAGGATATGCACGACCTCTGCCCGGACGCGCTGCTCATCCAGTACGCCAATCCGATGGCGATGAACTGCTGGGCGACGAGCGAGATGGGCATCAAGACGGTGGGGCTGTGCCACAGCGTGCAAGGCACCAGCGCCATGTTGATCAAGCGCGCCGGCTACCGCTACGAAGACGTGTCGTTCAAGTGCGGCGGCATCAACCATCAGGCCTGGTTTACGCGCTTCACCGACAGAGACGGCAACGACATCTACCCCAAGATCCGCGAGACCATGCTGCGCCAGAACCCCTCGCCCTTGGAGGCGGACGGAAAGAACGGCAAGCGGCGCAACGGCAAATTCGTGCAGACCGGCGCCGAGCACCACGTGGACGACGACGTGTATTACTACGAGCGCGTGCGCACCGAGATCATGCGCACGTTCGGCTACTTCCACACCGAGAGCAGCCACCACGGCAGCGAGTACACGCCCTGGTTTCGCAAGAACCCACAGACCATCGAGGCCTACATCAAGACGCGCTGGGACTACTTCGTGATCAGCAGCGGGCGCGAGACGCCGGAACAACAACGCCGGCTGGAGGAGATGACCCATGGCCCGCTGCAATGCAGCGAGGAATACGGGGCGCTCATCATCCACAGCATGGAGACCGACCAGAAACGCGTGATCTACGGCAACGTGCCGAACGACGGCTTGCCCGGCAGCAAGGGCGCGCTCTCCATCAACAACCTGCCGGCGAACGCCTGCGTGGAGGTAGCCTGTTTGGTGGATCGCAACGGCATCCAGCCGACGATGCATGGCCCGCTGCCACCGCAGTGCGCTGCGATCAACCGCACCAACATCAACGTGCAGGAGCTGGCGGTGATCGGCGCGCTAACCGGCGACCGCGATGCCGTGCATCAGGCCATCGCCCTCGACCCGCTGACCGGCGCACTGATGACGCTGCCGCAGATCCGGGCCATGGTGAACGAAATGTTCGAGGCCGAGCAGCGCTGGCTGCCGCAATTCAAGTGAACGCACGATGACGCAGACCGCCCCTTTCCCTTCGCCAAACGTACCGGCACCGGATCGCCCGATCTTGGAGGTCAAGGACCTCAAGACGTATTTCTTCCTGGAGAGCGGTGTGGTGCGCGCGGTGGACGGCGTGACGTTCTTGCTGGCGCGCAAGCAAACTCTGGGCTTGGTGGGCGAGAGCGGCTGCGGCAAGAGCATCACTTCGATGTCCATCATGCGCCTGATCCAAAGCCCGCCCGGTCGGATCGTCGGCGGCGAGATCAACCTGCACCTAAAAGAGACGGATGAGGTCGTGGACATCGCCAAGCTCGATCCAAAAGGTGCGATGATGCGCGAGATCCGCGGCGCAGAGATCGCCATGATCTTCCAAGAGCCGATGACCTCGCTCAACCCGCTGCGCACGATCGGCAACCAAATCGCCGAAGCCGTCCAGATTCATCAGCGCGTCTCTCAGAAAGCTGCGTTCGAGCGCGCGGAGGAGATGCTGGCCAAAGTGCAGATGAGCGCGCCCAAGCAGCGCGCACGCCAATATCCCCATCAACTCAGCGGCGGTATGCGCCAGCGTGCGATGATCGCGCTGGCGTTGTCGTGTAATCCGTCCATCCTAATCGCCGACGAGCCGACCACCGCGCTGGACGTCACCGTGCAAGCGCAAATCCTCGACTTGATGCGCGAGTTGCAAAACGACTTCGGCTCTTCGATCATCCTGATTACGCATAACCTCGGCGTGGTGTCGCAGATGGCCGACCACGTGGCCGTGATGTACCTGGGCCGCATCGTTGAGTTTGCATCCACGCGCGAGCTGTTCCATCAGCCCTTGCATCCCTACACGGAAGGCCTGTTGAAATCGGTGCCGGTGTTGGGTCGCAAGGGCAAGCAGGCCTTGGTGCCGATAAAGGGCATGGTGCCTTCGCCGACCGAGGCGATTCGCGGTTGTCCGTTCGCCGAGCGTTGTCCTCACGTCAAGGAGATCTGCCGCGAGCGCGAGCCGGTCTTGACCGAGGTCGCCCCAGGTCACCTAGCCGCCTGCTGGTTGCATAGCAATCCTTGATGCGAAGGAGGTGAGCCGTATCGCCTAGCTGCATTCAGACGAATCCCGGACGATTCCGTTCTTCCGAGTTCTAATCCTTACATCTCTCAACCCGCATTTCAGGAGGTCAGACCGATGAAGAAGCAAAAACTGACGCGCCGCGAATTGCTGCGCATCGGCGCACTGGGAGGCGCCACGGCCGTAATCGCTGCCTGTGCAGCGCCTGCGCCCTCTGCGCCGGTTGCGCCGGCTGAACCCGCCGCGCCGGCCGCGCCCGCCGAACCGGCTGCGCCCGCCGTCACCGGCAAGATCAAAGATCCCATCCCCTACCCCGACCCGCCACCGCTCGAGCTGGGCGGAGGCCAGCCCAGGCGCCAGCCGATCAGCGAAATCGTCACCTACAAGGCGCTGCCGGAATACTTCGAGCCGGAGTGGGTGACCAAGCTGGTGAACGAAGGCAAGTTGCCGCCCGTGAAGGAGCGCCTGCCCAAGGAGCCACAAGTCGTGCTGACCAGCGGCATGAAGGACGGCCCCGGCGAATACGGTGACCTGTGGCGCGGCTTCTCGGCCTGCCCGACGGCCGGCTGGAACCGCATGGCCGGCGTCAGCGCCGGCTGGTTCGGCATCGAGTCATATAGCACACAATACCAATCGTTGTTCAAGGTCGGCCCGCTCTTCCGCGCCGACCAGGATATCGAGCCGTTCCCCCATCTGGCCAAGAGCTGGTCGTGGTCGGAGGATGGTCGCTCTCTAACGATCAACCTGATCGAGGGCGCGAAGTGGTCCGACGGCGTGCCCTTCACCGCCGACGACGTCATCTTCACGTGGGAAGCCTACGTCATGGATCCCAACGTGAACTCGATGCGCACGCTCGACGCTTTCCGGTATGGCGGCGAGGACGCCAAGCTGGAGAAGATTGACGACTACACCATCAAGTTCACCTTCGGCATCCCCAAGCCGCTCGGCGTGTACTACGACCTCAGTGAGTACGGCTTCGTGGTCTCGCCCAAACATTGGTTGGAGGATTTCCATCCCAAGTTCAGCAAGCGCGATCCGAAGCCGACCTATAAGGACTTCGAGAATGCGATGCCGCCGGACAAGTTGCCCATCCCCACGATGGGTCCGTGGGTGCCGACCGAATACAAGACCGACGAGTTGCTGATCATGCGCCGCAACCCGTACTACTGGAAGGTGGACGAGACCGGCAAGCAACTGCCCTACTTCGATGAGATCCAGTACCGCAAAGGTCCGAGCGGCATCGGACGCGACCTGTGCACCATGGCCGGCGACTGCGACCACACCAACCTGGAGAACCCCAGCTCGTACGTCAACGCCATGACCAAGGCGCAGGAGGCCGACGCGAAGTTCGCCATCAACTGGGGGCCGGAGCTGCTGGGCTACGGCGTGGAGTTCAACTTCGCCGAGGAAGTCGGCGCGCAGGACGACCGCGACCGCGCCGTGCGACAGCTCAACCGCGACCTGCGCTTCCGCAAGGCGCTCAGCTACGCCACCGACCGCGATGGCATCGCCCAGGCCATCATGCGCGGGCCGTTCCTGCGCGGCTACGCCGGCGGCTTGTATCCCGGATCGCCCTACTTCCGCAAAGAGGATGTGGTCTACTACCCGTATGATCCTGAATCGGCCAAGATTCTGCTCGACGAGATCGGCCTAAAGGACACCAACGGCGACGGCGTGCGCGAGTGGACCGAGGGGCCGATGAAGGGTCAGCCGGTGGTGCTACAACTGCTGTCCTCCGAGGACGCGCAAGAGACGCAGAGCGTGGCCGAAGCGCTGGTCAACCAGTGGGCTGCAATCGGCATCAAGATCAACACCCGCGTGGCCAACAGCACCACGCTCAGCGAACTGAACACCAGCGGCAACTGGGATCTGCGCGTGTATCGCGGCGGTCAGGCGTTCGGCCTGCCTTCGGTGAACCCGACGGCGCTCGCGCCGATCACCAAGCGCTTCGGCATCCACCAGGAGGGCGACAAGCCGCGCAAGCTGATGGACTTCGAGCCGAAGCTGGTCGAGCTGGTCGAGAAGTTCCGCGTGACGTTCGACAGTGCCGAGCGCCAGAAGATCATGTCCGAGTACCAGCGCGTCTTCACCGAGAACGTGTACCACATGGGCGTGTTCAGCGGGCGTTATGGCCTGGGTCTGGCCAAGCGCGTGAAGAACATCCCGGTGGCCACGCCGACCTTCCTGTATACCTGGGTCGAAGACGCCATCCTGCTCGATCAACTGTGGACACCGAAGGACCAGCAGTTGCAGCAGAATCGGCCGGAGACCATTCCGGTGTACGGCGCGTAGTAGGACGCTTCATCTTGCGTATTGCGTGTTGCGTCATGAAAGACGCAACACGCAATACGCCCTGTGCGAAATCGCCATGGTCAATTACATCCTGCGCCGGTTGCTGATCGCCTTCTTCATGTTGATCGGGATCGCCTTCGTCTCGTTCGTGGTGATCCAGTTGCCGCCTGGCGATGTCGCGACCAACTACAAAACCTTCCTGCTGCAACAAGCCGGCATGACGGAGGAGCAGGCTGAGGAGCAAGCCAACAAACTGCGCCAACGATATGGCCTCGATCAACCCTTGCCCGTCCAGTTCTTCAACTGGCTCAAAGGCATCGTGACCGAGGGCAAGTTCGGCTTCTCGTTTGCCTATCGGCGAGATGTGGGCGAACTGATCGCCGAACGTTTGCCCAAGACGCTCGCGCTGGCGCTGATGTGCCACCTGATCTCTACGGTGGTGGGCATCAGCATCGGCATCTTCGTCGCCACGCGCAAATACAGCCTCGCCGACAACGCCGCCGCCGTCATGGCCTTCATCTTCACGTCCATTCCGCGCTTCGCCATCGCGCTGATCATCCTGTATGTGCTGGTGTTTACCTTCAAGCAGCCCAGCATCCAGGGGTTCTTCTCGCCACAATACGTCATGGCGCCGTGGAGCATCGAGCGCGTGCTGGATATGTTCAAAAACATCTGGCCGGTGCTGGTGATTGCCGGGCTGGGCGGGGTGGCCTATAACATGCGCGTGATGCGCGGCAATTTGCTGGACGTGCTCGGCGCGCAATATGTCACCACCGCGCGCTCGAAGGGCTTGAAGGAGCGGCAGGTGATGACCCGCCACGCCGTGCCGAACGCGCTACACCCCATCGTCGCCTATCAGGGCACCGTGCTGCCTTACATGATGCAAGGTGAGCTAGAAGCGGCCATCGTGCTCAACCTGCCCACACTGGGCCCGTTGTTCTACGACTCGCTGGTTGGCCAGGATATCTACATCGCCGGTTCGCTGCTGCTCATCTACGGCGTGCTCATCATCGCTGGCAATCTCATTGCCGACATCGCCCTGGCCATCCTTGACCCACGAATTCGATACAGTTGAACGCAAGACGTAGGACGCAATACGCAATACGCACACGCATTCTCTTTGCGCTTTACGTTTTACGCTTCACTTGCTAAACGCCCATGGCTACTGCAACGACAGGCGCCCTCTCGAGGCCGGAGCAGCCAAGCGTGCCGACCGGCCCGACCCTGGAACAATTGCTGGAGGTCACCGAACGCCACGAGAGCTACTTTCAGCTGGTGTGGCGGCGCTTCCGGCGCAGCAAGATCTCCATCGTCGGTGGGCTGATCGTCATCACGCTGATGATCCTGGCTGCTCTGGCCGAGTTCTTTTCGCCCAATCCGATTGACCGCGACAACCTGAAAGACGCCTTCCTGCCCCCCAACCGCATCCACTTCGTTGACGCCGAGGGCAACTTCAGCTTCCGGCCGTTCGTGTACGGCATCGTCGGCGAGATGGACCCGAAGACCTTTCAGGTGATCTGGAAAGAGGACACGACCAAGAAGTACTATCTGAGCTTCTTCGTGCAAACGTGGCCCTATAAGCTACTCGGCATCTTCCCGACCAACTTGCACCTGATCGGCGTCGAGGAGCCCGGCCGGTTATACATGCTGGGCACCGACAAGCTGGGCCGCGACCTGTGGGGCAAGGCCTGCCAGGCCGGGCGCATCTCGCTGACGATGAGCGTATTTGCCGCGCTCATCAGTATCGTCGTCGGCTCTGTCATCGGCGTAGTATCAGGCTATTACGGTGGCCGCGTGGACAACGCGCTGCAGCGCTTCGTCGAGTTCGTCAACGCCTTCCCGCAATTGCCACTGTGGATGGCGCTGGCGTCCATCGTGCCCAAGACTGCCGACTCGTTCACCATCTTCGTCATCATGTCGTGCATCTTCGCCCTGCTCTCGTGGACGACGCTGGCGCGCGAGGTGCGCGGCAAGGTGCTGGCGCTCAGCCAAACCGATTTCGTCCTGGCGGCCAAGGAGATGGGCGCATCAGACCCCCGCATCATCTTCCGGCATCTGTATCCGAACACGCTCAGCCACGTCATCGTCATCCTTACGCTCTCGATCCCCGGCGTCATCCTGGCCGAATCCTTTCTCAGTTTCCTCGGCATCGGCATCCAGGAGCCGCTGACCAGTTGGGGCTTGCTGATGCGCAATGCGCAGAACCTGCAGACGCTCAGCCAGCAGACGTGGATCCTGATGCCATCGGCCTTTATCATCCTAGCGGTGCTCGGATTCAACTTTCTGGGCGACGGCCTGCGCGACGCCGCCGACCCATATGCATCTCGTTGAGACGACGCGACGCAGCGGTCAGACCGGGTATGCACGAGAACGATGCGAAGGGCTGCAAGTAGGCCGGTGCACACAGCGCAATGGGCGCTGATCGGCGGTGTTGTCCTGCCGGCGCTGCTGGTCGTGCTGGTGGCCTGCGCCGACCAGGCCGGCCAGGACACAACCGCTCGGCTACCGACCACGATCTCCGGCGTCGTTGTGAATGCCAATGGACCGGTCGCCGGCGCGATCGTGCAGGTGCAGGGCACACAAAACCAGACGACGACGGACGCGCGTGGTGTATTCACGCTGCACGGCCAGGGGTTGGGCGTGCCGCATGCCGTGACGGTGACTGCCTGGGTAGAAGGACACTACATCGGCTGGACCCAACTCGATCCGCGCCAACCAATTCCCGAAGCCGGCGTCGCGATTACTCTGCGCCCGCTGTTCGACGGCGATAACCACGAATACACTTGGTTCAGCGAAGAAGGCGTGCACGGTTCGGCCAGTTGTGGGCTGTGCCATCGCGAGTATGCCGAGTGGCAGGCCGATGCACACTCACGCGCAGCCGTCAACCCGCGCTTCATTTCGATGTTTCGAGGAACCGACCTGAACGGGCGACGTGGCCAGCCGACGCGCTTCGCCAGCGACGGGAAATCGGTGCGCCCGCCTGACCCGGCGTTGCCCGACACCGGCCCTGGCTTCCGGCTGGACAACCCCGACCGCGCCGGCACGTGCGCGACGTGCCACACGCCGATGGCCGCCCGCATCCCGACGACGAACTCGTGTGCCTGGTCGGGCTGCCACGCTACGACCACTGCCGACAACGCCGAGGCCGTCGGCGTCAAACCTTCCATCCGCGGCGTGACGCCGGTTGGCATCGAAGGCATCGGCCTGGAAGGCATCGGTTGCGAGTTCTGCCACAAGATCCGTGAAGTGATCCTCGAGCCGGGCACCGGCCTGCCGCATTCCGATATGCCTGGCATCCTATCGCTTCGGCTCGCTCGGCCGCACGGCGACCACCAGGTCTTCTTCGGCACACTCACCGACGTCAGCCGCGAGCGCGACAGCTACTTGCCGCTGCAGGCGCAGAGCGAATTCTGCGCCGCATGCCACTTCGGCGTGTTCGGCGGTGTGGTGAGCAATATGAAGATGACCGGCGGCACCGTCATCTACAACTCATACGGCGAGTGGCTGAACAGCCCATACAGCCAGGTTGGGTCGAGCCTCTATCGCACCTGCCAAGATTGCCACATGCCGATCAAGGACACGCCTCACTCCGTCTTCCCACAGCGCGGTGGCGTGGCGCGTCACTACCCGGTCTACAACGACCACACAATGCTTGGACCGTCGAACGAAGCATTCCTGCGCAGCGCGGTGACGATGACCAGCGCGGCAACGATCGAGGGGCAGGTCGTGCGCGTGCAAGTCAGCTTGACCAACACCGGCGCCGGCCACGCCGTGCCCACCGACGCACCGATGCGCTCTGTCATGCTGGTGGTCGAGGCGATGGACGCCAGCGGGCGAAACGTGCCGCTGAAGCACGGGCCGACGCTGCCGGACTGGGCAGGTGACTATGCTGGCCGGCCAGGCAAGGCCTTCGCCCGCGTGCTGCGCGACAACTGGAGCGGCGAGATACCGGCGACGGCCTTCTGGCGCCCAACAACGGAAGTTGCCGATACGCGCCTGTTCCCCTTCGTCGCCGATACGACGGCTTATGCCTTCGATTGGCCGGTCGGCGTGGGTGGCAAGGTGAAAGTGACGCTGGTCTATCGCCGCGCCTTTCAGAAGCTGGCCCAGCAAAAGGGCTGGAATGACCCGGACATCCTCATGGCGACGAGCGAGATTCTCATACGTTGGTGAGGTGTCAGACGAGCATGATGGACAAAGAGAACCTGATCCTGGAAGTGACCGACCTGCGCATGTACTTCCCGATCTACCGCGGCATCTTGCAGCGCGTAGTCGGGTATGTGAAGGCGGTAGACGGCGTCAGCCTGTTCTTGCGCGAGCGCGAGGTGCTCGGGCTGGTGGGCGAAAGCGGCTGCGGCAAGACCACCGTGGGACGGACGATCCTGCGCCTGTATGACCCGAGCGGCGGCGAGATTCGCTTCCGACGCAAAACCGGAGAGTGGGTGGACATCGCGCGCATCAGCCACAGAGAGATGAAACCGATCCGGCAGGAGATGCGCATGATTTTCCAGGATCCGTTCAGCTCGCTCAACCCCCGCCTGACGGTCAAGGACCTGATCAGCGAGCCGCTGGAGATCCACGGCGTGGCGCGCGGCAAAGAAGCAGAGGCGCGAGTGGCCGAGTTGATGCGCGCGGTCGGCCTCGACCCGAACTACATGAACCGCTACCCACACGAGTTCTCCGGCGGTCAGCGCCAACGCATCGGCCTGGCGCGCACGCTCTCGCTCAATCCCCGGCTGGTGATCGCCGACGAGCCGGTATCCGCGCTTGACGTATCGGTGCAGGCGCAGGTGCTGAACTTGCTCGAGGAGTTGAAGGATAGGCTCGGCCTGACGCTGATTTTCATCGCCCACGACCTGTCGGTGGTCGAGCACATCTCCGACCGCATCGCCGTGATGTATGTGGGCAAGATCGTCGAGATGGCCGAGACCGAGGAGCTGCTACACAACCCGCTGCATCCCTACACCGAGGCGTTGCTGTCGGCCATTCCGCCGGCCGACCCCGATATCCAACCGAACCGCATCAAGCTGCAAGGCGAGGTGCCCAGCCCGGTCAACCCCCCATCCGGCTGTATCTTCCATCCACGCTGTAACTACGCGCGCCCGGAATGCAGGGTGAACGTGCCGGAGCTGCGCGAAGTGAAGCCGGGTCACTTCGTGAGCTGTCACTTCGCAGAAGAGCTGCAGTTGAAGGGGATTGGAGGGTGAGCGATGTCGAATGCACCGACGATCAACGCATCCTCGCGCGCCGCAGGTGCCATCGCCTACATCCCCGTCGTCGGCTGGCTCTACGTGCTGCTGGCCCGCCGGCAGGACGCCTTCGCTACTTTCCACCTGAAGCAATCCATCGGCCTAATCGTCTTCTTGGCCGCGACGTTCGCCGGTTGGGCAGTCATCGCTTGGCTGTCGGGCTGGATCCCATACGCCTTCATCATCGGCAATGCGCTGTTTGCCCTGGTTATCGCCGCCTATGTGTTCGGCTGCTTCGCCTGGATCGCCGGCATCTCGAACGCTGCGCGAGGGCGCGTGGCATTGCTGCCGATCTTCGGCAAGACGGCCAACCGCATCCGTCTGTAGCGTGCAGGGCGCAGGCTTGAAGCCGTCGGCTACTCGATTCACCGGCTAATCATTGGCAAATACATGACGTTGCTGCCGGTCACCGTCAACCATTGCGCCGTGACCGGGCCCCAATCACCTGTTGCATCGCGGCCGCGCACAAACACCAAGTGCCGGCCTGACGCAAGCCTCGTCGTGTCTATGACGCCGCTCACCTGCTCGGCCGTGCCATCGAATGCGCCGTCCTGCGCCGCCAGCGCGATCGGCGTGCCGCCCAGCCACGGCGGCGTATCCAGATAAGCCTCCGCTGCGGCGATGGGCTGCGCTGCCGGCCGGCCGACGCTCTGCGCATGATCGCCGAGCGCGTCATCATTGACGGTCGCGGTGAGCGTGACCGACTGTCCCTGCACGACCAGCGTGCTGCTCAGCGTCACCGAGAACGTCGTCGGGCCGAGCGAGAGTGCATAGGGTTGGCGTGCAACCTTGGCGGCATAGAGGAACGCGCCGCGATTGAGCGGCCAAAAGACCTCATCCTGACACGCGTAGACGGGGGTAAAGCCACCACATGCACCGCCCAGCGGACCAATTTCATAGGTGAAACTGGGCACGCCGAGCACGCCATAGGCCCAGTCGTCGGTGGTGCCGCTGGCCGGATACAGCATCTCGGATGCCTGGCCGGTCGCGTAGCCGTTGAAGTAGCTCATGCGGAAGGCGAAAGCGCGCAGGCCGGCGTCGTTCGGTGTGCGCTGTGCCGGCGCACAGTTGCCAAAACATTGTTCCCATGCCCACGGCAGCAAGATGAGGTCGCCGTAAGAATGCAACGTGAGCATCGCGCCGGTGGTCGTCACCGGCGCGGGGTCGCTTAGCGCCGGGCCGCGCTGGTCGGCGAACAGGCTGCGCATCAATGCCTCGAGTGCATACTGCTCCGGCTCTGACGCTGCGCTCGTTCCACGGTAGGTCTGGTCGCACGGCTGAGTGCCGGCCCCGCTCATGCCCCACTGGAACGACGCATTGCGGTTGAGGTCTACGCCCGGCTGAGAGAAAGCGTAACTCGAATGGCCTGGCGGGAAGCCGCACGTGCCCTGTGCGTCGTTCATGTTCTTGCGCTGCAGATAGGGCGCATGGCCGCCTTGCTCGACGAAACGCCGGCCGTCGGGGTTGGCGACCGGGATCACCCACATCTCGTGGTGGTCGAGCAGCCAGGTCACGTCGGGATCGCGGCCGTAGCCGTCCACCAGGAAGTCCATCCACCGCCAGGCCATCTCGCTGGTAGTCAGCTCGCGGGCGTGTACAGCGGCGATGAGCAGAAAGCGCGGCTTGTCGGTGTTTGGGTCGAGCCGGCAATCGTTCGTGCGGCGCTTGGTAATGCAGATTGCCTTGAGGTCGTGGCCGTCGGGCCGGCCGGTCACCTTGCGCCACGAGTCGCCGTAGTCCACCATCAACGCCAGATCGGGGCGCGCAGCGGCGATGGCGTCCATGTGCGCTTCATGTTCGGCGACGGTGCGATAGCCGCCGAAGTAGCTTTGAGCGGTGAGGGAGGAGCGGTCAGGAGCGAGTGGTGAGTGGATGGCGACGTCGAAGCCTTTAGCACGCAGGTCGGCCAACGTTGTTGCGTCGCCCAGCACGAACAGCGCGGCGCCATCGCGCGCTTCGAGCAAATCGTAGCTGCCGCTGCTGAGCAACGCAACATCGCCGGGTGAGCGGACGACGACGCGCAGGATGAACAGATCGGGTTCATCGCCGACTGCCGGTCTTGCTTCCACGCGCACATCCGCGCTCGTCTCGTCATCCGTGCCAATCACCGCTGCCGCGGACAGCAAGTTGGCCGCCACGAGAGTGAGTGTGAGCATCGCCCTTCGCCACACGCAGCCATTGTAGATGTGTAGACGACGGTGGCGGTGCACTGCGTCCCTAAGCCGCTCTCACGGAATCAACGCCCGCGCCTTCTCCCTCAGCGCCGGTTCGGTGCCTGCGTTGTCCACCACGGCCTCGAAGGCGGCTTCGGCCTCGGCGGTTTTGCCCTGCGCCCGATAGCCCACACCGAGGGCATACTGCAGGAGCGGGTTGTTCGGATCGGCCTGCATCTCGAGGGCGCGCTGCGCTTCAGCAAACGCTTCGTCCGCCCGGCCCTGTTCGGCCAGCGCGAAGGCATACAACACCTGCACCTCGGCATTGGCCGGATCGGCGTCTCGCGCGCGCCGGATGGCGCTCACCGCCTCGTCCAATTGCCCTAGCCGGTAATGCGCGTTGCCCAGAAATTGCAGCGCCAGCCCATACGTTGGCGAGAGCGTCACCGCCTGTTGCAGCGACGGCACAGCCGCGGTGTATTGCTGCGAGGCGACCAACACCATGCCTAGCGTGCCGTGCGCCAGTGGGTCGTCGGGGCGAAGCTCGGCAGCGCGCCGTCCGGCTGCCTGCGCTTCCTCCAACTGGCCATCGCGCCACAGCACGTTTGCCGGCAGCAACCCACTGGCACTGTCATCAGGCCGGAGTTCGATGCCCTTGCGCAGCGCCGCAATGGCGTCGGCGTTCTGGTTGCGGCGCGAGGATGACTGGTGGAGTAGAGCAAACACGATGCGCGATATGCAATATGCGATGCGCGATACGGACATGCCGCGTATCGCGTATCGCGTCTCGCGGGTTGCGTAGAATCGCCCCATGATCCATCGCAGCTTTGCCAGCGACAACAACGCCGGCGTCCACCCCGATATTCTTCAGGCGATCATCGCTGCCAACGACGGCCACGTCTTGGCCTACGGAAGCGACCCCTACACTCAGCGCGCGGTTGATACGTTCAAGCGTCATTTTGGCGAAGACATCGCCGTCTATTTCGTGTTCAACGGCACAGCGGCCAACACGCTCGGCCTGGCCGCCGTCACGCGCAGTTACAACGCTGTCATCTGCTCGGCCAATGCGCACATCCACTGGGACGAGTGCGGCGCGCCGGAAAAGATCGCCGGCGTCAAGCTGCTCACCTGCGAAACACCTGATGGCAAACTCACCGTCGAACATGTGCGGCAGCACATGCATGGCTTCGGCGACGAGCACCACATCCAACCGAAGGTGATCTCGATCACGCAAAGCTCCGAGTTGGGCACGGTGTACACGCCTGATGAGATCAAGGCGCTGGCCGACTACGCCCATGCGCATGGCCTGCTGCTGCATATGGACGGCGCGCGCATCTGCAACGCGGCCGTCGCGCTCGATTTGCCCTTCTGTGCCTTCACGCGCGATGCAGGCGTAGATGTGCTGTCGTTCGGCGGCACGAAGAATGGGTTGATGGGCGGCGAGGCGGTGGTCTTCATGACTCCCCTCCCTTTTGGTGGAGGGGAAGGGGGTGGGGTCGGGGTCGCCGACTTCAAGTTCATCCGCAAACAGGGCATGCAACTCGCCTCGAAGATGCGCTTCATCAGCGCGCAGTTCGAGGCGTTGCTGGCAGGCGACTTGTGGCAGCGCAACGCATGCAACGCCAACGCCATGGCGCAGCGATTGGCCGAGAGCGTGCGCGATGTGGTCGAGATCGCCTATCCGGTGCAGGCCAACGCCGTCTTTGCCGTGTTACCCAGGCGCCATATCGCCGCTCTGCGCGAGCGCACCTTCTTCTACGAGTGGGCCGACGTGGACGACGACCGCGCCATCGTGCGCTGGATGTGCTCGTGGGACACGACCGAGGAGGACGTTGATGAATTCGCGGCGTCTGTGGCGGAAGTGATGCGGCAGAAGTGAGAGTGATCGGCTTCCCGAACCCATGCCCATCGCGCACTAGGCTGAAGCCGCCGCGCCGCTTGCGCAGCGCTGAACGAACAGGAACGATGTTCTGGCATGCATATGGGTCGTCTCGCATGCTGCTTGCCATAGTCCGAGCGTCCGGAGAGTTTGGAGTGCTGTTCTCTCAGCCCGAGAGCTTCAGCCTCGGACCTGTGGTTTCATGCTTCCCATCGCCATGCCTGCCAAATGGTCAGGGCGTTGAACCCAAGCCCGACGACGATCACGTCGCCGGGCTGGAAGCGCGTGACGGTGCTGCCCACGGCCTCGACTGTGCCTACGATGTCCGCGCCGAGGATCGGGTTCTTCGGCTTGAAGAAGCCCCATGAAGCGCAACAACTAGGTAACTTGCGGCACTTTCTGTTGCTCAACTTCAAAGTATTCCTGAATGCTTCGCAGCTTCAATTCGGCAGCATTCAACAAACTCTCAATGTCGGAGAAACTATTGACGACCCCCTTTGAGCGCAACACCTCGTCTGAATCAATTACGAGTCCATAAGGAGCAATTGAGACTTGAAACTTCATCGCTAGTTCGTCAGACAACACATATGAAATGCTGGTGTCAAGATCATGATCGCGAATGTATTTCTGACTGCTCTCTAGGTCTGTACCAAACGTCACTAACAGGATCTCGAGTTTGTCCGCATCGCTTTTTGCAAGCTTCTTGATGCTAGGGATAAGCGCAGCGCAGTTGGCGCAACCCATAGAGATGAACAGCATCAGTGTAGACTTTCCTCGCTTGCCGCCCAAAGAAACGCTATTTCCACGAACATCATCAAGCATGCCGACTGATGGCACTCGATTTCCGATGGCTGGACCAGCGTTCATGATTCGTGCACCGCTGTATCCCATCCTTTCGTGAAGAACCCCTATTTGTCTGGCTAATGCGAACAATAGCATCAGCGTCAAGGCAACTATGATCCATAGAGCCGCTACGCTAACGGTTACGAAATCCATAAACCCTCCTAAGCTTCGTGCGTTGGTGTCATGAACAACCGCTTTGTGGTTAGAACCACCAGAAGCCCAAGCACGAATACACCTATTGGCAAAATGACTAGCGGCAACGAGTAGTGATGAACAGTCGAGCTTATTCCGATCATGGAATCCAGTGCAAATGCACCATCAAAGAAAAGCAATGCAGAGACACACAGACCGAGAAGGACGAGATTCCGCATCACTGTGCGTGCGTTTATGCGCTGACTAAAGTACGGACCAAAACAGTTGCATCGCACTACATTGTGTCGTGCTAGATTCACTCCTATCGCAATCGTAAGGATAGTGAACAGTAGTGCACCACCAATTGCAGCCAATTGTGTAAATAGCCCCAACAAGAGGAGGCATCCAAACACAATTTCGGTTGCGACGATGATTGCTGCAGCTCTCCCTGCGAAGCGAATAGGTAGTACACGGAACTCCTGAATGGTGATGGCAAAATCGCCAATGTGTTTAGACTTTGCCAATCCAGCAAAGAGAAGAGTCGCTCCGACTACCAGCCTCGCATAGAGAGCCAAGTAACCTGAAGCACTTCCGAAAACCAAATCGCTCATGGCTATTGCACCGGTTGCACTCGATGTTCAGTTCAGAAAGACATAGTAGAGGGTATGTGCTGGATCTAAGGGTGCCTCGCTACCGTCTGTTGGAGCTGCACTGAGGGATACTCCATCTGCTTGCTTGACACTTTTGGCCTTATTGCCAATTGTCAGAATCTGAGTAGACCCATACAAGCGAATGTTGCCGGAGATGGCATCTGCCTCAATGCCATAATGCTGCCCAGCAGAAAGAGAATCCGTCGTCACAGCCTCCGTGGTCACTTGTGACCAGGAAGTAGTATCGTACTGCCAGATCTGTTTAATTCGATCAGCATGCACGCTATCGGTGGTAGCGATATACAGCCTCCCCGAGTGAGCATCGGCTGCAATTGGCTTCACGGTAGCAAAACGCCAACCCTCGGGAAGGGCTACGACTCGACTGACAGTAAGTCCCTTCTCTTCAAGATTCACTTGAAGGATTTCTTGAGTGGATGTAGCTAGCCACAACCTGCTTCCGTCGGCCGAGATGAGACCAGCCATGACGTACGGAGACCATGGTAGGTCCGATGGAATCCTGACAATACTGTCAGCCGAAAACAGTTCAGAGGCAGCGCTTGCAACGCCGGTTTCGAGATCTACGGTGAATATCTTGTCGCGTGATGCAACAATCAGCGCCTCGGATTGGGGCATCTTCCAAATGGCAGGGAACGCGTTATCCATTGTGGGTGGATAGGGGAGCGGGATTTCAAAGTCCCGGATTAACCGATGCGTCACGATGTCTACTACGAAGATATGTGGATTTGTGCCGTCACGACTTCCTTGCAAATAGAGCAATTCGCCATTGACGGATGTCCACATGCCGCTGTTGACCGGCCCAAATGGGATTCCTGGAATTGCGACATCCCATACACGCTTGCCATCTTTGACGTCAATGGCATAGAGTCCACCTGTCCATGCCATTAACTGCGGCGGATCTTGATCAAAGATGTAGGCTGTTTGCCTGTCTGAGCTCATTCGCGCAATAGCGTTACAGCCCAGGTCAGCAACCTTGCGCAGGGCTTTTGTGCCATGGTCCAATGCCAAAAGTCTGCCTGACATGTCTGCGTCTATAGCGATGAGGAAGCTTTCATCTGCAATTTGTAGCGCACTGACGCCTTCAACTTGCTGGCTATGGATTGCCGCGATACTCGAAGGCGAATTGATTTCGCTTGGAATTGTGGTTACCGCGTATCCCCTCACGAACGTAGCTACTCCCAAGCCTATGACAACCAACGCAAGCCCAGCGAACAAGGCATAAAAACGTCCCGTTGCTGACTTGCCAGCCTGCATTCGAGTTTTTGTGATCATCTGTACCTCCCTTGTCCTTGTTGTCAGCCGTTGATTCTCACGAATCAATGAAACTCGCTTCATTCAGTCGTTCGCACGGAGTGCCGAAGTGAGCAGGTGAGTACCCATTGCGACAAGGATGAAGCCGTTGAACAGCACAACTAACGGTTTGGTCAAGTCCATCAACCTGGTCAGTTCCTCGACTTTCGACACATCATCAACCATTGCGGCAAACGGCCACAGAACCGCCGATCTGAGCAAACTGTATGCAACGAACGCCGCTACACCGACGCCAAATCCCCCTAGTAGCGGTGTGACAAAGACCAAGAAATACGACGTGGATGGAATGAAAGTTGTGAATCCAGCACCTAACAAAGCTCCGAACAGGAATGCGGTGGCGTAAGGATGAAGTGAATATCGCCACCAAGCAGGCACCTGCTGCTTCCATTCTGGCTTCGGTAATTTGGCAATTTGCAATTCATGCAAGCCGTACGCAATGGCGACAAGTCCAAGAAGGATGAATCCCACTTGCTTTCCATTTATCGCTGTCACGACGCTGCCTAACGCTGCCAGGACAACGGCCGTAACTACTCCCCCTGTCAAGCTTCCCACTGTGTAAACGAAAGCGGCTGCTAACCAACTCAGTGGCTTAGCACCATCATCAGCTTGGTTTCTCCTATACACGATAGGATTGATCGTGCCGATCATTGACACACCTCACGGCGACCAATTCGCCGTAATGCCTGCTATGACCGAAGTCAACACAATGCTGACCCATGGAGGGGCACCGAGCGTTGTTAATGCGATTCCCAGCAATACAGCAGCGATTAGCCATGCTAGTCGATACCGCCAACCTCCCAGACGGATTCGAACGTAGACAGCATCCATAGAGCTATATCATCAGGATTCGAATTAGCAAGGCCCCAACGAATAAGCGTAGGTGCAGCAAAGTTGGTTCGTTGGAGCGCCTCCACACCAGTTGGGCTGGTAGGAGCCTTTGTGACACTCACAGCCGGTAGCATTACAGCATGCCGCACCACCTCCAGAGGTGTTTCGGCAACAGTCATAATAAGCAATGCGATACCATGACCCGCCAGCGTTGCAGCAAGTCATCCAAGGGTTGTTACCTTGAGTCGTACCAGATGGACAACCGAATTGACCACAACCTGCGCAACTGCAAAGTCTTGCCGTATACAGACCGCAATAGCGCCAATTTGAATTACAGTCACCTTGTGCCTCGGCAACTTGAACCTCTCGGTCAAGAGGTAGTATCGGAACCACGGTTGCCCCAGTGATTGCGAGCGCAAATTTTGCAACACTTGTCCAAAAACGCCGTCTCGACATCGTATGTTGCGCAAGGGTTTGGGTTAAGTTGGCAACTGCTGAATCCACTTGTTGCATTCCTGGCTTCGAGGTTGCGTCGGCTTGTGACACACGTTGGAACAAGCCCATTTGGTAACACCTCCATTTATACGTGGTACTAGCGTGGTTGAATCGTAGCAAACTGAATTAGCTCTGTCATGGTGCAAATGTCCCGTTCCATTCAATTGGAACATCATGGATTACTCTGTCACTGCGATCCGCATGCGTTGACTTTCACCAACCCAAGCTCGATCGCACGCACTACAGCTTGTGTCCGCCGCTCTACGTTGAGCTTTTCGTAAACTCGGCTGACCGTGTTGCGGGATGTCTTCTCGCAAATGTTGAGGCGCCTGGCAATCTCGCGGTTGGTCAAGCCTTGCGCGACCAACACCAGCACTTCTCTTTCTCTATCGGTCAATGGGGCAAATGTCCTCGCCATGCCGCAACTGTAAAATACGCTTATCTCACTGCTATCTCACGACACATTCGGAGACAAATACACGAGGGGATGGCGATGCTGGAGGTATGCTTGCTGGGTCCACCACGAATCGCGTTCGACGGGCGAACTTTGTCTGCCTTATCCTCCTCACTCACGCTCACGCGCCTGCTCGCCTTCCTCGTCACTCATCGGGATCAACCGCAATCTCGCTCATGCGTGGCCGCTACATTCTGGCCGGAACTGTCTGAACTGCGAGCACGTCGCGCGATGAACAATGTTTTCTGGAGGCTGCGCTCTGCCTTGAGTGAGTGTGACGCACGTGAGACGTATCTGCTTGCCGATAATGCGACGATCCAGTTCAACCCTCATGCGCAATTCCGGCTGGATCTGGCCGAGTTCGAAGATCTCACCGATGCACCTGCTGCTACTGGGGATGAATCAATACCTGATCGAATTAAACGGCTCGAATACGCACTGAAAGTGTATCGCGGTGACTTTCTCGAAGGTATAAGTGACGACTGGTGCCAGTTGCACCGGCAGCGTTTGCGCGAGCGGCTTTTCGATACACTCGAGGCGTTTGTTGTTGCCTGTAGAGATAATGGGCGAGTGCAGCAAGCAATTGAGTCAGCGCAGCGATTGACGGTTGAAGATGCGTATCGCGAACGTGGTCACCAATTGTTGATTGAGCTTTACATCGCTTCGAACCGTCTGGCGGATGCGCGCTTACAGTGGGAGCGATATTGCAGGATTTGGCGCGACGACTTGAGGGTGCAAATATCGGAACACATGTTCCGACTGCAAGCCGAGCACGGTCTTGGCGCAGTTGAGCACGCATTTGCGCGTCTGACCAAAAGTTCGATTGCGACCACACATCCCTCTGAGTCGCTCAATCGAGAATATCTGCGGCGCGAACTCGAAATCTTGCGCAAGCAGGACGAATTGCTCGACTTGAAGGCGGATCGGAAGCGCCAGCGCGAGAATCTGATTCTGGCTCAATCTGTGGCCGACCAGCTCAACGATCCAGATGAACGCATCGACATACTAGCGCGGCGTGTTTGGTTGGGCACGCGACAAGGGGAGTATGTCGAAGCGATTGAACTGGCACAACAAGCGTTGTCGCTCAGTAGTGAGGCATCTGATTTATCGCAACGCCCCTTGTTACACCGCTTGGTCGGTATTGCTGCTCAAGAGATGGGGGATTTTTATGTAGCACTACACCATTACACCCAAGCGCTCAAGCAGGATGAAAAAGGGAACATAGTAACCGCATTGCCTGCCGATCTCAATAACGTCGCATCTATTCAAATTGCCCAAGCCGACTATTTGGGTGCAATCGGGTTGCTAGAGCGCGCTGCGCAACTGCTTGATAAGAAAGACGATCCATCCATCCGATTGAAGGTGGCTGGCAACCTTGGCACGGCCTGGATGAGGCTGGGCGTGTTCAATTCCGCCCAGCGTTTCCTCGATGAAGCCGTGCACGTGACCCAGATCATCGGAGCGCGTTGCGCTGGCTGGTGGCTCATCGGTCAACAGGCAACGATGCATTACTTGTGCGGCAGAACAGATGACGCGTTCAAAATCGCGAGTGCTGCTTATAGCGAAGCCGAGCCGACCGGAGATGCCTGGGTCTTGTCACATCTTGCCGATGTGCTTACACGATTGCATCTTCACTCCGATAACGCTCAGCAGGCTATCGCTTGGGCAAACTCTGTCAACGAGCAGGCTGATCGCAAGGCTCACTGGCGTTACAAAATGCGCGCCAAGATGCGTTTAGCACAGGCCTATCAACTCGCCGGTCAAAGCACTCGAGCTTATGCGTCTTGCACTGAAGCCATGAGGCTATATGAAAGCAAAGCGCAAGATTTGGAGGAGTCGCCTGAGCTTTTTGTCACCGTGGCTATGTGTGCTGTAGCCACAAACGATTTGGCAGTCGGGCAACATGCTTGGCAGCGGGCCGAAATTGAGTTGAACAAACAAATTAGCCGCATTACCGAACCCACCCTACAGGAGTCGTTTACACAACTTCAAACGACGATGCTTCCACAACTAAGCAAATTGCGTGAACGATACGATTAGCGCGGCTAAAGCCTGCCATCCGTGGCGCGAGCCTTAAAAACGTAAGGGAATCAGGTCGCACCCTGATCACAGCCGGATAGCCCACGCAGGGTCGCAGGCAACTGTTGTTTCATGCTTCCCATCGCCATGCCTGCCAAATGGTCAGGGCGTTGAACCCAAGCCCGACGACGATCAAGAACTTGTCATACGCAGATGGATACGTAGGCAACGCAACCAGATTGAACAGGAAGAAAAAGGCGGCCACGATGATATTCGCCCACCGATTCACTGGCTGAGGCAACCACAACGTCAGGACGACCATGAGGATCGGGATGAGCATCAACACGGCGATGCCCAGCCACATGGCCTGCGTGAGTCGCATCCCTTCGATCTCGCCTGCCTTGAAGTCGCCGCTGAAGATACGCAGGACATCGCCCAGGAGGTAGGTGAGCATGAGGGCCACCCATATCCCTGCGAGTTTTATTTGAACGTTGGCCATGATGTGATCATTCATGTGCGTGCGCATCGCTGCTACTTGCCATTGCTCCCAACCGTCACGACGATCTTCCCCTTGGCGTGGCCGGCTTCAAGATAGCGCATGGCTTCAGCGGTCTGTTCGAGCGGATAGCACCGATCCATCACCGGCCGGATGTGGCCCGCCTCGATCAGGTCCTTCACGATCGCCAGATCATCGGGGCTGGAGGAGGCCAGAAAGATCTTCATCGTCCTGCCGCCCTTCTTGGTCTTGAGGCCACCGAAGAAAATTGTCTGAAACATCTGCGCGTTCGTGCCGCCGGCCATGACGAAGTTGCCCGTCGGCGTCAACGCCCGCTCGTAATCGGCCATGGTGCGATTGCCGTTGGCGGCGAAGATCAGGTCGTATTGCTGGCCGTTCTTCGAGAAGTCCTCGCGCGTGTAGTCAATCACGTGGTCGGCGCCAAGCGCGCGAGCCGTTGCCATCTTCGAGGGGCTGGTGACCGCCGTGACCTGCGCACCGAAGTGCCTGGCGAGTTGCACGGCGAACGTGCCGACGCCGCCGCTCGCCCCGTGGATCAACACGCGTTGGCCCGCCGCCAGCTTGCCGTGGTCGCGCAGGCCTTGCAGCGCGGTGAGTGCGGCCATCGGCACGGCGGCGGCTTCCTCGAAGCTCAGGTTGGCCGGCTTCGGTGTGAGCTTGGACTCCGGCGCGCACACATACTCGGCCAGGCCGCGCGTGTAGCAGGCGAACACGGCATCGCCGGGCTGGAAGCGCGTGACGGTGCTGCCCACGGACTCTACGGTGCCAGCGATGTCGGCGCCGAGGATCGGGTTCTTCGGCTTGAAGAAGCCAGATGCGAAGCGCGCCAGAAACGGGTCGGCCCGCATCAAGTGCCAATCGGCGGCATTCAAGCCGACGGCGTGAATCTTGACCAGCACTTCATCGGCTTTGGGCGAGGGTTTGGGCAAGTCGGTGAGCCGAAGCACGTCCGGCGAGCCATAGTTTTCGTAAACGATCGCTTTCATTGGTTTCCTTCCATTTCGATTGTCAGATTTTGTTGCGTTCCAGGGTTCGGCTTCCACCGCTTCCACCATGGCGCAGTTGCAATGGCGATCGCGATCAGCCAGGCGAACCACCCAACGACGGTGAATCCCCAGAAGCCGGCATGGTCGTTCGCGCCAATCGGCGTGCGGAACGCAGTGAAGCCGAACAGGATGATGGTGTTGAGCATGGCGTGCGCGAACGCGGCAGGCCACACCGAGCCGCTGCGCGCCCGCAATGCCGAGATCACGAAGCTCACCAAAAACAGGTTGGCTGAGGTGGCAATCGCATCGTGCCATGGGATGTCGCCCAGATGAACGCTCGTGACGAGTAGCGGCATGTGCCAGGCCACCCACAGCGCCGCTGTAAAGACCGCTGTGCGCCAGAATCCGAGCTGCGCCAGTGCAGTATGCAAGAACCCTCGCCAACCCAACTCCTCACCCGTCGTCAGGAGCAAATAGCCGGCGATGAACAGCGGAAGCATCGCGAGCGTCCGCATCACCTCGCTTCGCGCTTGTTCGCCCGTCAACGCGGGATCGCCGGCGCGATAACCGCTCCATTCGACGATGTCTATTCGCGTGAACCCCAGCGCCTGCGACACGAAGAGGGTAAGCCCGACCAGCGCAACCGCGCCTGCGAGCACGATCACAGCCGCGCCGAGCAAACGGCTGAGCGGGCGGGGCGGCGTGATGGCCAGATAACGCGCAGTCGAGGGCGGGCGAATCACAGCTTTTACGGCGATCAACGCGGCCAGTGCCGGCAGCCACATGAAGATCGGCGTCACGATGTTCAGCAGCGCCGGATCGAGACTCGTCCACCAGAACGGCAGGACGACCAGCATTACCGGGAGCATGACCATAGCTGTGTAAAGAATGACGGCGCTGTGGGTCGTGGCATCGAGTTGGGAGCGTGTTTTCATGGTTGCTTTCGTCGAAGCGATACGAGTTCGTCGCGATCAGGTTTCAACGCGAACGACTGAGAGCAATGGCATGCCCAGATCGCGCACCCGTCTCAGCAACCCATGCAGGGCAGCCTGATCGGCCACTGTGCACGTCAAAACCGTATCGCCATTGTCTTGCAAGGCGATGGTAGCGCTCTCAAACCATTCGGCCCATTGCTCGCCCAGGTGTCCGCGCACTCTGAATTCATAGACCATCGGCTGACCTGGATCGGCTTTACGAGCGATCTCGTCTGGCGTTGCCCGTGCAAGTACGGGCTGCTCCGGCGATTCTTGTTGCGCATTCAACGTGCGAGGAAGATACCGGCCATCTCCCTTGCCGGGGAGACACGAAAGTGTTGATGGAGGTGTTGTTACAGCAGCCCCAGCGCGCGGGCGCGGGCGACGGCCTCGGTACGCCGCTGCACGCCGAGCTTCTCGAAGATCCGGCGGTTGTGTCCCTTGACCGTGTCCAGGGCGAGGAACAACCGTGCGCCGATGTCCTGGTTGGATAAGCCTTGCGCGATCAGCCGCAAGACTTCCAGCTCGCGCGGGCTGAGCGGTTCGGGGAGGGGCTGAGGAGAGGGGTTGTCGCTGGGGTGCGGCTCTGCCTCAAACGCGGCCAGCAGCTTGGCGACGTAATCCGGCATGACGCCTTGCGCCGAAGCAGTGACGAGCATTTGCCGCATCGGCTCGCCCTTGTCCACGAACAGGCGGATGAAGCCTTCCGGCTCGGCCAGCGCCAGCGCACCGCTCAATCGCTGTGCTGCGCGATCGCGTTCGCCCAGCGCATGCAGCGCGACGGTCTGCCATGCCATGATGTTGAGCCGTTCGTCGGCCCAGTTCCCGGCGTCGGCCTGTTCATACAAGCTGTCCAACAGCGCGAGCGCCGACGCGCTGTCGCCCATCGCCAAATGCGCCTGCGCCTCGCTGAGTGGCAGGGCGTGCGATTGGGCCAGGCGCAGCGCCTCATCGTAGCGCCCCTGGCGCAGCAACACGGGCACTTGCGCAGCGACCACCTCGGGGATGCGCAGCGCGAAATTCTTCTGGCGCGCGGTTTGATAGGTGTGCGTCAGCATCTCGGCGGCCTCGTCTACGTTGCCGCGCGCCAGCGTCAACCGGGCCAGGAACACTTCGCACACGATGAAGCGGTCAATCACCCGGTCGTATTGCCGCGCCAGGTGCAGGCTTTGTTCGCCATGCTTTTGGGCGGCGTCGAGGTCGTTCCACTCGTAGTTCAGCCGCGCCAGGCCCAGGTGCGCGTCGTAGACGATTTGCAGTGGCTGATCGCCGGCCCATCGCAGGACTTGCCGAAACGTGTCGGCGGCCTGGTGCAGTTGGTTGTCCACCTCCTGCACGTTGCCCAGACCCGTGGTCGCCAGAAGCGTGGAGAAGATGGCGTTGCCGGCTTGCCCCAGCGCGATGCCATCCGAAAACGCCCGGCGCGAGGCGGCGTAGTCCTTGCGCAGAAAGTGGGCGTAGCCCATCGTCCAGTGCGCGTTGGCGCGCGTGGACAGGTAGTCGTCGGACAAATAGTCCAGCGCGCGGCGCGCCTGCGCAATCATGACGTCGGGCTGGTAGCGCGTGAGCGCCAGCGTGGCGCGCGCCGCTGCGATGCGGCCGATCAGGTTGCGGGTGTTGTCATCCGGCGCCATGCCCTGCACGGCCCTTTCGGCAGCGTCGAGTTTCTCTTCCACACCGGTCGTTTGCCCGTTGACGAGCAACAACGCCGCGTGCCGCCACCACAACGCGGGCCTGGCGTTGAGCGTCGCCTCCGGCAACGACGCCAGCCAGTTCAAGATGGTCATCGCCGCGCCGCGCAGATGCAGGGGAATGCCTTTGCCGTCAATCAAGCGCTCAGCGCGATCCACATCGCCTGCGGCAGCGGCGTGACGAAAAGCTTCCAGATCGTAGCCGTTGTCCTCGTGCCACTGGCTGGCGCGCAGGTGCAGGGCGTTGATGGTGGCCGCTGGTTCGAGCTGCGTAAGCCGCTGCCGCAACAGGTCGGCGAACAGGTGGTGATAGCGATACCAGCGCCGCTCGGCGTCGAGCGGGATGATGAACAGGTTGGCCTGTTCGAGCGATTCGAGCGTCCTCTGCCCTGAGCCTGCCGGCGCGTCCAGCAGTACATCGCACAGCGGGCCGCACAGCCGGTCGAGGATGGACGTGTGCAACAAGAAGTGCTGCACGGGCTCCGGTTGCTTGTGGAGCACTTCTTCCAGCAGGTAGTCGAGGATGAAGCGATGGCTGCCTGCGAAAGTCTGGATGAATTGGGTGATGTCGGCGTCGACCACGCCCTGCATGGACAAGGCGGCGAGTTGCAGGCCGGCGATCCAACCTTCGGTGCGCGCCTCCAACGTGGCGATGTCCTCCGCCGACAGTCGCAACCCCATGACCTGCGTCAGAAAGCTGGCGGCTTCTGCGGGCGTGAAGCGCAGGTCGGCCGCGCGCAGCTCGGTCAATTGGTCGCGGGCGCGCAGCCGGTGCAAGGGCAGGCCCGGATCCTCGCGCGTGGCGATGATCAGGCCCATCTGCGGCGGCGCGTTCTCCAGCCAAAAGGTCAGCGCCTCATCAATGGCCTGAGCGGTGATGACGTGGTAGTCATCCAGCACGAGTGTGAACGGAGTGGTGATGCCCGCAATGTCGTTGAGCAGCGCGGTCAGCGTGGCTTCGACGGGCGGCGGCTGCGGGATCTGAAGCGTGCGCGACACCGCTTGCCCAATGTCCGGCTGAATTTGTTGCAGCGCGGCGATGAGATAGGTCAGGAAGCGGGCCGGGTCGTTGTCGTTTTCGTCCAACGACAGCCAGGCAACAGGGCGTTGGCTGCCGGCAACCCATTCGCTTACCAGGGTCGTTTTGCCAAAGCCGGCCGGGGCGGAGACGAGGATGAGCTTGCGATGTGCGCTTTCGCTCAGCCGCTCGATCAACCGGGGCCGCAGTACGTGCTTCGACCGAAGCGGTGGGATGTGCAGTTTAGTCGTCAGCAGGATGAACATAGATCCTGAGTCGCGGGACTTGCAAACGCGCCGTGCGAAAGATGCTCTAAAGGTAGGATGCCGCACACCAAGCTAGCTCTAGTTATCTCGTCTGTTGTGCATATCGCCTCACCCCTGCCCGGCGACTTTGGCCCAGGCGTCCTTCAGGCCAACGGCGCGGTTGAAGATCAGCCGATCCGACGTCGAGTCGGGGTCAACGACGAAGTAGCCCAGCCGCTCGAACTGATAGTGCTTGCCCACAGGCGAGCCGGCGACGCTGGGCTCGGCGAACCCCTGTACCACTTCCAGCGACTTCGGGTTGAGATAGCTCAGGAAGCTCTCGCCCTCTTCCACGTCATCCGGGTCGGGGCGGGTGAACAGATGGTCGTATAGCCGGGCTTCGATCGGCAGGGCATGCGCCGCGCTCACCCAGTGGATGGTGGCCTTGACCTTGCGGCCGTCCGGCGCGTTGCCGCCGCGTGTCGCCGGGTCATAGGTGCAGCGCAGCTCGATCACGTTGCCGGCGGCATCCTTCACTACGTCCACGCACTTGACGAAGTAGCCGTAGCGCAGGCGCACTTCGCGGCCGGGCGCGAGCCGGTAGAACTTCGGCGGCGGGTTTTCCATGAAGTCATCCTGCTCGATGTAGAGCACGCGACCAAAGGGCACTTGCCGTGTGCCGGCGGAGGGGTCCTCAGGATTGTTGATCGCCTCCAGCATTTCGGTCTGCTCGGCCGGATAGTTCTCGATCACCACGCGCAGCGGGCGCAGCACGGCCATCACGCGCGGCGCGGTCTTGTTCAGCTCATCGCGCAGGCTATGTTCGAGCATGGCGATGTCTACCACGCTGTCGGCCTTGGCGACGCCGATGCGGGCGCAGAAATCGCGGATGGCGGAGGGCGTATAGCCGCGCCGGCGCAGGCCGCGCAGGGTGGGCATGCGCGGGTCGTCCCAGCCGCGCACATGACCTTCTTTCACCAACTGCAGCAGCTTGCGCTTGCTCAGCACGGTGTAGCTCAGGTTCAGCCGGGCGAACTCGATCTGCCGCGGCGCGAAGATCTCCAGCTCGCGCAGGAACCACTCGTAAAGCGGGCGATGGTCCTCGTACTCCAGCGAACACAACGAATGGGTGATGCCTTCGATGCTGTCGCTCTGGCCATGGGCGAAGTCGTACATCGGGTAGATGCACCATTTGTCGCCGGTGCGGTGATGGCTGGCGTGGATGATGCGATACATCACCGGATCGCGCATGTTGATGTTGCCGGAGGCCATGTCAATCTTGGCGCGCAGGGTACGGCTGCCCTCAGGGAACTCGCCGGCGCGCATGCGAGCAAATAGGTCGAGGTTCTCTTCGACGCTGCGGTTGCGCCACGGGCTCTCGCGGCCCGGCTGAGTCAGCGTGCCGCGATATTCGCGGATCTCGTCCGGCGACAGATCGCACACATACGCCTTGCCCTTCTTGATCAGCTTGACGGCATACGCGTAGAGCTGCTCGAAGTAGTCGCTGGCGAAGAACAGCCCATCCCACTGATAGCCTAACCAGCGCACATCCTCGATGATGGCATCCACATACTCCTGCTCTTCTTTGGTTGGATTGGTGTCGTCGAAGCGCAGGTTGCACGTGCCGCCGAACTCGCGGGCGATCTCGAAATCTACGGCCATCGCTTTGGCATGGCCGATGTGCAGATAGCCGTTCGGCTCCGGCGGGAAGCGCGTGCGGACATACGTGAAGCGACCGGACGCGAGGTCCTCGCGCACGGCAGTGCGGATAAAGTCGGACGTCTGGACGATCGGGGTAACAGTCATGGGTGTCGCGTTCCTCAGAGAGTTCCGGCGCGGAGTATAGCGCCGGAAGGATGGCGGCTGTAGATCCGCCCGGCGACGCTACGAACTGGCGCTGCTGTAGCGCCGCACGGCGAAGTTCCAGAAGCGCGCGCACAAGAAGAATAGGGCCAGCGCGAATGCCCAGCCATACAACACCAGCTGCGGCGTGACGCGCCCGATGATGACCTCGGCCGGCACGGTGGTGACGAACGCGATTGGGATAACGAACGTCATGATCGCCCTTAGCGGTTCAGGCAACGCTGTGGCCGGATAGCGCCCGACTTCCAACAGCGCAAACACCATCTCGCCGAAACTTTCTACCTCGACCACCCAGAAGGCCAGCGTGCCGAGCATGACGAGGGCCGAATACACCATCAGCAACCCGCCCAACACGAGCAGCACGAATAGGGCGACCTGTCCCGCGCTTGGCCGTGCGCCGAGTCGAACGAGGCCGTAGGCGATGAGGAAGACGCCGCCCAGGATGGACGCGATGCGATCTAAACGATAGTGCTGAAGCGTGGCATGGAACTGGGAGTTAATCGGCTTGGTCAAGATGAAGTCCAGCGTGCCCTTGCGGATGTGCTGGCCAAGTGCAATCACGTTCTGCCAGATCGCTGTATCCAGAAAGCCAAACGCGATGAACAACAACCCAACGACGACCAGCGTCTCATGAAAAGTCCAGCCGCCTAGCGTGTCGGTGAACGAGTAGAACAACAGCACCGCTGCGGCAGACCAAATCACCTCGACCACTGTCATGACGATGGCACCGACGAAGTTGGCGCGGTACTCCAGGCCGGTCATCACGCTGGTGCGGATGAAGAGGGCAAGCAGCCTCGGGTATTTCATGGTGTTGCAGGCATTTGGAGTGTCGCCGGTGTCATTGGTGGTAATGGTCTCGGTAGTGTTATCGGTGTTGCGACAGCAAAGACGCTATTGACACTAACGACTCTTCTCACACTCGCGACACAAATTCCCTCACGCTCCCACGGCGCTGTAGCTGCGCAGCCCTCTACCCCACAGCCAGCGCGAGAACGACGCCATGCCGATGACCCAAGCCAGCGATACCAACGCGCCGCTCAGGACGCGCTCCGGCGTCGCCTGGCCGATCAAGATCTCGGCCGGCAGAGCGATGCTGCTCTGGAACGGTAGCCACTTTGCGATCGCCTGCAGCGCCGGCGGCATCAGCGCCAGCGGCACCACAAACCCGCCTAAGAGCGACTTGACGAAGAAGAACACGTCGAAGATGCGATAGACCTGCGTCGTCCAGAACGCCAGCATGCCGACGATGTATTGCAGGAAGAACTCGAACAAGAAGCCGATGGGCGTGACCAGGCAAAAGGCCAGCGCATTGGCCGGCGTCACCACCCACTGTTGACCGGGAATGATCAGGATGATCGCACTGATGACGCTGCCGACCAGCAACGCATTGAAGAAACGCACCGACACGACCTGTGTGAAGAGCATGTGTGCCAGGCCGAGCGGGCGCAGCAAGTAAGCCGACAGTTCGCCGGTGCGCACTCGCTCCTCGATCTCGTCCAATACCCAGATGTAGGTGATGCGACGAATCCACACCACCGCCAGGTAATAGCCCACGAACTGAGCCGGCCCGAAGCCATTGATCTCGCCGCCCCGCGCCAGGTTCAACCACACTGCCATCATCACCAACGGATAGGTGCCGGCCAGCGTCCACATGACGATCTGAACGCGGTACTCGAGCGCCAACTGCCAGTAGGCACGCAGCAAGACGGGATATGCGCGGAACAATCGCAGCATGATCGTGATCAAGAGACGCTCACGGCTCCAAGCAGTGCGTGCACTTGAAGACCGAGCGAACCCCAGTCAGGCTCAATGCCTGCACCGGGATTATAGGTTGGGGGCCGAGACCCTTCGGTAGCAGTGCGCTTTCGTCAGAACTACAATCTGTGCATCCTTTCGCGCAAGGCTGCGCCGTATGAGACGAGGCTGACCTATGAAATTGCTCCGTAATTTGCTCATCGCCGCGCTGATCGCCATCCTGACGGTTTCCCTTTCGGCCGGCGGGGCGTTCCTCTACTTCACCCGCCGATCCTTCCCCCAAACCAGCGGGATGATCAAACTGACCGGGCTGACCGGGAATGTAGAGGTCATCCGCGACGCGTTCGGCGTGCCGCACATCTACGCCGACACGCCCGACGATCTCTTCCGCGCGCAGGGCTTCGTGCACGCCCAAGATCGCTTCTTCCAGATGGAGTTCTGGCGACGCATCGGCCAGGGCCGTCTGGCCGAGCTGTTCGGTCAGAGCGCGCTGGAACAGGACAAATTCATTCGCACGATCGGCTGGCATCGTGTGGCAGAAGCAGAAGTGCAGATGCTCGAGCCGGACGTATTGCGCGTGCTGCAAAGTTACGCCGACGGCGTGAACGCTTACATCCTGCCCAACGCCGACCGGCTCGGTTTCGAGTTCAGCGTGCTGGGCCTGATCGGGCGACGTTGGTCGCCTGAGCCGTGGACGCCGGTGAACACCGTGACCTGGGGCAAGGCGATGAGCTACAACCTGGGCGACAACATGGACCATGAACTCGCGCGCCTGCGGCTGATCGAACGCGGCGGCGAAGCGCTGGCCCAGGCAGTCATCCCGCCCTACCCGGAAGATATGCCGGTCATCGTGCGCTCGACTGATGGGTCATCCGGAGAAGAGGAACGGCGCTTCACTCACTTGCGTCACATTGCTCCCAACGCCGCAACCGAGCTATATCGCATTCACAAGTCTGTCCAACGCGCCATTGGCCTAACCCACGACGCCGGCATCGGCAGCAACAACTGGGTGGTATCCGGCGCCCGCACCACAACCGGCCGGCCCATCTTGGCCAACGACCCGCACCTCGGCATCCAGATGCCTTCGATCTGGTATATCAACGGGCTGCATTGCCGCGTGGTCAATGAGGCTTGTCCGTATGATGTCGTGGGCGTGACCTTCCCCGGCGTCCCTGGCGTTGTGCTAGGGCACAACGCGCGCATCGCTTGGGGCGTCACCAACGCCGGACCTGACACGCAAGACCTCTTCATCGAGCGGCCCAACCCCGACAACCCGGACGAGTTCGAGTTCCAGGGCAAATTCGAACCGGCGCGCATCCGCGAGGAGCGCATCTTCGTCGCCGGCCAAGTGGAGCCGATCGTAATCCGGGTGCGCGAGACACGCCACGGGCCGATCCTCAACGACGTGGTGGAAGAACTCGAAGGGCGCGAGCCGTTGGCGCTGCAATGGGCAGCGCTACAACCCGGCCGGCTGTTCAAAGCGGTGCTGATGATGAACCGCGCACAGAATTGGGAGGCGTTTCGCGAGGCGCTGCGCCACTGGGACACACCGGCGCAGAACTTCGTGTATGCCGACGTGGACGGCAACATTGGCTACCAACTGCCCGGGAACATCCCCATCCGCAAGAACGGCGATGGCCGCGCCCCTGTGCCGGGATGGACCGGCGAGCACGAATGGATCGGCAGCATTCCCTTTGACGAGCTACCGTCCGCATTCAACCCGCCGGAGGGTTATATCGTCACGGCGAACAACGCCATCGTGGATGCGCGGCGCTATCCATATCTGATCACGACTGACTGGGATCACGGCTACCGCGCCAAGCGCATCGCGCAGATGATCCTGGCGAAAGACAAGCTGAGCGTCGAGGATATGCGCGCGATGCACTTCGACGCGTATTCGCTCTTTGCCGACGAGGTGTTGTCATCGCTCGAGGGCGTAACGCTCGAGCTAGACGCAGGAGCGTCGGCGGCGCTATCCGCGATGCGGGGATGGGATCGAACGTGCAACGCCGAGTCCGCCGGCTGCGCCGTCTTCGAGGTGTTTTGGCGTGAGCTGTCGCGCGCCGTGTTCGCCGACGAAGTCGGCGAAGCACTCGCCGGCGACGTGCTCGCCAACGGCACGCATGCCCAAATCGCCTTGCGCAACATCCTGGCCGACGCCGATGCGGTGTGGTGGGATGACGTAGCCACGACCGAGCGCGAGACGCGCGAGCAAATCATCGCGCGGGCGCTCGAACGCGCCGTCCGGTTTTTAGAAGAGCGGCTCGGACGAGATCGCGCGCAATGGCGCTGGGGAAATCTGCACACCCTCACATTCGCCAACCAGACGCTCGGCAGGAGTGGCATCGCGCTCATCGAGCGCATCTTCAACCGCGGGCCCTTTCCGGCGCCGGGCAGCATGGGACTCGTCAACGCGATAAGCGGAGAACCAGAAACATTCGCCGTGCGATCAGGGCCGTCCTGGCGGGCCGTTTACGACGTGGGCGACTGGGATCAATCACTCGGCATTCACACCACCGGTCAGAGTGGCCATGCCTATCACCTGCACTACGACGACATGATCCCGCTGTGGCTAAAAGGCGAGAGCAGGCCACTCCTCTGGACGCGCGAGGCCGTGGAACGCAGCGGGCGAGAGAAGCTGACGTTGACGCCGTAGCGTCAGGCGCATCGCGGCTCCGTTGGCTCACGAGCAAGTGACGAGTGCTTTCTTTTTGGGGCGAGCTCCATAAAGCGGCAACTTCCGTGGGCCGGGGCAGTACCCTCGGCCCACCCCGTTGTTCGTCGTCCTGCCCTGCTCCCCCTTTCTGAAATGCGCCCCCCAAATAGCTTCAAGAAGCCCTCAGGCGGTATAATCTTCGCCATGCGGGCATAGCTGAGGTGGTACAGCGTCTGCCTTCCAAGCAGAAGACCACGGGTTCGAGTCCCGTTGCCCGCTTGAGTCGCACGCGCTACACTCCCGATGCCTCCATCGAGCGTCGGGAGTTTGTCTTTCCCTTTTGCGTTCATAGTAGGAGAGGGGGCAACCTAGGGAGGAAACTATGAAAGCGACCGTCATCGCCGATCTTTTGAACGTGCGTCTGAAACCCAGCCTGGAAGGCATGGTGCTTGGGATGCTGAAGAAGGGCACCGTCGTGGACGTGCTATCGGTGCGAGATGGCTGGGCAGCCGTTCCACTGCAGGTCAGTGGTACCAACCTGCGATTCGGCCCGAACGAGAGCGATCAACCCGTCGGCGTCTTCGTATCCACAACCTGGCTGGAGTTCGAGAGCGAACCGCCGCCCGACACCGGCGACATCAGCCGGCCGCCGCGCACCACGTTCAAACTCGGCATCCACGCCATGACCAACAGCGAAGTGGCGTTCGAGGAAGCCCGGCGAGGCTGCAAGTTCTTCCTGTGCATGAACAACTTTGCCGGCGCCAGCCAGCTCAAGCGCGCTCATCCCGACGCCGTGGTCATGGTGCGCCGGTTCTTCGAACATGGCGTGGTGCCCAGCGTCGAGCAGATCATCAACGGCCTGGAGGGCGCGACCGACAAGAACCTGATTTACATCGGCCTGAACGAAGCCGATCAGCTCGGCCAAGATGGCAACGACCTGCGCCGGCGCGCTCAGCTCGACCTGGAAGTGGCACGGCGCATCAAGCAGGGCAGCGGCGCGACCTACGCCGCCGGCACCTTCTCCATGGGTTGCCCCGACTTCACCAATCCGGAGACGTGCCAGATCATCCGTGAACTCTACGCGCCGGCCTACAACAGCGGCCTAATCGCCTTCGACATGCACCTCTACTCGCCCAACCCACAACACATTGATCAGCCTAACGAGTGGAAGTGGTTCGAGCGGCGCTGGGAATTCTTGTTCACGCGATGTGGCTTCGACCCCAAGGTGCGCGCCATCTACTGCTCTGAATGTGGCCTCGATCAAGGTGGCGTCGGTGGCTTCAAAGCGCATGCCTACAGCCAGGAGAAATTCCGCGACTGGTGCGACAAATACATCCGGCTGCAAAGTGCGCCGCTGGTGGTGGACGGCAAGTCGTATCCATCGCCGATCATCGGTGGGGCGATCTTCCAGGTGAGCGATCGCGATCGCTGGGACGGCTACGAGATCAGTAACTATCTGCCAACGCTGCGCCAGTTCTACGCCGGCCTGCCGGTGCGCGTCGTCCCGACAGAGAAGGCTTTGGGGCGAGGCGCGCCAAAGCGCACGCCGCGCAGATCCACAACGAAACGCCGGAAGTCGGTCGCAGCATGATACAGTGACGCTGTGGAGGCGCATTGTTGTGAGGCCGATGTCATCGCCGGCCTGGAGCCATTCGCATGTGATGAGATCGCAGCGCTCGGCATGCATGATGTGCGCGCGATACGGGCCGGCGTGATCCGATTCTCCGCGCACACGCTTCGCCCGTTGCACGATCTCAAAACAGTCCTGGCGGTTTATCTGCTCCGGCGCTACGAGGTGCCCAGGCCGAAGGCGCTGTTGGGCGATCAACACCTGCGTGCGCTGTTTACGCAGATTGACGCTGCGCTCGGCCTGATGCCGCGAGGCGCGTATCGCACCTTCATGCTCGGCGCAGCCGGTGCCGGCTCGGCGGTGATGACCCGCCTGAAGTCGGCGATCGCACAGCACACCGGCCTGCGTGAAGCGAATGAAGAAGGCGACCTGCTGATCCGCGTCCGGCCGGCTCCGGACTTCACACCCCGCCTTCCGACTTCCGAGGTTAATCGGGAGTCGGAAATCGGGAGCAGGCAAACGACCGGCTGGGACGTGCTGGTGCGCCTCTCACCCAAGCCGCTTGCCACGCGCGCGTGGCGCGTCTGCAACGTTGCCGGCTCGCTGCAAGCGACCGTCGCTCATGCGATGGTGCGGTTGACCCAACCCGCGCCGGACGACGTGTACCTCAACCTAGGATGCGGCTCGGGGACGTTGCTGATCGAGCGTGCGCTGGCCGGCCCGGCGCGCCGGTTGATCGGCTGCGATACCGAGCGGCAAGCCCTCGCCTGCGCGCAAGAGAACATCGCGGCTTATTTGAGAAGTGGGCGCGGCACCTTCGAGTTGTACGACTGGGACATGCGCTGCTTGCCCTTGCCGGACGCGAGTGTGGATGTCGTCACCGCCGATCTTCCGTTCGGCCATCGCGTCGGGTCGCACGATGATAACCTTGCGCTCTATCCGGCCCTGCTGCGCGAGGCCGCGCGCGTGGCGAAGCCTGGAGCGCGCTGCGCCTTCATCACGGCGGAGATGCGGCTGATGGAACGTGCGCTCGCGCAAACGCCATCGCTGTGGCGGCTCGATTCGACGTTCCGCGTAAACTTGGGTGGGTTGCGACCGGCTATCTTTGGATTGAGGAGAGCATGACATGAGACCCTGGGGACGAATCTGGATCGCCTTTGCCATCTGCGCAGTCGCCCTGTGCGCCTGCCCGGCGCCGCCCGCTTCCCCGGCAACGCCACCGACGGCGCCGACGTTAGAGGCGACCTCCCCACCTGCACCCACCTCCGCGCCCTACCCCCAACCCACCGATGCGCCCACTCCAACGCCGCGGCCGACCCGGCCGACGCCCACGCCGGATCGCCGGCCGGTCATCGCGTCGCCGGCCTGGTTCAACGACGCCACGTTGTATCAGGTCTTCCTGCGCAGCTTCTACGATTCCGACGGCGACGGCGTCGGCGATCTACGGGGATTGCAGCAGAAGCTCGACTATATCCAGTCGCTCGGCGTCAATACGATCTGGATGAACCCGCACTATCCATCGCTCACCTATCATGGCTACGACGTCGCCGACTACAAGGCGGTCAATCCCCAATTCGGCACGCTCGACGACTTCAAGGCGCTGGTGGAAGAAATCAAGCGCCGCGACATGCGCCTGATCGTGGACTTCGTCGCCAATCACACCTCGAAGGGACATCCGTTCTTCCGGGATGCTTACGGTAACCCGCAGTCGCCCTACACCAAATGGTTTCTGTTCAAAGATGCGAACAACCTTTCATATAGTTCATTCTTCGGCATCGCCGACCTGCCGGAGTGGAACCACAGCAACCGCGAGGTGAACGCTTATCTGATTGACGCAGCGGAGTTTTGGCTCGATTTGGGCGTGGACGGCCTGCGCGCCGACTACGCGCGCGGCGTCGAGCGCTGGTTTTGGGAGGATTTGCGCAGAGCGGTGAAGGCGAAGAACCCCGATGCGGTGCTGCTCGGTGAAGTATGGGACGGCGAGCCATCTACATTGCAGCGCTACTTCGATGAGGGGTTCGATGCGCTGTTCGACTTCCCCTGGTACCTCCGCCTGTCGGGCGGCGAGAACGCCGTGGGCAAAGGCGTGCTCAACGGCATGGTGGATCCGTTGCTGCTGCAGCAGGCCTATCGCGCCATGCTCAACCTGTATCCGCGCGGCGCGCAGATCGTGCGCTTCCCATCCAACCACGACACCAACCGCGTTGCCTCATCCGTCGAAGGCGACCCGGCGCGTATGCGTCTGGCTGCCGCTGCCTCCATCCTCACGCCCGGCATCCCGATCATCTACTACGGCGAGGAGATCGGCATGCGCGGCGTGAAGGGCCCAGGACCGATCTACGATGAATTTCGCCGCGAGCCGATGGACTGGTATGCCGGCGAAACCGGCCCCGGCATGACGACCTGGTTCAAGCCGGCCAACCGCAACAACCGGCCCAACGACGGCATCTCGGTCGAAGAGCAGGATGGCGATCCCGACTCGCTGTTGAACTACTATCGCGCTCTGATCCGACTGCGCAACGCGCGCGCAGCTTTGCGCAGCACAGACTTTCGCATGATGGACGCAGTGACCGGCTGCCCGACTTGCATGGGCATCTGGCGCCGGGCCGACGACGAAGTGATCGCGATGATCTTCAACTTCAGCGGCCAGGCGCACACGGCTGCGCTCGACCTCACAGAGTCGCCGGCGCCCATCGGCGAGCGCGTCGAGTTCCTGCTGGGCGATTCACGACCGCTCGACGCGCTGGCAATTGCGCCATGGGGCGCGCTCGTGATAAGCTGGCGATGAACCATGGCCGAACTCCTTCGACTCCTCCCCGAGTATCACCATCGCGTGTGGGGCGGCCGGCGGCTGAAGCCCGACGCCGATCAACCCGTCGGCGAAGCGTGGATCGTGTATGAGCACAACCGGATCGCTGCAGGCCGTTACGCCGGCCGGACGCCGGCCGAGTTGGCCCGCGAACTTGGCGCAGCGCTGCTCGGCGAATCCGTCGTTGCCCACACCGGCGCGCGCTTCCCTCTGCTCATCAAACTGCTCGACTGCAACGACTGGCTCTCGATTCAGGTGCACCCGGACGACGCGCAGGCCGTCGCGCTGGAAGGGCCGGGGCACTTCGGCAAGACCGAAGCCTGGTATGTGCTGGAGGCCACGCCGGGTGCGCAGTTGATCGCCGGCGTGAAGCCGGGCGTCAACCCCGACGCGCTCCGGCGGGCCATCCGCGACGGCAGCGTGCTCGAACTCGTTCAGCACCAGACGGTGCGCGCCGGCGACACGGTCTTCATGCCCGCCGGCACCCTGCATGCGCTAGGCCCCGGCCTGCTGATCTACGAAGTGCAGCAGACGTCCGACATTACCTACCGGGTGTGGGACTGGAACCGGCCGGCCAGCGCCGGTCGTGCGCTGCACATCGAGCAATCGTTAGTGGTGACCGACCCCGGCGCCACCGGCCAGGTGCGTCATCTGCGGCCAATGCTGGACACCGACGCGCAACAACTCGTCGCTTGCTCCTATTTCACGCTCGACCTGCTCGCGTCCCGGTCCGAGACGCTCGCGCTCGACACAGACCTGCAGAGCTTCCACGCGCTCACAGTGATCGCCGGCCGCGTCATCGTCGAAAGCAGGGACGCCAGTGTGACGCTCGATCGCTTTGAGAGCGTAATCGTGCCGGCAGCCAACCGGTTGTATCAGGTGCGGCCATTGACGCCGGCGCGCGTGTTGAAAGCGAGCGCGCACTAAGCACTAAGCACGGCCCGGCGCGTTCGCCTGTGCATCACCCACGCCGGGCAACGCAGGTACATTTCAAAATGGGGGAGCGCGGACCGGCGCGCAGCGGTATTCGCCTCATTCGCGCTGGGATCAATCCCAGCGCTGAGCATACGGACAAGCCGCGCATCCCGCCCCTTTCAGCCCAGGCGTTTACGCCGGGGCGGGTCTGCTAAGCCTGTGCTCGTTGGCGAATGCACCCGGCAACGCCATCGGGCTGCCCCTACAATTGACTGCATGTCATTGACGCCTCAGCAGATCGCAACCTTGAACGCAGCGGCGGATCGCATCATCCCACCCGACGACGAATCGCCCGGCGCAGTGGCATCGGGCGCGGCGACGCGGCTGCTTGCCATGCTCGAAGGTGACCTGGCAGCGCTGCAGCGCGACTACGCTGCTTTTCTTACACAGCTCGACCTCGAAGCGCAGGTGGCCTTCGGCGCGTCCTTCGCCGAACTGGACGCCGAGCGCCAAGACGCGCTGCTCGGCACGTTCCAGTCCTCGGCTTTCTTTCGCCTCTTCGCAGAACATGTGCACGAACAGTTCTGGAGCAGCGAGGCGGGCATGACGCTGGTCGGCTTCGAGGTGCGCGGATGAGCAATCCAAAACGATACGATGTCGTCATCGTCGGCGCAGGCGCGGGTGGCGGTGTGGCCGCGCAGGTGTTGACTGCAGCCGGCAAGCGCGTGTTGCTGCTCGAACGCGGACGCTGGCTGACCTTCGCAGAGACCGGCCGCGACCCCCTGCGCAACCAGCGCATGTCGCTCTACGGTCACAACGCCGGCCCCGGTGCCGACCACCCGCGCGTGGTCGAGGCGCCAAACGGTCAGACGCGCGTCGTCCTGCCCTGGCAGGATGGTTATCAGGCCAATGCTGCGGCGGTGGGTGGCGGTACGCCGGTCTATGGCGGGCAGGCGTGGCGCTTCCACCCCAAAGACTTCAAGATGGCGACGACCTACAGCGTGCCCGCGGGCTCATCGCTGGCCGACTGGCCGATCGGCTACGACGATCTCGCGCCGTACTACGAAGCCGTCGAGCATGCACTGGGCGTTTGCGGCGATGCCGGCGCGATGACCCATCTGCCGCCCTACCGGCGCGACTATCCAATGCCGCCACAGCCGCTCACCCGGCCCGGTACGATTCACCGGCGCGGCGCAGCAGCACTGGGCTGGCCCACCCTGCCGGTGCCGTTGGCGATCAACAGCGTGCCTTTCGATGGCCGACCGGCCTGCATCCGCTGTCAGCACTGTGTCGGCTTCGTCTGCCCTGTGGACGCCAAGAACGGCGCGCACAATACCTTCATCACCCGCGCCATCGCCTCCGGTAGGTGCGACCTGATCACGAACGCAATGGTGGAGCGCGTGCTGATGCACGACGGCCACGCCGTCGGCGTGAGCTACTTCGACGCCGGCGACCGGCGCAGGGTCGCCGAAGCGGAAGTAGTCGTGCTGGCCGCCGGTGCCGTGGAGACGGCGCGCCTGTTGCTGCACTCCGGCTTCACGAACGACAACATCGGCCGTAACTTGCAAGGTCACGTCTACGTCGGCGCCGTCGGGCTGTTCGAGGAGGAGGTCTACGACGGCCTAGGGCCGGGCGTGACCACGGCGACGACGCGCTGGAGCCACGATAACGACGGCATCATCGGTGGCGGCATGCTCGCCGATGACTTCATCGTGTTGCCGGCGATTTTCTGGAAGCGCTACCTACCACCCGGCGCGCCGCGTTGGGGATTGACGGCCAAGCACTGGATGCGCGATCACTATCGTCGCTGCAGCGAGATCAAGGGGCCGATCCAGGACATCCCCAGCCCGAATGCGCGCGTGACGCTCGATCCTAGCGTGAAAGACCGCTGGGGGATTCCGGTGGCGCGACTCTCGGGCGCGACGCATCCGGAATCCATCCGCACTGCGCAATTCCTGCACGCAAAGGCAGTCGAGTGGCTAAAGGCGTCCGGCGCAGTCGAGATATGGGGCGAGCCACCGCAAGCACCTTTCTTGTCGGGCGGGCAGCATCAAGCCGGCACATGCCGGATGGGTGACGACCCGCGCACCTCGGTCGTGGATCCACATTGCCGCGTGCACGGGACGGACAATCTCTATATCGCCGACGGCTCCGTCCACGTGACGAACGGCGGCTTCAACCCCTTCCTCACGATCATGGCGCTGGCCTACCGGACGGCGGAGGGGATTACACAGCGGTGGTAAGAAGAAGCCGGGTTATTTCAGGCGAGCGGGCTCCCGAGTTACTCCTTAACCCGCTCGATATACTCGCCGGTGCGCGTGTCTATCTTCAACGAATCGCCTTCTTTGACGAAGCTGGGCGCCTGGATCACCGCGCCGGTCTCCAGCGTCACGTTCTTTAGCACGTTGGTCGCCGTGTCGCCGCGCACGGCCACATCAGCTTGCACGACCTTGAGCGTGACGAAGGTGGGCAACTCCACGCCCGCGATGTGCGCGCCATCGAGCACGAGCAGGTTCACCGTGTCGTTCTCACGCATGAACTGCGCCGCGTCGCCGACCATGTCTTCGTCCAATGCGATCTGGTCGAAGGTCTCGGCGTCCATGAAGTGATACGTGTTGCCGTCCTTGTAGAGGAACTGCACCGGACGAATTTCGGATTGCACGATGTCAATGTCGCTGCCTGCGCGCACCCGGTCTTCGATCACTTTGCCGTTGTTGATGTTCTTTAGCTTCATGCGCACCATGGCGCGCCAGTTACCGGGCGCGATGTGCTGATACTCCAGGACGCGCCACACGTCGCCGTTGTAGCGGATGAGCATGCCTCTGCGAAGATCGGACGTCGTTGCCATGATTCACCTGCAAAATCAACCCTCCCGCGGACCGCGCCAGGAGGGTCGAAATCATCTCGTTGCGCTGCTCGCCGGCAGCGGACCGATATTTTACATGCTCACGTTACGCAGCCAGTGTGACGGGCTGCAGCTGGCGCAGGGCGTCAAAAGCTGATTGAACGGCGTGCAGATACAAATGCGATTTCAAGGCAAAATGATTCGACTTGGATTTACGCTTGAGCATCTCGAGCTTGATGAACGCACACAAACTGGCAAAGATGTGATTGGTCTGCGTCGTGACCGTGTGGGCAGGCGAGCGTTCGAGCGCGGCATTCTGCTTGAGCGACTTGTGGAAGGGTTCGATCGTCCATCGTTTTTGATAGAGCGAGGTGATCCCATCGTAGGTGAGCGTGGTGTCGCTGGTGACCAGAAACAATACGCCGGTAGAGCCATCTTTGTTTGTAAAGACTTGCTTGGCCAAAAGCAGCGGGAAGCTCACATCTTCCAGATACACTGGCCGCACCGTGTTTGGTTCGATCACGACTTCATCCACACGCACGTAGATGCCGTGCCGCTTGTCGTCCGCGCTGAGCGCCACCTTGCGATTGGCCTTGAGCGGCATGACAAACTCCTTCTTCAGCTTGTGTTTGACGAAATTCATGTTGTCGGCCGCGGCAAACCACACATCGTTGAGCACGTATTTGAAGGGAATCTGGTTGATCACCGCTTGTTGCAGCATCATGCGGTAATACTCATTCTTGGTGATCGGACTTCGGCGCTTGGTCTTGCCACTCTTCTTGTCCACATACTGCTCGGTCTTGGCGATCAAGCGAAACTCCACTGGCAACGACAGCCCCCGACTGGGCACGTGATACAGCGCCGTCATCAGGTTGATGCCTTTGAGCACCTCGCCGCTGGTGTGATCATAGTGCCAGCACACGATGTCGTTCTCGTCGCTGTAGGGTTTCTCGCTGATCGTGTCGTCCACGATCAGCACCCCATCCTCACTTTGAATCTGCCGCACAAATCGCTTCGTCACCTGCCACAACGCCGCCCCGCCGCGCTGTTGGCCGCTCAGCCAGCGGGTGATTTGGTCATGGCTGACGCTCCCTTCGACCACTTGACCCAACCCGGTTGCCGTGGCCTGTCCAAACGTGCACAACAGATAATCGCTATACAGGTCAAGCAAGTCTTGTGCCATGTCGCCATTCTATGGTCGCGCAGTCAGTTCGCGACTGCGTAACGTGAGTTACATGGAACGATGCCGATGGGTCACAGGTGGGTGCATTTTTCTATGGGGGATAGAGCGAACGCCAAAAGGTATCGAACGTGCCCGACATCAAGGCAGCACGCAAAGGCAATAGATTGTGCAACCCCTCCGCCGACCAGCTCATGCCCGCGCCGCCAATCCGCTGTTTGAACTGTTTTGCTGCGGATTCCACGACCCCACTGCCAATCGGTAGCCCGGCCCGCCGGAAGTCGGCGTATTGCATGCGCTCATAGTTGGTCTCAAAGTAACCGGCTTCTTGCTTTAAGGCCGCGGCCACTTCACCCAATGCGCGCGCGGCAAGCGCCTGGATTTGGTCGGCCACCGCGCCGACGCGTCCTTCCTACAAGGCTTGTGTTTGCGTCTCGATCCACGTCTGCGCCTGGTCAGGCTGCGTGAATCCTTGCTGCCCGGCAGCGCACAGGTGTTGTCGGGCGTGATACCAGTCCACGATATGCGCGGCATCAGGGAAGTCGCTCTCCGCCAGATGCCAAATCCACGCCGCGCCATCCCCGATCACAGCCGCTGGCGCGGCCACCGCCCAGTGACGCGCGTGCGCCTCCGCCGATCGCTTCACGCCGAAGCCTTCCGGCCCGCCCAGGTGAGCCACATAAGATGCATCCCGCTGCTTCCCGGCGACCACCCGCGACACGCTCCCGAGTTTGACTTCCTTACTATCCCTGCCGGCGCACATGTGCCATCCACCCATCCATGCCGATCACGACCGTGTCTTGGGCCTCCACCGGCGCTTGATGTGTCGCGCGCAGCTGCAGCGCCGGACGCGCCCGCCGTCCGGCCGCTTGCGTCTCGTGCCATGCTTTGCTCGGGCTCACCCTGATTCCGGCCAGCTCCTCCAAGACCTCACAGGCAACCTCGAACGGCAAGCGCGCGCACAACTTCACGAGCTGGTGTCGCACACCGTCGCTTAAGCCGTCATCGGCCACCTGGAGTCGTCGGTCGAGGGGGAATTCCCTGTGCCCAGCGGCGGCATCGTAGAAGTAGCTTCGTCGGTAGCTCACCTCACCCAGGCGGGTGGTCAAGGACGCTTTTTACCCTTGTAGGCCAAGCGATCCCCGTTCACCTTGCTGCTGGGGGCGGTAAACGCATCTTGACTTTCGATGAGCACCTGAAGCATCTCCCGTCCGATTTGGTCGCTAAGGGTCAGGAGCAGGTCTTCCAGTTGCGTAAGGTCCAACTTACCTTGCCTTTCCTGTTCGTCCAGAGCGGCATCCAGCGCCACCTCCACCTTCGCCATGACCTGTGCTTTCACTTCTGCTCGATTCATATGCTTATTCTCTCACCCCCAACAAAAAATGCACCCCTTTCGCAGAGTAACATATCGCTGCACGTATAATCCACGTGTAAAGAGACGGAGATGACCAGTCATGCAGAAAAAGCTCACGATCACGATTGATGAGCGCGTGTACGAAGGCTTGTACAAAGTCGTCGGACGGCGCAACATCAGTCAATTCATCGAGGCGCTCGTTCGTCCACATGTGCTTCAGACCGATCTGGAAGCCGGCTACCGCGCTATGGCCGAAGATGAGGCACACGAGGCCGAGGCGCTCGAATGGAGTGAGGCCACGGTTGGGGACATCGCGCATGAAACGCGGTGAGGTCTGGTGAGTGAACTTCGAGCCGTCCGTAGGAGGAGAAATTCGCAAACGTCGCCCAGCGGTTATCGTGAGCAATGACATTGCAAATCGCTTCCTGAATCGGCTTCAAGTCGTGCCGTTGACGAGCAATGTAGAACGTCTTTATCCCAGCGAGGCTACATGATGCTCAACGGCGTCCAGCATAAGGCGCTGGCGAATCAGATCACCCCGGTCAGCAAACAGCGCGTGGGCGATCGGATAGGCAAGCTATCGAAGTCGGACATGCAGCTGGTCGAACAAGCGATCAAACTACAACTCGACCTCCTCTAGCGAATGCAGCTTGATCCCTCTCAACCGCACATCGCCTTCATCGGCCTGGGCGTGATGGGCCGGCCGATGGCGATCAACCTGGCGCGCGCCGGCTTCCCGGTGCGCGGCTTCGACGTCAACCCTGCTGCGATGGAGGCCGTCGCCGCCGCCGGGGTCACGCCGGCGGCCAGTCCGGCGGATGCCGCGCGCGGCGCCGGCGTGCTGATCTCGATGGTGGTGAACGACGCCCAGACGCGCGAGGTGCTCTTCGAGACGGGGAAAGCCGCGGCGGCGCTCGCGCCCGGCGCGACGGTGATCGGCATGAGCACGATGAGCCGCGCGGCAGTGATCGAGATCGCAGCGCGGCTGGCCGAGCGTGGCCTGCGCTACATAGACGCGCCGGTGAGCGGCGGCGAGATCGGCGCGCAACAGGCCACGCTCAGCATCATGGTCGGCGCGCCGGCGGACGTGCTGGAGGCGCATTTGCCCGTGCTACGCGCGATGGGTAAACACATCTATCACATCGGCGAACGCCCCGGCGACGGCCAGGCCATGAAAATGATCAACCAGTTGCTGGTGTGCATCCACAACGCCGCGGCCGCTGAGGCGCTGGTCTTCGCCCACAAGCTTGGATTGGACGCGGCGCTGGTCTTCGAGGTGATCGGCAACAGCGCCGGCAACAGTTGGATGTTCCAAAACCGCGGCGCGCGCATGATTGCCCGCGCGTTCGAGCCGCCGAAGAGCGCGCTCAGCATCCTGGTCAAGGACATCGGCATCGTGATGAGCGAGGCGAACGCTGCCCGGCATCCGCTGGTGCTGGGCGGCCTGACCCAGCAGCTCTACCACCTCGCCGCGGCGCAGGGTTGGTCGCACCTGGACGACGCGATCCTGATCCGGCTGATGGAAAGGCTGGCAGGAATGGATGCCGCGACGCAAGATGCAAGACGTGAGACGCAAGACGCTAGCTGACGGTTGCACATGAACATCCTCTTCATCGCTGCCGAGTGTGCGCCCTACGCCAAGACCGGCGGGTTGGCCGACGTGGTCGGCGCGCTGCCGCAACACCTGCGCGCGATGGGTCATCAGACCATCGTCGTGATGCCGCGCTACGCCTCCATCAACGGCGACCGCTACGGGCTGCGCTGGTTTCATGGGCCGATGGGTGTGTGGATGGGCAACACCCAGGAGTGGTGCGCCGTGCATACGACGTCGAACGGCGGCACGCCGGTGTATTTCATCGAGAGCCAGAAATACTTTGACCGCTGGGGCTTGTATCACGACGCGAACTTCAACGATTACCCGGACAACCCGCGCCGGTTCGGTTTTCTCACGCGCGCCGGCCTGCAACTGTGCAAGGACATCGGCTTCAAGCCCGATGTGGTGCACGCGCATGACTGGCACACCGCGCTCGCGCCGGCCTACTTGAAGATCTGGCACTGGAACGATCCGCTCCTCGGCAGCGCGGCCAGCCTGCTCACCATTCACAACATCGCCTACCAGGGCCGTTACCCCGCGCATCACATGGATTACCTCGGCTTGCAGTGGAGCAACTTCACGGCGGACAAGTTCGAGGATCACGGCGCGATCAACTTCCTCAAGGGCGGTATCGTCTACGCTGACATGGTCAACACGGTCAGCCCGAACTACGCCCGCGAGACGCGCACGCCGGAGCTGGGCTACGGCATGGCGCCGTATCTCAACGCCAAGGGCGAGAACTACATCGGTATCTTGAACGGCTGCGATTACACACAGTGGAGTCCGGAGAACGACAAGATGATCCCGGCGCGTTATTCGCGCGATGACTTGAGCGGCAAGGCGATCTGCAAGCGCGCGCTGCAACGCCGGATGGATCTCACGGTCTCGCCCGATACCCCGGTGATCGGCGTGGTCAGCCGGTTGGTGGAGCAAAAGGGGCTGCACCTGCTGGCGCAGTGCATCGAGGGCATCGTGACGAACATGCGCGCCCAATTCGCCATCCTCGGCAGCGGCGAGAAGGCGCTGGAGCATTACTTCGGTGAGCTGCCGGCGCGCTACCCCGGCCGCATCGGCGGCTACATCGGCTACAACGATGAGCTGGCGCACTGGATCGAAGCAGGATCGGACTTCTTCCTCATGCCGTCGCTGTTCGAACCATGTGGGCTCAACCAGATGTATTCACTGCGCTACGGCACGCTGCCGATCGTGCGCGCCACCGGCGGCCTGGACGACACCGTGCAGCAATATGACGAAGCGACCGGCGACGGCACCGGCTTCAAGTTCTACGAGCCGAGCGCGCATGCCATCTACTACACCGTCGGCTGGGCCGTCAGCACCTACTATGACCGGCCGCAGCACATGCAGAAGATGATCCGCGCCGCAATGGCGCAGGATTTCTCGTGGGAGCGCAGCGCTGAGCAATATGTGCGCGCCTACGAGCGGGCGATCCAAAACAAACGCAGTGGGTGACGGTTACTACTCCTCCGCCTTCTCCTCCAATCCCGCGCGATCTTTGATCACGATGACGCCGCGCTCGACGGCGATCAGGCCGAGTTCCTCGAAGTTGCGAAGCGTGCGGCTGACCATCTCGCGCACCGTGCCGATCTGGCTGGCCATCTCGGCCTGCGTGAGCGGCGGCACGGCTTCGCCGCGTTCGGCAGCCTCGGCGCGAGAAAGCAGCAGGCGGGCCAGTCGGCCTTGCACACAGTGCAACGCTAGCTCATCCACCAGCGCCACCAGGTGACGCTGCCGCCGAGCCAGGTCCTTCAGCAGCGCCATCGTGAATTCCGGCTTGCGCATCATGAGCTGACGCAGCGGCTCGCAGGGCACCGCAGCCAACACAGCGTCGGTCAGCGCTTGTACGGTGGCCGGGTTCGGCCCGCCGTCGAGCACCGGCACGAGGTTGATGTAATCGCCTGGGCCGGCGACGTGCAGCACCTGCTCGCGCCCGTTCGATGCCGTGCGGATGATCTTGACGCGGCCGCTCAGCACCACGTACATCGCCTCGGCTTCGTCACCTTCGACCTGGATGATGGTACCTGCTGCGACCTCGCGGATCACGGCGATCGCCGCCAACGCGTCCACCACGTGGTCGGGCAGGCTGGCGCGGGCGGCTATCCGTCGCAGCGCAGGCAGCGCTTCAGTCGCGTGTGCGGTCATGCAAAGCATTCTATCGGTGGCGCCCGATATGTGACAAAGGTCATGGCGCTCACCCGGCGAACCGCGTATGGTCTTATGCGCCATGCAAGCAGTTTCGACTCACTGGATGCAGCGCGTGATCCCGCGCATAGACGAGCAGCGGTGCACCGGCTGCGGCAACTGCGAAGCACTCTGTCCCACGCAGGCGGTGCAAGTGGTAAACGACAAAGCAGTGATCGTCCGGCCGGAGGCATGCGTCTATTGCGACGTGTGCGAGACGTTTTGTCCGGAAGGGGCAATCGGCCGGCCGTTCCTGATCGTTTTCAACGAAGCCCTTGAACAGTTGGATTGCTCAAAGCGGCCTGACCGCGATATGACCTGACCCTGGCAGCGATGTATCCTCAAGCTCGGTTCTACATTCGCACGGCGCTGATCTACCTCGTCCTGGCGTTCGTCGTCGCTGCGCTCGTGTTGATCAATCAGAGCACTGCACAGAATGGGCGGCTGAGCGCGTTGCAGCCAGTCTTCTATCACTTGCTCATGGTCGGTTGGGCCACGCAGTTGATCGGTGGCGTGGCGTTGTGGATGCTGCCGCCGTATTCGCGCGAGAAGCCACGTGGCGATGAAAGGCTGGGCTGGGGCGCCTACGCAGCGCTCAACGCCGGCCTCATCTTACGGGTGATCGCCGAGCCGTTGAACGCATGGCAGCCCGGTCGAGCGCTTGGCATCGCGCTGGTGATCTCCGCCGTTTTTCAGGTGATCGCAGTGTGGTTGCTGGTTATCGCGTTGTGGCCGAGGGTGCGCCGGCGCATCACGCCGGAGCCGCAGTCTCGTTCATCACAACGAGGAGGGGCATTGATGCCGCACGTATCAGTTGTCATGGTGCGCATGGCGCTGTTGTGGTGGGGCGTGGGCTTCACACTCGGCGGATTAACGCTCGCCAACAAGGGGCTGTCTTTCCACGCCGGCATATGGACGCTGCGCACCAGCCACATCTTCGTCTTGCTGGTCGGCTGGCTGGTGCAGTTCAGCGCTGGCGTCGCCGTCTGGATCATGCCGCGGCTCGTTCATCCGGGTGTCGTCACCGGCAGCGGCGACCGTGGCGATCTCCGGCTGGCGTGGTTGTGCTGCGTGGCGCTGAACGCCGGCGTAGCGCTCATGGCGTTGCATGCGCCGCTGGTCTGGCTTGGCGGGGGCGATGTGCCAGCGCTGCGATGGATGCCGGCGCTGGCCGGCGTGTTATGGCTGATTGCCATCGCTGCCTTCGTCGCCAATGTGTGGCCGCGGGTGCGGCCGGTGATCGAACCGCTGACGATGACGGTCAAGGAGTGAGACGCGATGCTGAGACAAAAGCTAGCCGCTGTGCTGACCTCTGGCGAGGCAGCCACTGCGCCAAGTAGGTTGCGCCTGGCGCGCATCGTGATTGCAGCGCTTGCAGTCGTTGCAGCTATGGTCGCGGCGTGGGGCGGTTTAGTGCGCATCGGTTGGCCCCTGCCGGTCTTTTCCATCTACCTTGGAGCAGCGCATGGCCCGCTGATGGTGTGCGGTGCGTTGATGACGGTGATTGGCTTGGAACGCGCGGTCGCGCTACAGCATCGCTGCGGGGAATGGCCCTTCATCGCCCCACTGTTGTCGGCGATAGGCGTTGCCGGCGTGATCGGTGGGCTGCCCGATGTGCTTGGTGCGCTGGTCTTCAGCGTGAGCAGCGGCGTCCTCCTTGGCGTTCATCTCGCGATGGTTCGCCTGCAGCCGGCGACGTTTGCGCGGGTCATGGCATCGGGCGCAGCGCTGCTGTTGATAGGCAACGCGCTTTGGCTGAGCGGATGGCCGCTCTACCGCATCGCGCCCTGGTGGATCGGCTTTCTGGTCCTGACGATCGCGGGCGAACGGCTGGAGCTGGGGCGCGTGCAAAAGCTGTCCGCGCTGTCGCAACAGGCATTTGCCGGCTCGGTGATCGGTGTGTGCGTCGGCATCGCCTGCACCATTGTTTCGCCCGACATTGGGACGCGCATCCTGGGCCTGGGGTTGCTTGCACTGGCAGCGTGGCTGTTGCGCTACGATGTCGCGCGCCGCACGGTCAGGATGAGCGGGTTGCCTCGATTCATCGGTGCATGCCTGCTGAGCGGATACCTCTGGCTAGGGGTGGGCGGGGGACTAGCGTTGATGTCCGGCGCCGTGCTCGGTGGGCCGCGATACGATGCCGTGCTGCATGCGATCTTCGTGGGCTTTGTCTTCGCAATGATCCTCGGCCATGCGCCGATCATCCTACCGGCGCTCCTGGGCGTCTCGGTTGCATCGCCGGCTTGGTTCTACGCGCCACTCGTGCTGTTGCATGCTTCTCTGGCAGTGCGCGTGTTGGGCGATTTGTTCGGGGAATTCGAGCTGCGACGCCAGGGTGGGTTATTGAACGCTGCTGCATTGCTGCTCTATGCGGCACTCATGATCTATGCGGTACGCCGGGCACAGGCAGATATGCCGCGGCAGCACGCTGGCAATGGAGGCAATAGATGAAGGTTTTCCATCTCCCTGAATCAGTGAAGTTCGATCAGCACCGGCCACACGCCGAGCCCTTGCACGTGGACAAGATGGGGCGTGTGCTGCTGTTTGGGTTACGGCCTGGGCAAACGGTGGCTGAGCACAGCGCACCGAGTTCGCCGGTCTATATCGTCGTGCTAAGCGGCAAGGGCATCTTTACCGGCGGCGATGGGATCGAACATGTCCTTGGCCCTGGGGCGATGCTAGTGATCAATCCGGACGAATCGCACGCGATCCGCGCCTTGGAAGACGCGCTGACGTTTGTAGCCATCTTGCACGGGTCGCCCTGGTCATGAGGCGCTGCCGGCTTAACACGCTTTTATCACAGCCGGCTAGAATGCCGTTCAGATGAACCCGTCGCCAGAACGGCTGATCACGACGGTGATGGAGCTGCGGCAACGCGCGCTGGCGCTCGAGCAACAGTATCAGGACGCCGTGAATCAGACTGCGCCGGGGTATCGCGAGAGCGCACGCAACCTGCTCCATTACCTCGCGCTGCGCCAGGTGGATGTGCGCGACTTGCAGGACGAGCTCACTGCACTCGGCCTCAGCTCGCTTGGCCGTTCCGAGGCGCATACGCTGCACACGTTGGATGCAGTGCTCATCGCGCTGCATCGCCTCGCTGGTCGCGAGCCGCAAATCGAGCCTGTTGCAGCAGTGGATTTCAAGCTGGGCCGCGCGCTGCTCCAGGAGCACACCCACCGCTTATTCGGCCCTGGGTCCGGCAAACGCGCTGTGCGCATCATGGTCACCATGCCCACCGAGGCGGCCGGCAACCCGGATCTGATCCGCCACCTGCTCGCCTCCGGCATGGACGTGATGCGCATCAACTGCGCGCACGATGACGCCGAGACCTGGCTAAAGATGATCGAGAATCTGCGTCGCGCCGAGCGCGAGCTGGGCCGGACGTGCAAAGTGTATGCCGATCTGGCCGGGCCGAAGCTGCGCACCGGCCTGCTCGCTACAGCCGCCCGGGTGATCAAACTCAGGCCGGAGCGTGACCTGAGAGGCTGCGTCTTGAAGCCGGCGCGCGCGTGGTTCACGCCGGAAAGAGAGGCGGCTGCATTTTGGGGAGACGCACCTACCGTGCCCCTGAGCGGCGACCTGCTCCCCCAGGCGCGCCGCGGCGACGTGATTGCGCTGACCGATACGCGCGGCAAATCTCGCGAGTTGAAGGTCGTCGCTAAAAACGGCGCGTCGTTGCTGGCCGAATGCGACAAGACCGTTTACCTCGAGACCGGCATGGTCGTGCGCCTGCTGCGCAAGAAGGTCTTCGTTGCCGAAGGGCGCATTGGCGAACTCCCCGCAGTGGCCGAGCCGATTCTGCTTCGCCCCGGCGACAAACTCATCGTGACCAATGACGACGCGCCGGGCAGCCCGGCAGTGTTGAACCCACAGGGCGAGGTCGTGCGTCCGGCACAGATCTCGTGCATGTTGGGGGAGTCGTTTGCAGCCATCAAGCCGGGGGAACACATTTGGTTCGACGACGGCAAAATCTGCGGGCGCGTGTTGGAGAACGGCGGCGCGCGCATGCTGGTGGAGATCACCCACACGAATCCGGCTGCCGGCGCGAAATTAGGCGCGGAGAAAGGCATCAACCTGCCCGGCGTCAAGCTGAACATCCCTTCGCTCACCCCGAAAGACCTGGACGACCTCGCCGTCATGGCGTCGCGCGTGGACATGATCGGCCTGTCGTTCGTGCGCAACCCGGAGGATGTCTGGGCGCTCCGCGAGGAGATGAATCGCCTGAAAGTGCGCGACGTGGGCGTGATCCTGAAGATCGAGACACGCGCCGCATTCGAGAATCTGCCCCAGTTATTGCTGGCCGGCATGCAACTGCCACCGGTCGGCGTGATGGTGGCGCGCGGCGATCTGGCGGTCGAGGTCGGCTTCGAGCGGTTGGCCGAAGTGCAGGAGGAGATCCTCTGGCTGTGCGAGGCGGCGCACGTGCCGGTGATCTGGGCAACCCAGGTGCTGGAGAGCATGGCCAAGTTTGGCTCGCCGTCGCGGGCCGAGGTGTCGGACGCGGTGATGAGCGGCCGGGCAGAGTGCGTGATGCTGAACAAAGGGCCGTACATCGTCGAGGCCGTGCGCTTTCTGAACGGCGTGCTGGAGCGCATGGAGGCGCATCAATCCAAGAAGCGCGCGCGGCTGCGCCGGCTGTCCATCTCGCGCCTTTGAGCACATCGCGCCCTAAAGGGCGGGGCTACCGCTGCCGCATGCCGGAGCAGGAGGGTAGGCACAGGCTTCAGCACGGCGCGCCCTAAAGGGCGGGGCTACCGCTGCCGCATGCCGGAGCAGGAGGGTAGGCACAGGCTTCAGCACGGCGCACCCTAAAGGGCGGGGCTATCGCTGCCGCATGCCGGAGCAGGAGGGTAGGCGCAGGCTTCAGCACGGCGCGCCCTAAAGGGCGGGGCTACCGCTGCCGCATGCCGGAGCAGGAGGGTAGGCGCAGGCTTCAGCACGGCGCGCCCTAAAGGGCGGGGCTACCGCTGCCGCATGCCGGAGCAGGAGGGTAGGCGCAGGCTTCAGCACGGCGCGCCCTAAAGGGCGGGACTACCGCTGCCGCATGCCGGAGCAGGAAGGTAGGCGCAGGCTTCAGCCTGCGCTGCGCGGCTATAGGGTGCACTACCGCGCGCCGGGAGAGCAATCTAACCCAACCTAACGAGTCACTAGAGGCCCGCTTCGTCAATCGGCATGCTCGGCATCTTCAAGTCCACCACTTCGCCGTGCCGGTTGATGACAATGCTGAAACCGAGCATGCCGAGGTATTGGCGCGCCTGCTCTGGGATGCCCACCGCGAACAACTGGGCGAAGTGTTGATCCAGATTGCGAATCTGCCGATCCACCGCGACCTTGGTGAACAAGTCGTCTTTGCCCAGCATGCGCAGCACCCCTTCGCTCACCAGCGCTTCGTTCTGCTGCACTTGTTCGCGAAACATGCTCAACACCTGCTCGTCTACCTTGCGCGCGTCTACGTGATACTTGAAGCCGTCCTCGACCAGCACGTAGGTCGGGTCGTGGCCCACATAGGCCACCGGCAGCGCGTTACCCGCTTCGTCGAGCACCAGGCCCTCGAAGAGCGCCTTTGTCATAGAGATCACCGATTCCCAATCAAAGCAGTCCTAACCATTGCGCCACGACCGGGCCGACGCCGATCATGTTCAGGGTAATCGGCATCAGCAGCACGCCGAGGCAATTCAGCCGCCGGCCGCCGACGATGACAGGGATCAAGCCGACGGTCGTCGCCACCAACATTATCACGAATCCGCCCCAGCCGGTAAACGCGAACGTGATCGCAACTGCGATGACCAGCGACCCACCGGCGATCCATTTGACGTTGAGGCGATTGATCAGCTTCGCCGTCGCGCGCGCCAGCCCGATCAGCACAACGAAGGCAACCGCGCCGGCCAGCGCCATGGCAGCGACGGCGAGCCAGTAGCTGCGCCAACCATACGGCACATAGACGCTGCTCAGCATCCACGCCATGCCGCCGCGCGTCAGCGTCAGCCCGGGCACGAACAGCAACAGGAAGCTGCCCACGTAGTAGGCCACCTTGGATGCGCCCAGCGAGATCATGAACAGCCGGTCGTTCCACTGCGCGGTGGCGTGCCCGGCCAGCAGGCCGCCGATGCCCCCACTGACGACCGGCAACACGCTGGCGAACAGGCCGCCGCTCAGGCCGGTCAGCGAGCCGCGCAGCAACAGCCGGGGCTCGATGTCGGCCGGCAGCGCAGTCGCCTGCGGTGGCGGCTTCGCGCCGAACAGGAGGATTTGCAGCAAGCCGGGGACGGCGAATAGGCCGATGAACGCCGGCATCAGGTTGACGAATGCCGATTCGACGGCGATCGGACTGCGATAGAGCAGGACGAACCCCAGCAGTCCACTCAAGATGAACGTGAGCAGGCCGGCGCCGAGGTAGGCCCATGCCGATAGCAAGCGTCGCACCGGCGGCGCCAGATCGTTGGCGCGCGGCCACTCGCCTAACAGCAAAAAGGCGATGATTGCTACCAGCATCCATCCGGTGTGCGGCTGAACGATCGTGCGCAACGGGTACAGGACCTCTTCCAGGATCGGCGCCAACAGCGCCAACCCGAGCAGCGCGCCTAGGCTACCTGCTCCGACCAGCAGCGCGGCTTCGATGCCATGCCCGCGCATGAGGTATTTCGTCGTCGGGAGCACCACGACCACGTTCGCGTCGTCCGGCGCAAAGAGGAACACGGCCGGGATGACGTTGACCACCGCCCAACCCACCAATGCGCCCAGCAGGAACATCGCCAATGCTTGATCGGCCAGGCCAATGACGCCACGTGTCGAGAGCAACAACGCCAGCCCGGCCACGTTGAACACATGCAGGCCGGGCAGCAGCGCCAGACCGCATCCGATCATCGCGCCGGCCAGCGCGATGGCGAGCAAGTTCAGGTCACCGAGCAAAGAGGCCATGATTACCCACCGGCTGACGTAATGTTGTCGCGCTTCCGCTTGCACGTGTTCGACTGAGATGAGTTATATTAAGGCTAGTCCAAGGAGAGAATCATGGCAACTACGAACACCAAGAAGGCGATGAGCAAATCGCAACTGACTGCAACGCTCGCGGAGAACACCGGCCTGAGCAAGGCGGACATCAATAAAGTCCTCGCTGCGCTGAGCGACGTCATCCATCGTGAACTGAGTCCGAGTGGTCCGCAGGTCTTCAGTCTGCCGGGGATCGTCAAGTTCACCGTGTCGCACAAGCCGGCGACGAGCACACGCGAGGGGGTCAATCCGTTCACCGGCGAGAAGATCATCATCGCCGCTAAACCCGAGCGAAATGTCGTTCGCGCGCGTGTGCTCAAGCCGCTGAAAGAGGCCGTCTGATCTCCGCAGGCTTACATAGGAATACTTTGAATGCGTGAGGCGACGGCTCAAGTCGCCTCGCCGTCTTTTCCGCGCTTACAATCCTGGGCTGTGAATCCGACGAGCCACCTTTCATTCCCCTCACAAGACGCTTCGCCATCAACCCCATTTGACTTCGACCAAGTCATTGACCGCCGCCGGCCAGGGTGTGTGAAGTGGACATACTACCCGAACGACGTCATCCCGATGTGGGTGGCCGACATGGACTTCCGCTCGCCCGAGCCGGTGCGTCAGGCCTTGGCCGAGCGAGTGAGCGAAGGCGTGTTCGGGTACGAGTTTCCGCAGGATAGCCTGACCCAGGCCATCTGCGCTTGGTTGGAGCGGCGCTACGGTTGGCGCGTCCAAACAGAAGAGATCATCTTCTTGCCCGGCTTGGTCAGCGGCCTGAACCTGGTCTGCCGTGCTTTCGGTCGCGTGGGTGACGCGGTGATCGTCCTTACGCCGGTCTACTTCCCCTTCTTTTCTGCGCCGGCGAACCACGGCATGACCGTCACCAAGGTGGAATTGCGATATCAGGTGGAAGGGCAACGGGTGCGCGCCGAAGTAGACTACGAGGCATTCACGCGCGCCATCGGGCCGCGCACGTCGTTGTTCATCCATTGCCATCCGCACAACCCGATCGGGCGCGCCTGGACGCGCGACGAACTCCGGCGCCTGGCCGAGATTTGTCTGGCGAACGATGTGCTGATCTGCTCGGACGAGATCTGGAGCGACCTCACGCTGGATGGCGCGCCACACACGCCCATGGCTGCGCTCTCGCCGGAGGTCGCCCAACGATGCATCACACTGATGGCGCCGAGCAAAACCTTCAACCTGCCGGGCCTCGGCTTCGGCTTCGCCGTCGTTCAAAACGAAAGGCTGCGCCAGCGCTTCGTCGCATCCAACAACGGCGTGTTGCCGCACCTCAACGCCATGGGGCTGGTGGCGGCCCAGGCGGCCTACACACAATGCGATGACTGGCTCGCGGCGCTGCGGCGATACCTATCGGCCAACCGCGATGTCCTGCTCGATTACCTGGCCGAGAACATGCCCGAAGTGCGGGCGACCGCGCCGGAGGCCACCTATCTGGGCTGGCTGGATTTTCGCGAAGCCGGCATCATCGGGAACCCCTACAAGTTCTTCTTGGAGCACGCGCGCGTGGCGTTGAACGATGGCGCAACGTTCGGCCCAGGTGGCGAGGGATTTGTGCGCTTCAACTTCGGGTGTCCGCGCGCGCAGATGATCGAAGCCCTGGATCGCATGCGCGCGGCGCTCAGGCGGGGCTAACGCCGTTATGCGCGCCGTTCTCTCCTGCTGAGGGGAGATGGTGCTGCATGGGCAGGTAAACGTCGAACGTCGTGCCGGCGCCGGGCTTGCTGCTTACGACGATCCGGCCGTTGTGCGCCTGGACGATCGAGTGGGCGATCGAGAGGCCGAGTCCCGAACCGCCGTTGGCCCGCGAGCGCGATTTGTCCACGCGATAGAAGCGCTCGAACACAAAGGGGAGGTCCTTTTCGGGGATGCCGACGCCGGTGTCGCTGACGGAGATGCGCACGTAGTTGTTGTAGCTGCGCACGGCTTCGATGCGCACCTGGCCGCCGTCGGGCGTATGCTTGATGGCGTTATCCACCAGGTTCAACAGTACCTGCTTCAACCGGTCGGCATCGGCCTGGATGACCAGGTCGGGCTCGACATGCGCCGACACGTTGATGCGGCCGGCGCTCAACACCTGCCCGCTGCGCTCCACATCCGCGACGACCTGGTTCAGGCTGATGTTGTGAATGTGCATCGGCAGCACGCCGGCATCGGCTTGCGAGAGCAGCAACAGGTCACCGACCAGGCGCGTCATACGATCACTCTCGCGCGTGAGCGCATCCAGCGATTCCTCGTCGGCGCAGCCCATCGCTCGCAGCAAGTCCACGTTGCCGCGAATGACGGTGAGCGGGGTGCGCATCTCGTGCGACACGTCGGCGATCAAGCGTTGTTGGGCATGGAAGAGCTTGGAGAGCCGGTCGAGCATCTCGTTAAACGCCTGCGACAGGCGGCTCACCTCGTCATTGGTCTTCGGCACGGCCACGCGCTGGTCGAGGTTCTCGGCGCGGTAGATCGCCATTGCCGTCTTCGTCAGCTCGTCCACCGGCCGCAGCGCGCGCCGCGCCAGCAACGCGCCGATCACAGCCGAGAACAAGATGCCAAGCCCCCCGAGTGATAACAGCGCGATCAGCAGGCTGTTCTGCGCCGCCTTGACGCTTTCCAGCGACGTGGCGACTTGGAGATACCCCACCACTTCGCCGTTACGCGCCGTCAACGCTTGGGTGAAGACGCGAATCGGCGGCAGCCCGCGGTGTTGCGCCTCGGTAAGCAGATTGACGCGCTGATCGGCCGGCATGCTCACCGCTTCCTTGAACGCTTCCGGGTCGAGGTGGTTCGTCAGAAACGGATCCGCGATGTTTGACGAGATGCCGATCACCTGGCCGCGAGGGCCGATGAGCTGCACGTATGTCTCAGAGGCGCGCAATGCGTCGAGGCCGGGGAGCGTCAACACCTTTCGGCCGGCCCGCTCCTCGACTTCCGGCCGTTGGCTCAGGGCGAGTGGAAGCGCAGTGTTGGCCGCTTGGCTGAGCCGCGAGTCCACCTGCTGGATCATCTGCCAGGTAACGTAGATGTATACCCCGATACCAAAGATCAAGAGGATCAGCGCGAGGACGGCTGTATACCAAATGGTGAGCCGCGTGCGGATGGACATCGCTCGGAAAATGATAGTGCAACTTGCTGAGAAGCGACTGAGCCTAGATCGCACGCGCTGCGGCGATCATGCGCGGGCTGCCTTCGCCGTAGGGTGCCAGATCGTAGTTGCCATACCAGGTCGGCTCGGCGAAGCCGGTCTGCAGCAGGAGCAGTTCCATCTCGTGTTTGAAGACGTGGCGCAAGCGGAAGGTCACGAGCTGTTCGGTGAAAGTGGTGTCGTCGGCGCGGCGCTCCTCGATGCGGTAGGTCAGCTCTTGTTCCTGCCCGGCCCAGAAGATGCGGCTGGCGACGAATTTGTGGATCTCGGTTCCGGCCTGGGGATCTATCAGCGTGGCCTCGAGCCGGAAGACACCGTCGTCGGGCTGGTAGGCCATCTCATCGTTGGGCGGCAGATCTACTGCCAGCAGCCCGCCGGTGGAGAGATGAGCCCGCGCAGTGCGAAGCGTGGCGAGCTGGTCGTCGCGCGTCAGGTTGTGCAGAAAGGTGTTGAGCGCGATGATGGCGACGTCGAACTGCGACGCGTCTAGCCGGAGCGCACGCGCGTCGGCGTGAACCAGCGACCAGCGCTCGGCGGGGATGCGCCGGTTCGTGCGCAATCGCTGCTCGGCAATGCGCAGCATCTCGCTCGACTCGTCCACGCCCACGATGCGAAAGCCGGCCTCGGCCAGCGGGATCATCAATCGGCCGCTGCCGCACCCGATCTCCAAGATAGAGGCCTCGGGCGATGCCTCGCGCGCCAAGCGTAGATACATCGGCACATCGTCCAAGAAGCCGCGATGCTGCAGATCGTAGATGCGGGCGAAGGCGTCGTAGGGGTTGGCGGGGTTCATCGGTCAGTTCGATTCGGACGATTCGCGAGTACGGATGCCGCGCCTATAATCTTAACCTTAGGGAGGCGACATGAGCCCAGAGCGCGACCAGATCCCATCGTCCTCGACATCCACGTCCGCGGTCCCTCCAGGGGGTGCAACCGACATCGAGACGGAGTCGCCGTCGCGCTATGTCTGGGCCGGCATCCTCACCGTAGTGCTGCTGATTCTATGCTGCACGGCCGCGTTCTGGCTTTTGTCCAGAAATGCCGGTAGCCGCGACGTTGTGCCGACGCCGCCGCCCGGCAGCGGTGCGCGCGTCGAGGTGAGTGGTCCGCTCGCACCCGGCGCGCCCTTTGGCGTGCGCGGCGTTGGTTTCCAAGCCAGCGAAGCCGTCGAGATCTTCCTGACATCCTCGACGACTGCGCCCTTCGGCGAATTCCAAAAGTTGGGCGACGCGATCGCCAGATCCGATGGCACTTTCCAGCGGGACGACTTGACTGCGCCTCCCGCCACCGGCCAGTACTACCTCATCGCGCGAGGCGCGGCCAGCGGCTTCACGCAATTCACGCCGATCAGCATCAGCGGCGAGCCGATACCCACCAAGATGCCGCCCGAAGCGCCGACGCCAACACCCGGCCCGGCCGGCCCGTTGCCCGACCTGACCATCGTCAGCGTGGCCATCGAGTTGGAGACCGGTTCCAGCTGCGCCTACGTTTCGACCCAGCTCGGTATTCGCGCCGTGATGCAAAACATCGGCAGTGCCTCTGCCGGACCATTCCTGGTTCAAGCCAACAATCAGCAGCAACTGGTTCCGGGCGGGCTCGCGCCCGGTCAGACGGCTTCGTTATGGTTCCCCGGCTTCACCACCGGCCCGAACCTCGTCATCGTTGATCCGACCGGCATGGTCGTCGAGAGCAATGAGGATAACAACACGTTCAACGGGCCGTTGCCCGTTCCGACCTTGCCCGCGACATGCACGCCGCCACCCGGCCCGACGATCATCGTGCCGACGGCGACGCCGAACCCGAATCCGACGGGCGCGTGGTACGGCCAGTATTTCGGTAACCCAGACCTCATCCCGCCCGTGCTGTTCGATCAGAACCTACCCGGCCCGCCCTTGAACGTGAACTGGGGTACCGGCGCGCCTGGCCCGGGCGTCCCGCGCAACAACTGGTCGGCCATCTTCACCAGCAGCGCCAACTTCCCGACCACGGACAACTATCAGTTCACCCTGAGCGTGGATGGTGGCGCGCGCGTCTTCGTGGACGACGTGTTGGTCATCAACCAGTGGTTCAGCGCCGGCTTGCGCACGGTGACGGCCGACGTCAGCCTGACCGCCGGGCTGCACAACCTGCGCGTCGAGTACTACAAGTCGGGCGCCTCGGCGCGCGTCTTGCTGAACTGGAAGGTCAACTACGCCGGCTGGGAGGGCCGTTACTACAACTCACCCAACTTGACCGGGCCGGTCGTCATCAAGCGCGATGATCCACTTGCACCGCCGAACCCGCCTGGATTCTTGAACACCGCGGTGATGCCGAGTTGGCCGCCGCCGCAGATCAACCCGCTCAACTTCTCGGTGGATTGGCGGCGCTCGGTCAACTTCCCCGTAGGCGGGACCTACGTGTTCACGGCGACGGTGGACGACGGCGCGAGGCTGTTGATTGACGGGACGATCGTGTCGGGTCTGGACGACTTCACGGCCGGGGCGAAGGTGCTGGTGGGCACGCGGGTGTTGAACGCCGGCCAGCACTTCCTGCAGGTGCAATACGTGAACTACACCGGCCCGGGCAGCATCGAGCTGGTGTGGGCGCTCGCACCGCTGCCGCCCACCGCGACGCCGACGCCGACCATTCCACCGCCGCCATCGCCGACGCCGACACCGACCCTGCCTGTGTCACCGTTGCTTACGCCGCCAGTGATCATCATCACCACCACCCCTTAGTAAGAGCGCGCACCCACCGTGCTCAAAGTGCATGGGCGCTCGCTATCATCTCAATGCGAAGTCTTCACGGTCAACGACTTGCAGTATCTGACGCGCTTGCGTCCCGCCCACCTAGAGTGGCTGAGCGAGGTGTGCGGCCGGTTATACCAACTGCGCGGTCAAGCAGGGTTAATTCGGCGCAATTGCGCGCGAAAGTTGCATCCAGCGAACCAGAGTTAGCCCGACTTGACTCGGCAATTGGTATTACGCTAGACTGGAGCCAAGGGGGAAGCGGTGTGGCTGGCCGTGGAAGTGTCGTCGGTCGTAGACGAGTGCGATGTGCAACGGGCATTCCGCAATTTCACACCTCGAACACCACGATCTCCGGCCAGGTATTGAGGCGCGTGGGGGTGCTATTTTCTCCGCAACCCGACGAGACGTAGAGCGCGCCGTGGGGTGTGTGGTGCACGCCACGGTAGAACTTGGACTCGATCGGGATGGCCAATCCCGGCAGCAACGGGATGTAGATCTGGCCCTGATGCGTGTGGCCGAAAATGAAGAACGCGTCTTGCAACAACGGGTGAGCGCGATGCCCATCCAGCTTCAGCATCAAGTCGGGATTGTGGCCGAGCACAATCACACGTGCCGCCGGCGCACGGTTGTGATGGGGCGCCAGCGCGCCGTGCAAGTCATCGCGGCCGGTCCACAACTCATCCACGCCGACCAGCAACACATCTTCGCCGATCGCCACGCACTCGTTACGCAAGAGGCGGATGTTCAACTGCGGCAAGAGTTGAATCAGCTCGTCGGAGTGATCCGGGCCTGGAATGCCGTAGTCATGGTTGCCCAGCACGGCATACACCCCGTGCGTCGCCCGCAGATGGCGCAGCGGTGCGAGCAGATCGGCGATGTCGCAGCACGCCGTCTTGCCGACGAAGTCACCGCCGATCAGGATGAGATCGGGTGATTGCGCATTGACCGTTTCGACGATGCGTTGCGCCCAATTCTGGCGCTTGAATTGGCCCAGGTGTAGGTCGGAGAAAAAGACCACTTTGAGCGGCGGCCGGCCCGCAGAAGCAGCGGATCGGTGAGTCGTCTCCCCCGTGTTGCCGCCGAGCTTCAGGTGTTTGACCCGCAGTTGCCAAGGCGCGACGAAGCGCGCGTAGGCGCCCCATGCAGCGCCGGCGGCGATGACTGCGCAAGCCGCCGCGGTCGCCGGAGCGCCGGTAAACCAGCAGTAGATCGCGGCGATAGCGGCTAGCGGAGCGACCACTGCGCTGGAGAGAAAGATCCAGTCAAGCACCCACTCTGCGAAAGGCTGAACCGACCTGACGATGGAGTCCGACGGGCGTGAATATTGCACGACGATACCACCTCACGAACGTGAATGCGCGAGAGATTGATGCGCGAAGCGCGCTCCCCTCGCACGGCGCGCCTCGCCTCGATAGTCGAACCCAGCGGCGATTGCTGCGCTTTCAAGCCGCTTTGATTTCGTCGAACGCGCGCTGGTAGAGTTCGTCCACTTCGGGATCGCCTTTGCGCAGGAATTCCAAAGCATCGCCCATTGCAGCGACGTCGGGATACACGGCTTTGTCCTCCACCAACTCCTTGGCGATCAGTCCCTGACGCAGCGCTTCGGCACTGGGCGTCGCCAGGCCGATCTCGTTGGCGTTCTCGGCAGCGATGTCGGTTCGGCACAGGAAGTTGATGAACACCTCGGCGGTGTATTGGCTCGGCGCGCCCTTTGGCACGCACAGGTTGTCTTGCCACACCGTGCTCACATCGCCGGGGATGACGTAGACCAGATTGGGGTTCTCGCCGCGCGCCACGACGGCGTCGTTGGTGTAGATCTGCGTGCCGAAGATGTCGCCGGCGACGAGGTTGGTGGCAGCGTTCGGGCTGTCGGTCAGCGTGTAGTTGGCGCGCCGCTTCAGCTCGATCAGCGCATCGCGGGCGGCGTTGATCTCTTTCGGATCGGTGGCGTTGCCGCTGTAGCCGAGCACGCGCAGGCCGACGGCCAGCAGCTCGCGCACGTCGTCAATCATGCCCAGCTTGCCACGCAGCGCGTCCGGCCAGTTCATCACCTGCTTCCAGTTGGTGATCGGCTCGGGCACCTTCGTCTTGTTGTAGGCGAAGCCGGTGCAGCCCCAGTTGTAGGCCACGGAGTACTCGTTGGTCGGGTCGAAGTACAAGTTCTTGTGGCCGGCGTCAATGTATTGGAAGTTGGGGATGTTGTCGAAATTCAGCTTCTCCAGCAAGCCGGCGGCGATCAGCTTCGACACCATGTAGTCAGACGGCGTGATCAGGTCGTAGCCCGGATTGCCGCCCGCCTTGAATTTGGCCTCCATCTCTTCGTTGGAGCCATAGGTGTCTATCTTGACCGTGACGCCGAACTCTTGTTTGAACTTGTCAATGACGCTGTCGGCGACATATCCGCCCCAGGTATACCAACTCAGCTCTTTGGCGAGCTTGCTCGTGTCTACACTGCCGGGTTGCGGCGCAGGGCCCTCGGCCGCCGGCGCAGTCGTCGGTGCCGGTGTAGCCGCGCCGCCGCAGGCGGCCATCAGAGCCGTCGCGCCGCTCAGTCCCAGGCTCAATCGCAAAAAGGCTCGTCGGTTCATGGTTACCTCAATCTCCTCTCGGTTGTTCAGAATGCTCGCCGGCCGGTGGCGCGGCGACCACAATTATCCACGCATATCCATGCAACGAACGGACTCTCATGTCCGCTGACGCCGCTGGATGATCTGCGTGATGATCACGAGGACGATGGACAGCACCAGCATCAGCGCGGAGATGGCGTTGATCTCCGGCGTGATGCCTCGGCGGATCTGTCCCCAGATATACACCGGCAGCGTCTGCGACCCAACGCCGGTCACGAAGAACGAGATCACGAAGTCGTCCAACGACAGCGTAAAGGCCAGCAGCGCACTGCTGATGATGCCCGGCATGAGCAGGGGCAGGGTGATCCGCCGGAAGGTGACCCACTCGTTGGCGCCGAGGTCTTGTGCCGCTTCCTCCACCGAGCGATCGAAGTCGGCCAGGCGCGCGCGCATGGTGAGATAGACGAACGGCATGCAGAAGGCGATGTGGGAGATCACCAGTGTGAGCAGCCCGCGGCTGATGTTGACCGCAGCGAAGAAGATCAACAGCGAGATGCCCATCACGATCTCCGGCACGATCACCGGCATGTAGAGCAGGCCGTCCCAGGCGCCTTTGCCGCGAAAGCGGTAGCGCTCCATCGCCATCGCCATCAGCGTGCCGATCACCACCGCGCCGAAGGTGGACAGCACGGCGACGATCAGGCTGTTGGCAGCGGCTTCCAGGATGCGTGCGTTGCTGAAGACGCGTTCGTACCACTGTAAGCTGAAGCTCTGCCAGGTCGCGCCGGTGCGCGCGCTGTTGAACGAGAAGACGATCAAGACGACGATCGGCACATAGAGAAAAGCGAATGTGAATAGGGTGATGGTCACCAACGCAAAGCGGCTCACGCTGAAGCGTCGGGTTTCGCCGCGCGGCTTCGGTTTGATCTCGCCGCGCTCACCGAGCAGGATGATGGTGGAGTCGGACGTCACAGCTCCTCCCTCATGCTTACAAGACGGCGCGCTGTTCGCCGCGCCCGCTGCGGAAGTACAACACGGCCGCGATGGTCACGATAACCATCATCAGCAGCGCCAGCGCCGAGCCGAATGGCCAGTTCACACTTGCGCTGAATTGTTGCGCGATCGTATAGCCGATCATGTTGGTGCGCCCACCGCCCATCAGCTCAACCGTGATGTAGGAGCCGACGGCCGGGACGAACGTCAGGATCGAGCCGGCGACCAGGCCGGGGGAGATCAGCGGCAGCATCACGCGCTGGAAGGCGCGCAGCGTGTTCGCGCCCAGGTCGTTGGCCGCCTCGATCATCGTCCAGTCGAACTTCTCCAGCGACGTATAGAGCGGCAGGATCATGAACGGCAAGTTGCCGTAAACCAAGCCGATCATCACGGCGGTCGGCGTGAAGAGCAGGTCAATCGGCTCCAGCCCGAGCGAGCGCAGCAAGGTGTTGATCGGCCCGTTCCCGCGCAACATGAACTGCAGCGCGTACGTGCGCACCAGGAAGTTCGTCCAGAAGGGGATCATCACCAAGAAGAGCGCCAGGTTGCGGTAGCGCCGCGAGAGCCGCGACATGAACAGCGCCACCGGAAAGGCAATCAGCAAGGTGATGATCGTGCTGACCAGCGAGAGCCAGATCGAGCGCCAGAACAGCTCCAGGTAGAGGCCGTCGAACAGCCGCATGTTCAGCCCGCCGTCAAATGAAATAGAGGGGTTGAAGCGGATGTCCTTGACGATGTCCCAGTAGTTCTCCAGCGTGAAGGGCGGCGCGGGAAAGCCGAACTGATCGCGCGACAGGAAGCTGATCACCGCCATGATCAGCAGCGGGATGAGGAAGAAAACAATCAGCCAGAACGCGCCGGGGAACATCAGGCCGGCGATGCGCAGCGAACGGCGTTCACGGAAGGCTTGGATCATCTGAGCTGGGAGTATGAGCTGTGGGCTGTGAGCATTGCACTGTGAGCCGGCTACTGGGCCAGGACGAGCGCATTCTCCGGCTTGAAGGTTAGCCAGGCTGTTTCGCCGGGCTTGAAGAAATAGTTCGGGTCGAGGGTACTGACGGTGTTCTGTTCCCACACGTCCAACTGGTTCGCGCCGAGCATCACGATCACGCGTGTATCCGAGCCGACGTAAGCGATGGAGTGCACCTGCACTTCGTAGCAGTTCGGGCTGCCATCGGGTTGTTCGACCAGTTGCACTTTCTCCGGTCGAACCGAGACGACTGCTTGCACGCCGGGCCGCACGCCGTCCATCGCCCGCCCCACGAACCTGCGCCCGCCGTCCACGATCACGCTGGCGAATTCGCCGCTCACTTCCTGCACCTTGCCTTCGAGGAAGTTGGTCTCGCCGATGAAGTCGGCCACGAAGCGCGTGGTGGGGCGTTCGTAGATTTCGAGCGGCGTGCCGATCTGCAGCACCTTGCCCTTGGAGAACACGGCGATGCGATCGCTCATAGTCAGCGCCTCTTCCTGATCGTGGGTGACGAAGATGAAGGTGATGCCGACCTCGCGCTGGAGCGTCTTCAGCTCGATCTGCATTTCCTTGCGCAGCTTGGCGTCGAGCGCGCCGAGCGGCTCGTCGAGCAGCAGCACCTTGGGCCGGTTCACCAGCGCGCGCGCCAGCGCCACGCGCTGCTGCTGGCCGCCGGACATCTGCCGGGGGTAACGCTTGGCCATCTGCGGCAACCGCACCAGCTCCAGCGCTTCGCCCACGCGCCGGATGATCTCGCTCCGGCTCACGCCCTTCATCTCCAATCCGAAGCCGACGTTCTGCTCCACGGTCATGTGCGGGAAGAGCGCATAGGACTGGAAGACGGTGTTGACGTTGCGGTGGAAGGGCGGGGTGTTGCCCATGGCTTTGCCGTCTATGTAGATTTCTCCGCTCGTCGGGCGCTCGAAGCCGGCGATCATGCGCAGCGAGGTGGTCTTGCCGCAGCCCGACGGCCCGAGCATGGCAAAGAATTCTTTCTGACGAATGCCCATCGAGACGTGATCCACGGCGACCACGTCGCCAAACACTTTGCTCACGTCTCGCATCTCAACTGCGTAGTCGGACAACGCATCTGCCTCCGAAATCACAAACTTCTCAGCCCCGGGAACTCATCCAGGAGAGATAGGGGCAGCGACGAGCAGGATTATACGAAAGAGAGCCAATGTTAGGGATCGTTAGGGTTCGACCGCCCGACCCTTGCGGAGAGACGGCATTACAATTCGCTCAATTCTCGTGGGAGTCCTATAGTGAACGACACACATACCCCCTCATCGCCGGATGCATCGCGTGGTTCGGCTGCGCACAGCAGTGCCTTCGTTCGCCTCGCGTTGCTGGCCGTCCTGGTGCTGTCGGTGGCTTTGCCGGCCGTGCTCCTCGTCGGCGCGCAACCGCCGACTTCCGCTACTGCGCTCGGGCAAACGCAAAGTTGCGTGCCAACCGTGATCGCATACGGGCAGGTCAACGTGCGCTCCGGCCCCAGCACGCAGTTCGAGCCGCCCATCGGCGCGCTGTTCGCCGGCCAGACCGCCCAAGTGACCGGCCGCCTGCGTGACAACTCGTGGTATCGCATCATCTTCGGCAACCGCGAGGGGTGGGTATTCGGCCAGATCGTGCAGACCTCGTGCATGCAGAATGTGCCGGTCGTGCCCAATCCGCCCTTGCCGCCCGGCCCGACGCCGATTCCCAATCAGGCCAACTTCGTTGCGACGCCGACGGTCATCACGCCGCCCCAATGTAGCACGCTGAGCTGGAACGTCAGCGAAGTGGCCGGCGTGTGGTTGATCAGCGGCGGGTATCAAGAGGGCGTGGGCGGTGTGGATTCGCGCACCATGTGTCCCACGACCACGACGACATACACGTTGCTCGTGCAGCGCCGCGATGGCACGACCTACCAACAGAGCGTCACCGTCAACGTCAATCCGCCTCAGCCGAACGATCCGAACTTCCGTGCCGACGCCTACTCCGTCAACCCCGGCAGTTGCACCACGCTGCGCTGGAACGTCAGCGATGTGCGCGCCGTGTTCTTCTGGGACGGCGGCAATCAGCAAGGCGTAGGCGGCAACGATTCGCGCCAGGTCTGCCCGCTCAACACGTCCACCTACCGGTTGCAGGTGATCGGCAGAGACGGCATATCGCGCGACTACTTCCTCACCGTCACCGTGACCGGCGGCGCGCCGGCGCCGAACGTCAACTTCTACGCGGAAAGCAACGCGCTGCCGCGAGGCCAGTGCACGAACCTGCGCTGGCAAGTCTCCGGCCAGTTCAATGCCATCGTGCTGATTGACGCTTCGGTCAACGCCACCACGGTGGTCGGCCCGAACGGCGACATCAAGGTCTGCCCGAACCAGAGCGCCACGTATATCCTGCGCGTGACCGGCGTGGACGGCCGGCTCTACGACAGCGCCGCTCAGGTGACCGTGTTCGCCGCCGGCCCGACGCCGATACCGTAATTTGCCCGACGCAAGGCCTTCAAGAGCGCTCCCGAAAATTGACTCAGGGATCGCCTGCTCCGGCGATCCCTGCGTTCATGGCGTAGACGGCATCCGCGCTCGGCGTCAAGTCTGCTTCAAGGCCTCGGTAGCCTCAACGTCTTCACCACCGTATCGAGCTGCGCCAACGTGGGCCGGAAGCCGCGCGACGTCAGCCGGTTGAGCGCAGCCTCGACGCGCTTCAGGTAGGCCGGATAATCGCTCTCGATGCGCGCCTGTTCCGCGCGCGTGACGCGCCGCGCGCTGGCCGGCAGCGCCGTGGACGACACCGGATGCACGAACGACAGATAGTACTTGCCGTCGCTGCTCAGGCCCTGGCAGGTGTAGAACGTGTCCGCATCGGTGATCGCGCCCACGTCGAAGCGATACGCGGTGATGAACCGCACGCATGCACCGCCGTCGAAGTCGAGGTAGCCGATCTGGCTGCGCAGCACCTGGTCGCCGCCGACCGACGGCAGCACGGGGATCGTCTCGGTAATCGCCTCCGGCCGCGTTTCGAGGATGGCCTTCAGGCGGGCGATCGTCGCGTCGAATTCCGCCAGCGCGTCGCCACCGAACTGGACGCGATAGGCCTCTAGCGGGAGAACGAGCAACTGGCGCTGGCGCGGCGCGAAGGCGTCGTCGGCCAGCCGGTCGCTGTCGAAGCGAAAGCGCAGGTGCGCCGGCCAGCCGTTCAATGGCGGCGGCGCGTCGGGGTTGAAGGGAACGCTTGAGCGCGCTTCCTTCGTCACGCGGCGCGCGAGGCCGGCCGGGTTCAAGCTGAATTGCGCCGGATCTATGACCACCGTCGGCGTAGCAGCAGCGGATGGTGTGATCGCTTCGGTCGCAGTCATCGTCTCGGTCGTAGTCATCACTTCGCGCGCCGGGGCAGGTGCTTCCAGCAGCACATCCACCGCCGAGGTGGCGAAGGGCGGGCCGCCGGCTGCGTTGGGCACCTCGATCAGCAAGCGCCCGCGGCCGCTCTGCGTCGGCGTGAAGGTGATCGTCGCGTCGAACGCGCCGGGCTGGCCCAGCTCGCCGGCCACGGTGATCGGCCCGATGCCGACTTGGGCGCCGCTGGCGTCGAAGACGCGATACACCAAGTTGTTCTCGAACGGCGTGAGCGAGATGCTGCCCTTCATCTGCGCCGGGCTGGCAATCGCAGCGTTGGGCGCAGGCGCGTCAATCGTGATGGTGAAGACGGGCGGTTGTCCTTCCAGGTTCACGGGCGCGAGCGTCACGCTCACCGCAGCCGTAGCGAAGAGTTGGCCGGTGGCGGCGTCCACGTCCAGCACCTCGATGCGCCCGGCTTCGCGCTGCGTCACGGTGAAGGGCAAGGTCGCCGCGAACGTGCCGGGGCTACCCAGGCTGCCTTTCACCGTGAGCGGGCCTTCGCTGATGATGAAGCCGGCGCTGTTGTAGATGCGATACACCAGGTTGTTCTCGAACGGCGTCCGGCTGGTGTAGCCGCTCACCATCGCCGGGCTGGTGACCTCGTCGTCGCGCTGCGGCGTCTCGATGACGATGGTCTGCGCCGGCGCCTGAACGGCGAAGAACGACTCGACCGCAGGCAGAAATACCTCGCGATAGAGCGTCTCGCGTTGATCCGGCGTGCCGCTGACCAGTTGCACGATGAAGCGGCCGTCGTTGCCGACGGCGAGGTCTTGCAGCAGCCGGCCGTCGCTCGAGCTGCCGCTGAAGAACTGCCAGGCAATCTCACCGATCGTGCGCGTGTCGGTGCGCTGGAAGCGGCCGGTCTCCAGTTGTCGCCGGAGGGCTGCCGGGTTCGGAATGGCCTGATGCTCGAACTGGATGGCTGCCACCGACACATCGTCGCCGAACACGCCGGGGCTGAGTTCGATCCAGCCGATGGGCCGCTTGCCGCCGACGCCGACGATCGGGTCGGTGAACTCCGTCAACTGGACGCTGGTGGTGCTGAACTCGATCGGTTTGCCCTGAGCGCACTTGGTATCCAGCGGCTCGGCGGGCGCGTTGAGGAAGTTGGCAATCAAGCCGGCAGCGCAAGCGTTGGCTGGCGCGAGCCCATGGCCCTGCGACTTGAAGAGCACCTGCGTCGCGTTGGGGAACCCCGCTGCAGCCTGCACGCCGAACTCCGGCGGCGTGAGCGGGTCGAACTCGCCGCTCAACACCAGCACCGGCACGTCGCTCTTGGCCGCGGTATGCACCTCATCGCCCAGCAGCGGCACGCCCCACGCTTTGCAGGTGGTTAGGATCTCGCGCGCGGAGCGGAAGACCTTCAACTCGGGCAGCACGTCAGCGTCGGCCTGTCGCGCCTCATCCTCGGTGAAGTTCGCCTCCTCCGAGCAGAAGATCGAGTTGAACATGCCGATGGTGGTCTCGTTCAGCACCTGCAGCTCGAAGCGATCGCGCAACCGCGAGAGGTAATCGAGGTCGCGCTTCTCCACCAGGTCCACCAGCCGTGGCAGCCGGCTGATGCCGTATGAGTCGTACATCATGGTGTAGACCACACCCAGCAACGCCTCGCCGGTGAGCGGCGCGTTCAGCGTGACGACCTCGGTGAGCGATCGCGTCGTGATCGTCATCGGCGCGGGCGAGGCGTTCAGCGCGCTCACCAGCGCGACGAAGCGCTGCTCGATGTCCGGGTAGTCTTTGGCGCACAGCGGATCGGCGGCGCAGGCAGCGGCGACCTTCTGCAACGCCTTCTGGAAGTTCGCGTTGCGGGTGAGGGTGAACTTGCCGGCGCGCGGGATTGCGCCGTCCAAGATGACGCTGCGCACGCCTTGCGGATAGAGCGCCACGATGTGCTGGGCGAGCAGCGCCCCGTAGGATTTGCCGTAGAGGTTGTAGTCCGCATAGCCCAGCGCGCGAGGCAAGGCAGCGATATCGGCGGCGTTCTCCAGGCTGTTGTAAGCGGCCAGATTGATGCCTTCGCCGGCCAGCCGCGCGCGGCAAGCGGCGTTGGCGGCGATCCGCTCTTGCTCCGCCGCGTCGCCCATCAGGCCGCTTTGGATGTGTTTGAGCGCGGTCTCGCGATATTCGGGGCAGGTCAGGGATGGCTGGGTTAGGAACGAGCCGCGCTGATCCACCAGGATGATGTCGCGGTCGTCACCGGGCGAGAAGCCGGTGCGCACGATCGCATTGAAGAATTCGCGGATGGCCGAGCCGCCCGGTCCGCCCTGCAGCATGACCAGTGGATCGGAGGCCGGGTTAGGGCTGGCCGATTTGATCACCACGACCGGCAGTTTGATCGTGTTGCCGTCCGGCTGGGCGTGCAGCTCGGGCACGGTGAACGTCCCGCAGCGCAGGTAGCGGATCAGCCCTTCGGGGATCTTCTCGCCGATGAACCGTTCGCACAGCGCGTTGTCTTCCGTGAAGGCGCCGGCCGTCACCATGGCTGCCGAACCGGTCACCGTGGCGCTCGCATCCTCTGTTGCCTGTGGTGTGACCTGGGCCGGCGCAGCTTCGGCAGCCGCCTCTGCGTTGGGTGTAGCTGCCGGCGCCATCGTCGCAGCCGGCTCGGCCGGCGCGAGCACGCTCACGGGTGTAGGCTCGGGGGTTGGCGCCTCGGTAGCGACGGCGGGTGGCTGTGGCGTCGCGGTGGGCTGCTGTCCGGCGTCGGAGCAGGCAGCCATGATGAGGAGGAGCGCCATCAGGCCGGCCAGCGCGCGCGGGGAGCGATGAATGCGTCGAGAGGGAGGCGAGACTCGATCACTGGACATGCGTTGTTACCTCGGCGGGGAATTGTCTCATAAATGTTGCTGTGATAGGCACGCACTTCGACAAGTTCAGTGTGGTGCCGGCTGAGCTTACCGAAGCCTACGACGCGCCGTAGTGTGGCAGTCGAAGGGAGATAGAGCAAGCGAAAGGAAGGCGATCGCGACATCGCCGTACAATCCTCGGTGATTCGCGCAATCGAAGCGGGAGGTTGAAATGACGAGGAGTCGTTCGAACCACGCGTCCCCGCGCATTCTTCATCGCATCGTGGCCCTGGTGGTGACGCTGATGATAAGCGTCGCATTCGCGACGATGTTCGCTTCTATGACGCCTGTGCCGGCGACGGCAGCCGGCTCTGCGCAGGCATGCGTGCCGACGCTGCGCGCGGTGGGGAACGTGCCCATCCGCTTTGGACCAGGACCGCAATATCGGCCGCCCATCGGGACGCTGCTCCCCGGGCAGCAGGCGCAGGTGACCGGCCGGCTGCGCAACAACACTTGGTATCGCATCGCCTTCGACGGGCAAGAAGGCTGGGTGTTCCGGGCGTTCGTGCGAACGACGTGCATTCAAAATGCGCCGATCGTGCCGCCCTTCCCGGTGAACGCGCCGCGCTTCCGCGCCGATGCGATGCTCATCGCGCCCGGCCAATGCACGACGCTGCGCTGGAATATTGACAATGTAGCGGCGGTGTTTTTGATCAGCAACGGCGTTGTGCAGGGCGTGGCCGGCAACGACGCGCGCCAGGTCTGCCCGACGGTCACCACGACCTATATCTTGCGGGTGCAGCGCCGCGACGGCTCGGTCTTCGACACGCCGCTGACGATCACCGTCGCGCCGGCGACGCCGATCGCCCAGCCGAACTTCCGCGCCGATGCCTACACGATCAGCCCCGGCCAGTGCACCACGCTGCGCTGGAACGTGGAGGGGGTGAGCGCAGTGTTCTTCTGGGACGGCAACGTGCGCCAAGGGGTGGAGGGCGTCGGCTCGCGTCAGGTGTGTCCGGCGGTCACGACGAAGTATCGCCTGCAAGTGTTCCCGCGCACCGGTGGCTCAACGGATTACTTCGTCACGGTCGTGGTGGCGGGCGCGCCGGCGCCGGGGATCACTTTCACAGTGGACAACGGCAACATCGTGCGCGGCCAGTGCACCACGCTGCGCTGGAACGTCACCGGCGCGTTCAACGCCGTGTTCTTGCTCGACTCGTCGGCCAACACCACGAGCCAGGTCGGCGCCAGCGCCGCGATCAGCGTGTGCCCGCAGGTGAACGCCACCTACACCCTGCGCGTGATCGGTACCGATGGTCGGCAGTTCGACCAGTCGGTCAGCGTAAATGTGGCGCTGTCGCCGACGCCGATGCCGTGAGGGCGGAACTCGTCACTCGTCCAGGGTCTCAAGACTGGGCGCTCAGCAAGGTGGCCAGTTTCTCTGCGCCGACGATCTCGGCCAGCGCCGCCAGCATGCGGCGTTGGTGCTCGTTCGTGACGGCCATGATGGATACCTCGCTGTTCACTCATTCCGTGATGTCGTCGTGTTCCCAGCGCAGGAACTCTCGCGCCGTCATATGGTGAGACGTCGTCTGAGGTGCTTGAATAGCGATTGGGGATGGCTCAGGTGCGCGCGTCATGCTTTCTACACCGAGGGAGATTGTAGGCCGGTGGCTACGAAATGGGGGCATTCGCCAATGGGGGCAGACGTAGCAGTAGCAGACCCGCCCCGGCGTAAACGCCTGGGCTGAAAGGGGCGGGATGCACGCGGCTGGCCCGTATGCTCAGCGCTGGGATTTATCCCAGCGCGACTAAAGCGAATACCGCTGCAGGCCAGTCCGCGCTCCCCCATTTTGAAATGCACCTCGAAGTGGGTGCATGCACCAGAATAGGCAAACCCAGATAGCGCTCAACGCGCTCCGAGCAAGTTGAGCGCTAACTGTGAGTGAGGCAATCGGATTGCCCGATGTCTTGAGGGTGGCGTAGACTTTCGAAGTCTCACACTCCGGCTATCATTCCTTCTCATGACGACCACCGCACCAACACCAAAACGGCCTCGCTTCGCCCTTTACATGCAAGACAAGCATCCGCTCGGCTACGAGTTGGAGATGGCCGAATATGCCGAGGCGAACGGGTTCAGCGAAATCTGGCAGGCCGACACGCGCCTGGCGCGCGACTGCATCGTGATGATGAGCGCGTTCCTCACGCGCACCAAGAAGCTACGCGTGGGCAGCGGTGTGCTGCCGATCTGGACGCGCAACCCGGCCGTCATTGCCGCGAGTTGGAGCACAATGTGGGAGCTGGGCAAGCAGGTCAGCGGCGACCCCGACGCGCCCAGTCGCGTCATGCTCGGCCTGGGCGCGTGGTGGGAGCCGATCGCCGGGCGCGTCGGCGTTAGGCGCGAGCGGCCGCTGCAGGCCATGCGCGAATACGTCGAGGCCATCCGCCAGCTCTTTACGATGGAAGAGGTGACGTATCAAGGTGAATTCGTCAAGCTCGACCGCGTCAAGCTCGACGTGGTGTTCGGGGACCCTCGCCCGCGCGACATCCCGATCTACATCGGTGCGACCGGCGACAAGATGCTCGAACTGACCGGCGAGATCTGCGATGGCGTGGTGCTGAACTACGTCGTCAGCGTGGATTACATCAAGCGCGCGGTCGAGTTGGTGGCCAAGGGCGCGGCCAAGGCGGGCAAGACGATTGACCGGATTGACCGTCCGGAACTGCTGGTGTGCTCGCTCAGCGACGACGACCCGAAGGCGGCCTACTTCGAGGCCAAGAAGCTGGTGGCGTATTACCTCGCGACCGAGCCCCACATCATGAAGGCCAGCGGTGTGCCCGACGACCTGATCAGCAAGGTGCAAGCGGTGATGAGCTGGCCGGCGACGGAGGCCGAATACATCGCCGCGGCGAAGGTCATCCCCGATGATGTGCCGCGCATGTTGATGGCGGTAGGCACAAGCGACGAGTGCGTGAGTAAGGTGCACGAGTATGTGGCTGCCGGCGTCACCTGTCCGATCCTGTATCCGCTGATGGACGACATCAGGCCGGTCGTTGATGCGTTTGCGAAGTTCACGATGTGACGCTACAGTGCCTTCTAACGTCAAGGAGGGCAAAATGAGCAACCCACTTAGCTTGCGTCGCGTCGTTGCGGCGCTCGCATCGCTAGCCGTGATCGCTGCCTCCGCAGCGCAAGGCGTGGCGCAAGAGCCCATGCCGCCCGAAGCGCCAAACGAATCGCAGGGCACATACGAACCCCAGACCGCCGACGCCACCGCCGTGGCCAGTGCATGGGTGACGCCGCTGGCGCTGGACTTCGGCCCGGTCGGCGTCGGGTTCACCAGCGCGGTGCAGACCGTTTCGATCACCAATACCGGGACGACCACGCTGACGAACTTCGCCGGCGGTGCGCCGTTCGATACGCAGTTCCTGGCCTCGCAAAATTGCGCCAGTGGCGTGGCGCCGGGCGCGAGCTGCAAATACTTCTTCAGCTTCAAGCCCATGGCGGTCGGCACGTTCACGACCACGTCCAACTCCTCGACCAACGCCGGCAACATCGTCATTACCCTGCGCGGCACGGGCGTGGGCGCCAGCCTGCACGTCACACCGCTGTCGCTTGACTTCCATCGCGTGGTCAGCGGGACGACCAGCCCCAATCAGATCGCCACCATCCGCAACACCGGCGCGACGACATTGACCAACTTCGCTGGCGGCGCGCCGTTCGATACGCAGTTCGGCGTATTCCAGAACTGCGCCAGCGGTGTAGCGCCGGGCGCGAGCTGCCAATACACCTTCAACTTCTCGCCCAAGTCCACCGGCCCAATCTCGACCACCTCGAACTCGTCCACCAACGCCGGGCCATTCGTGATCGCGCTACAGGGCGAAGGGCTGCCTGGCCCCTCTGTGCCTCTGACCAACGACAAATGGGTGACGCCGCTGTTCCTGGACTTCGGGCCGGTCGGCATCGGGATCACCAGCCCACCGCAAACCGTCACCATTACCAACACCGGCTCGGCAGTGTTGGGGAGCTTCGCCGGCGGCGCGCCGTTCGATACGCAGTTCACTGCAGGGCAGAACTGCGCGAGCGGAGTAGCGCCTGGCGCGAGCTGCCGGTATGTTTTCCGCTTCACGCCGGCGTCGGCGGGCACGTTCACCACCACCTCGAACTCATCCACCAGCGCCGGGCCGTTCGTCATCACCCTGCGCGGCACAGGGGTGGGAGCCAGCTTCTATGCCTCGCCGCTGTCGCTCGACTTCGGCTACGTGCCGGTGGGCAACACCAGCCCACCGCAAGTCGTGACGATCACCAACACCGGCCCCATCACGCTGACGAACTTTGCCGGCGGCGCGCCGTCCGATACGCAGTTCAACGCGACGCAAAACTGCGCCGGCGGTGTGCCGCCGGGCGGGAGTTGCAAGTACACCTTCACCTTCACGCCGAACGCGCTGGGGCGCGTCACCAGCTCTTCCAATTCCAGCACCAACGGCGGGCTGCTCATCATTCAGCTCGCGGGCGGCGTGGCCCCACCGGCGATCGGCATGGACTTCACCCCGGCCAATGCCGTCGTGGGCGAGGCCTCGACCCTGCGCTATACCATCACCAACACCAATGCTGCGCTGGCCACAACCGGCGTCGGGCTGAACAACGCGTTGCCGGCCGGATTGAAAGTGGCGTCGCCCAGCGGCGCGACCGCTTCGCCGGAGTGCAATTCGCCCACGATCAATGCGGCGCCCGGCAGCGGCAGCATCGTCGTGGCGGACGGCGCGATCACGGGAGGCAAGGTGTGTGTCATCACCGTGCAGGTGAAGCCTGAAGCGGCCGGCAACTTGGTCAACGCAGTCGCAGTCAGCTCGGTGAATGGCGGCACGGGCAACACCGCGACAGCGACGCTGGTCGCGCGATACAAAGCGCATCTGTCCATCGTGGTGCGCCAGACGTAGATCGCCTTCCGTATCGCGTAGCAATGGAATACGTGATACGTGATACGCGACTTGCAATCCACGATTCACAACGATCAAGGAGGATTACCCTGTCACCCATCGAAGCCGTTATGATCGGCGCGGGCAACCGCGCCACGTGGTCGTATGGGCCGTATGCCCTGCGACACCCAGACGAAATTCAGTTCATTGCCGTGGCCGAGCCGGATGCCGAGCGCCGGGCGCGCTTCGCGTCGTATCACGACATCCCGTCCGAGATGCAGTTCGCCTCATGGGAGGAGCTCGCTGCGCGCCGACAACTGGCGCGCGCGGCGATCAACTGCACACAGGACCGCATGCACCACGCTTCAACGCTGGCGCTGTTGCGCGCCGGCTACGACGTGCTGCTGGAGAAGCCCATCGCCCCCACCCGCGCCGAGTGCGTTGAGCTGGTGGAGACGGCCGAGCGGCTGGGGCGCATGTTGCAGATTTGCCACGTGCTGCGCTACACCGCGTTCTTCACTGCGCTCTACGACATCGTCAACAGCGGTCGGCTAGGACGCATCGTCACGATTGACCATCGCGAGAACGTGAGCTACTGGCACATGTCGCACAGCTTCGTGCGCGGCAACTGGCGCAACGAAGCGCTCTCCGCGCCGATGATCCTGGCCAAATGCTGCCACGACCTGGATATCCTGATCTGGGTGATGGGCCGGCGCGTGACGCGGCTTTCGTCATTCGGCTCGCTGATGCACTACCGCGCCGAGCAAACAGCAGCAATCTCGAACGCGGTGATCCCGCTGCGCTGCACCGATGGCTGTCCGATCGAGGCGACCTGCCCGTGGTATGCGCCACGCCTGTACGACGCCGACATCCATCAGCGCTCGAGGCTCGAGCCGTTCGAGACGCACGGCTTCATGCTCACCGCCGCCGACATGTTCAACACGCTGCCGGAGGAGCGCTGGGAGAAGCTGAAGATCAGCCCATACGGCCGGTGCGTATATCACTGCGACAACGACGTGGTGGATCACCAGACGCTCAACCTGGAGTTCGAGGACGGCGCAACGTGCACGTTCACCATGCACGGCCACAGCGACCGCGAAGGCCGCACGATGCGCTGGGACGGCACGCGCGCCACGCTCTACGGCGATTTCAGCGAGGGCCGGCCATATACCATCCGCATTGTTGACCACGGCAGCCTGAAGGAGGAGGTGATCCATCCGACCGGCGACGGCAGCGGCCACGGCGGCGGCGACTTCGGCCTGATGCGCGATTTCGTGAAGGCGCTGCACGGCGAGACGACCCGGCATCAAACCACAGCGCGTGTGTCGCTGGAGAGCCACCTGCTGGCGTTCGCGGCGGAAGAAGCGCGCAAGGACGGGCGCGTAGTAGCGATTGCGTAAATCCGTGGAGACGCACCTCGGCGCGTCTCTACTTTTGCCTGAATATCGCCTGCAACAGCGTCCGGCGCAGATAGCTGCGCGCCTGTGCCCATGCCGATAGGGCTTCCTCGCCGTCCTCACTATGGGCTGCCTTCGGTTGCGCGAAGCGTTTGCGCACGTAGAGGTCGGTGATGCGTTGCACCGGTGCTTGCGCTTGCGGCGCGCGCTGTGCCAGCGCCTCGGCTTGCTCGTAGGGCGTGAACTGGCGCTGCTTGCCTACGCCGAGCCAGCTGGCGTAGCGGGTAATCAGCGCGTATGCGCGCTCGACCGCCGGCAGCTTGCCCAGCCCTGCGCTCTCGATGTAGCGCAGTGCGCCGAGCGCAGCGAGGATGAGCAGCGGGATCAACAGCAGATAGGGCAGCCAACTGTTGCGCAGCTGGTCGAGGGCCTGGGACAAGCCGTTTGCGTTGGGGTTCACCGCGGGCGGTGGATTGGCCGGCGCGTCGGGCTGCGCGGGCTGTGGCTCAGGCGTGGGCGTGGCGGCTTGCGTCTCCTCCGTCCCTTGAGGCTGCGGCGTTGGCGTGGGCGGCGGTAGCGTCGGTGCAGGTGTCGGCGTGGCTTCGGCCTGCGGCTCGAAGCGCTCGATCGGCGGCTGGCCGGCGGTCGGCTCGAACTCCACCCAGCCAAACTCGGGGAAGAACACCTCCACCCACATGTGGCTGTCATCGTCCTTGACATGGTAAAGCGCGCGATCGGGGATGTTCGGGTCGAGCACCATTTCGCCTTGGGCGTAGCCGACCGCGACGCGCGATGGGATGCCGAGCGAGCGCAGCATGGTCACCATCGCCGTCGCATAGTAGTTACAGTAGGCGCGCCGGACGTCGAAGAGGACGTAGTCGCTAGCTTCCACCCCAGGCGGCGGTGCGGGCAGTTGCTCGTCATAGGCGATGTTGTCCCGCAGCCATCGCTCGATGGCCACAGCTTTGTCGAACACCGTCGGCGCGCGTGCTGTGATGTTGCGCGCTAGGTCGAACACGCGCGCGGGCACCTGCGGCGGCAACTGCAAGTAGCGGCCGGTCCAGGCCGGATAATCCGGCGACGCGGCGCGCAACTGCTCGACGTTGGCGACGCTCACCGAGCCGACGGCGGTGTAGCGGTTTCCATCGAGTAGGGGCACAGGCAGCCTGAGCTGAACCAGGTTCACGGTGCTGTTGCTTACCTGCTCGAAGATGGCCTGCGTGCCGACGCTGGCACGCAGCGGTTGCGACGGCGCGTAGATGCTATCGGTGCCGCGATAGAGGGTAAAGTCGGCCGGCGCCGGCGTGCGCTCGGCATAGCCCGCCAACGGGATATTGATGTCGAACGGCTGAGCGTTGGTCGCCGTCTCGATGGTGTTGCGCCAGGTCAGGCCGTCGTAGTGATCGTAGCTGGCAGCACGCCAGTAGTAGCGCGCCGGCGGCGCGATCACGTCCATCACCGGCTCGGCGGTGAGGTTGCGCGGGCCGCTGAGCGTGACGGATGAAGCGTAGCTATCCACCTCGCGCGAGATGTTGTTGTTCAGGTTGGCGAACAGCCGGTTCCAGCGCGCGAGCAATTCGTTGTAGGGCTGGCTGAGCTGTTCGAGAACGTTGCGTCCGGCTGCCGAGGTTGTCGCCTCGCCTAATCGCCATCCGAACAGACCTGCGATCGCGGCAATGGCCAGGCTGCCGGCGACGAACCACCGCCCCAGTGCAGGCGAGAAGCGCACGTGTCCCCGTAGCCAACTGGCCTCGCGCTCGGCCAGATGCGAGAGCGCCAGCAGCGTCACGGCGCACAGCAGATAGATCAGCAAAAACGGCGCCATCGAGTTCTGGCCGGCGTAGTAATACACGTCGGAGAACATCGCGACGCCAGTCGGCAGGATGACGTGCCAGATGCGCCGACGGCGGAAGGAATACCACGCTGCCGTGTAGCCCAACATCCAGAACAACCCACTCAGCAGCAGGACGAAGATCACCGGCTCGCTGCTGGCGCCGTTGTTCAACGCTTCTCCGATCCAGGCGAAGATCTTCTGGAAGAGCAGCGCGGTGCGCTCACGCCAGTGCTCCGTCTGGCCGGCGACGCTAGGATGGGTCGCGCCGATCACGCCCAGCGTGAACAGCCCGTAGACCGCGCCGGTCAGATGCGCCGTCCAACTAGGGAAGCTACTGTAGGCCAAAGCCGTGCCGGCCAGCAGACTTAGCGCTGCGGCCCAGGCGATCACGCTCAACCCCGGCATCCACTCCGCCGCGATGATGCTGCCCACTGCAGCGAACAGCATGGCGAAGAGGACGAGGAGGGTAATCAGGTCAGATCGTTTCACTCGATTTCACCACGAAGGCACAAAGATACGAAGAGGCTCTGTCCTAACGGTTCTTAGAGAACGAAGCGCTTGATCCCATGCTTGATGAGTGGGACATTGAAGTTGATAAGAAATCCTAGGCGTTTATGCGAGAGTTTCAAGTAGGTCAATAACTGAGCCTCGTGGACGGGAAGGATGACCTCAACAGCCTTCAACTCGCATATCACGAGTGACTCAACGAGCACGTCTATTCGAAAGCCTTCATCGAATGTCACGCCATCGTAGGTCACTGGAACCACGACTTGACGCGCGCAGTGAAACCCTTGCTTGGTTAGGGTATGGCAGAAACACGCTTCATAGACGCTCTCCAACAAGCCCGGCCCCAGCCCTTTGTGCACAGCAAAAGCCGAAGACACAATCGCAGCAGCGATTCGCTCCTCGCTCTCGCTCAAAGGACTTGTCACTCGTTGTAGTCCCATTTCGTTGTATTACCCCCTTCGCGTCTTCGTGCCTTCGCGGTTCAGACTAATCAAATGTGAATCGGCAATCCCCCCACGCCCTCGGCAGCTTCCATGAGCGATTCGCTCAGCGTGGGGTGCGCATGCACGGCCCGGGCGATCTCCTCCGGCGTCAGCTCGGCGTTCTTGGCCAGCACGAACTCCGGCAGCAGCTCGGTCACGTCCGGCCCGATGCAGTGTACGCCGAGGATCTCGCCATATTTCGCATCGGCCACGACCTTGACGAAACCTTCGGTGTTGTTCAGCGCCAGCGACTTGCCGTTGGCGCGCAGCGGAAACTTGCCCACCTTGACCTCGTAGCCCTTCTCCTTGGCTTGCGCCTCCGAGAGGCCCATGCTCGCCACCTGTGGGATGGTGTAGGTGCAGCGCGGCATGGCATCGTAGTCGAGCTTGGGGATATGGCCGTGGTACTTGCCCATGCTGGCGGCGATGGATTCCGCAGCCACCACGCCCTGCGCCTGGGCCACGTGCGCCAACCGCAACTTGCCGGTCACGTCGCCGATGGCGTAGATGCCCGGCACGTTCGTCGCCATGTGGTCGTCCACCTCGATGTAGCCGGCCGGATTCACCTTCACGCCGATCTTGTCCAGCCCGATGCCCGCGGTGTTCGGCGTCACGCTCACGGCTACCAGCACCCACTCCGCCTTGACGGATTGTTTGCCCTTCTCGCTTTCGAAGAACACTTCGACGCCGGCTGCGCCAACCTTAGCATCGGTCACTTTGGCGCCGGCGATCGTCTTGATGCCCCGGCGGTTGAACGACCGCGTGATCTCGGCGCTGATCTCCTCGTCCTCCAGCGGCATGATGCGCGGCAGCGCTTCCAATACGGTCACGTCCGAGCCATAGGCGTGGAAGACATAGGCGAACTCCATACCGATTGCGCCGGAGCCGATTACCACCATGCTCTTCGGCGCGTGTTGCACTTCCAGCAGTTGCCGATAGGTGAAGACGCGCACACCGTCGGGCTTCAAGAAAGGCAGCACCAGCGGCTTTGCGCCGGTCGCCACGATCAGGTTGCTGGCCGTGATCGTGCGCTCTTCGCCCCGGTGCTCGACCAAGATGGCGTTTGGCGCCACGATCGTCCCATCGCCGATGAAGACTTTGATATCGTTCTTCTTCATCAGGAACTCGACACCACGTACCAGGCGGTTGCTCACCTCACGGCTGCGCTTGTAGGCCTTCGCGTAGTCCACGCGCAGGTTGTCGTAGCTGATGCCATAGGCCTCGCCGTCCTTGATCAGCTCGACGACCTCGGCGTTGCGCAGCAGCACTTTGGTGGGAATGCACCCCCAGTTCAAGCAGATGCCGCCCAGCTGATCGCGCTCGATCAGGGCGACCTTCAACCCGAGTTGTGCGGCGCGGATGGCGGCGACGTATCCGCCGGGTCCTGCGCCGAGGACTGCGACGTCGAACATCGGAGCGCCATTGGAAGGTGTGACAGAGACCGTTGCCATGCACGCGATTATCCCACCCCATCTGAGGTGATGGTTTTGGGTAGAACCGCGAAGGCCACCAAACACTACGAAGTCGCAACGCTGTTTGCCTTGAGTAGCTGCGTGTCCTTGGTCGTATCGCAACGCCGGCGCAGGCATACAATGGGGCGACATGAACCCCGATCTGCGTGAGCGATTGCGACGACTGGGCGTGCACAAAGGCGCCGCGCAGCTCAAGCCATTGCGACCGGCGCTGCAACCGGATCACGGTGGTGCACCATCGCACGTGCAACTCGAACCGCTGCGCACGCCATTCGGCCATGCCTACGTCAGCCGGTCGGAGTATGCGCTCACGCATCGCCACGGCAACCGCGCGTTGGACGCTGCGCTGCGCTACCCTCCAGCGCTGCTCACCCGGCTGATCGCCGGTCGCCCGGCTGCCGAAGTTGATCTGCGCCAGGCGCTGTTCCTCGATACAGAGACGACCGGCCTGAATAGCGGCGTGGGCACGCTCGCCTTCCTGGTCGGCCTGGGGTATTTCGACGGCGAGCGCTTCGTCGTCGAGCAATTCTTCTTGCGCAACCCGGCTGAAGAGGCTGCCATGTTGCACGAGGTGAACCAGCGCGTCTATGACCGTCAGCCGATCGTCACGTTCAACGGCCAAGCCTTCGACCTGCCGCTGTTAGAGTCGCGCTTCATCCTGTCGCGCATCGCGCTGCCTTTCACCGATAAGCATCATCTCGACCTGCTGCTGCCGGCCCGGCGCGTTTGGCGCGGCAGCCTGGACTCGTGTAGCCTCGGCTCGTTGGAGTTTCATCTGCTCGGCGTGCGGCGCGAACAGCGCGACGTGCCCGGCGCGGTCATCCCGTTCCTATATCGCGAGTATTTGGCTGCCGGCGGCGGTGATCTAAACGAGGACATGCAGCGCGTGATGTATCACAACCTGAACGACATCCTCTCGATGGTCGCGCTGGTGTCACGTTTGGCCGACGCGCTCACGCAGCCGCAAGATGCCGCCGAGCACTTCAACGCCGCGCGGTTCTACGAGCGCGTGGGCGATTACGACGCTGCCGAGCGCAGCTATCGCGCCGCAGTTGAGAGATTGGGAATTGAGAGATTGGAGATTGGAGATCGGTCCAATCTCCGATCTCTAATCCCTGATCTCCCGCCTTCCTCCCTGCGGCATGTCGCGCGCTTCATGAAGCGCCGCGGACGTTTGGAAGAAGCGCTGGCCATCTGGCAGCGTTTGGCGGAGTGGGATGATGTCGAAGGCTTGATCGAGATCGCCAAGCACTACGAGTGGCACGTGTGCGACCTCGATCGCGCGCTGGCCTACGCGCGACGCGCGCTGCGCGCCAGCACCAGCCCAGCATTGCGCGAGGCGATTGCGCATCGCACCGCGCGGCTGGAGCGCAAGGCACTGAGATCCAAAGCGTAAAGGCGCATCTTGCATCTACGTCCTCGGCGCGACCCAACCTGCAGTGGCCGGCTTCGACCAAACAGCGTCGCCAAGAGGCGAGCGCTCGGTTGAGGATTGTTGTTGAGAAGACAGACGAACGGTTGAGCATTTGCGGGTCGTCCGGCCGCGGCACGCTGCTGTCCGGCGAGAGGAAGCGGCCGAACAACGGCGAGTAATAGCGCGCGTTGCCGGCGCGCAGCGGAGGTCCCTGCGGGGGATAGTCGTACGGCCCAATACTCCCCTCCAGCCGCTGGCCCGCGGCCACGTCCCGCGTGAGCGCAGCGAACGGCGGGATGAAGCGCCGGTCGGTCGGCCGCGTGCCGCTGACTTGGCGCGCCAAGCCATACGGCGTGTCCCACGGGGAGGCTTCGCACTAGCGCGACTGCCCTACTCCTCCCTCCGTTCAGTACAAGACAAGTCCAAATGCAGCTGATCCTCGCTTTCAGCCTGCAGGTGTAGCTACGGGTGTTACTCAAGCATCTCCAAACTCGTATTTTGACAGTTCGTCTTCTAAGTCAGCCTTGAGTTTCTCAGGGGTTACGATCACTCCTTGTCCCGCGGGAATGGGGAATACACACACCTTTCGTCCGTCGCGTATCATACCCGGCACCCACTTTTCTAACCACATGTCCAAGTCTATTGCTTGCGCCAGGGTATTTGCCCACTCATCGAAGGCGCATTGCTCTGCATAGAGAGCGTGAGGCCATATTGGAACTAATTCATTACCTTCGTCATCTCTCGCTAATATCCAGCCATCTTCGTTCCGTAAGCTCCAAATCTTTTCCTGATCAGCAAAACGCTTAATCGAGTAGCTGTATCGTCGTTCGGGTGGCAGCTGTGTCACAGATTTCAGTTCAGTATCAGAGAGCCTCCAGGTCATTTGTATCCCTCGTGCTTATGCTGCAACTTGTGAATCCGCTTAGTTACGAGTTCAGCGAATTTATAGCCGAATCCCTTCCTCGCCTCAAAGCCGCGTTTGTGAGCCAAGTCATATTGCGGTGGGACTCGGATATTACCTCGCTTGCCTCGGGCAATTTCATTCAAATCCTGCTTGATCCAGCCACGAATCTCACTGGGCTGTTTTGGATCGTTACCTAACTCTCTTAATCGCTGTTGCTTTCCCTTACGCCCGTCTTTCGCAAGATTATCCCCTCCTCCACCCGGCCCGCCGGCGCTACCACCTTAACTGCCGCCGCTGCTCTTGTCCTTCTCGTCGTCCTTCGTCTTCCCCTTCGCCATCAGCGCGCCGGCTTGCGCGTCGCTCGTCGCCTCGGCAACGTTCGTCGTCAATGCTGCCATCGCGTAGGTGGAGGGTAGCGCTAACGGCGGCGCGCCCAAGCAGCTCAAAGCGCGCTGGAGGCAATCGCCAGCAGCTTGCTCGATGGCTTCGCGAATCTTGTCCCACGGGATGTCTAGATGCCCGCTGGGGTCAATGCGCACCAACGGCGAGTTGCGCGCATACGCATACCGATTCAGCGCCTGCGGGTCGTCCGGCCGCGGCACGCTGCTGTCCGGCGAGAGGAAGCGGCAGAGTTTTCGACCAACTCAGCACAGGCTACTGGGCGACTTGGTGACATACAGGCATAGGTAGCTATGAAAGTAGAGCTGGATGGTGCTACTGCCGCTACAAAGTAGCTGATCAGTCCTTCTCGAATTGATCTAGCGTCACGTCTAGCTCGACTTGGATCAGCGGTGTCAGTCGTACATTCGTCACCTTAGCGCGTTTGAACAGACGATAAACTTTCTCAGTCACCGCTATACTGTTGAGGGGTTGCACTAGAAAGAAGTCGCTGCCATCCCACTGGCTTTCGTCAAAATACAATCCCTTATATACTCGAATAGGTCTGCCAGCAGCATTGAGCTTAGTAACTCACGTTACGCAGCCAGTGTGACGGGCTGCAGCTGGCGCAGGGCGTCAAAAGCTGATTGAACGGCGTGCAGATACAAATGCGATTTCAAGGCAAAATGATTCGACTTGGATTTACGCTTGAGCATCTCGAGCTTGATGAACGCACACAAACTGGCAAAGATGTGATTGGTCTGCGTCGTGACCGTGTGGGCAGGCGAGCGTTCGAGCGCGGCATTCTGCTTGAGCGACTTGTGGAAGGGTTCGATCGTCCATCGTTTTTGATAGAGCGAGGTGATCCCATCGTAGGTGAGCGTGGTGTCGCTGGTGACCAGAAACAATACGCCGGTAGAGCCATCTTTGTTTGTAAAGACTTGCTTGGCCAAAAGCAGCGGGAAGCTCACATCTTCCAGATACACTGGCCGCACCGTGTTTGGTTCGATCACGACTTCATCCACACGCACGTAGATGCCGTGCCGCTTGTCGTCCGCGCTGAGTGCCACCTTGCGATTGGCCTTGAGCGGCATGACAAACTCCTTCTTCAGCTTGTGTTTGACGAAATTCATGTTGTCGGCCGCGGCAAACCACACATCGTTGAGCACGTATTTGAAGGGAATCTGGTTGATCACCGCTTGTTGCAGCATCATGCGGTAATACTCATTCTTGGTGATCGGACTTCGGCGCTTGGTCTTGCCACTCTTCTTGTCCACATACTGCTCGGTCTTGGCGATCAAGCGAAACTCCACTGGCAACGACAGCCCCCGACTGGGCACGTGATACAGCGCCGTCATCAGGTTGATGCCTTTGATCACCTCGCCGCTGGTGTGATCATAGTGCCAGCACACGATGTCGTTCTCGTCGCTGTAGAGTTTCTCGCTGATCGTGTCGTCCACGATCAGCACCCCATCCTCACTTTGAATCTGCCGCACAAATCGCTTGGTCACCTGCCACAGTTCCGCACCTCCCCGCGTCCGGCCGCTCAGCGAGCGCGTGATTTGGTCATGACTGACGCTCCCTTCGACCAACTGTTCCAGCCCAGTCGCGGTGGCTTGTCCAAACGTGCACAACAGATAATCGCTATACAAATCGAGCAAGTCTTGTGCCATGTCGCCATTTTATGGTCGCGCAGTCAGTTCGCGACTGCGTAACGTGAGTTAGTAACAACTTGGCTACGGCCGCGGTCACGATGACACTCTGCGCCAGTCACAGCGAAGCCAAGATATTCCGCCAGTAATTGACCCTTACGGTCGAACACCTCTACTGGATAAGTAGACCAACCAGTGACTTGATTTACGATGAGCAGATCTATGACACGCGATGAAACGCAGATGATATGAGCCAGGCCAGCCCAAAGAAAATCTGCCGCTTGACTACCCATGTAAGCACCTAGTCTAAGTGGCTCGGCCAGCTTGAGTTCACCCCTGAAAAGCCTCCAGGCCTGATCCCGGCTTAGCCATTCGCTATAGTGCTCATCACTCAATCGCAATGGCCGATTGGCAAGCGGGTCAGCGAGTTCGAAGAATTTGTTGTAGTCAGGGGGTATCGAAGTGGACATCAAAACCATACTCCTTTGCTCGTTGTTGCGCGAACTGTAGGATATCTTCACGACCAGGTTTAGTTGACAGAAACCTGCGCCACTTTTCGTTATGCTCTCCGCTCCAACTACGGTGTAAAGATGAGTTTACCCAGCTGCCAAACTTGGGATCGTGGATATTAAGACCTGCTTTTGCAAAATCGCGCTCGAACTTCCGTGGTAGCACATGATGCGCATCCAGCCCCCTCACTTCATCTGCAGCCTTGCCTGTGAGACGCATTAAATTCTCTCGAAAGTTCTGGGCAGTGAAGCTCTTGAAGTTGCGTATCTCATTCGTCGGATCGCCGTCTTTGGACAACTCCTGCGCGGCCTTGCCGGCGCCTCCACTGCCCAACAGTCGCAGTAACGACCCGATCAGCCCGCCGATCCCGCTGCCTTTGCCTTCTCCCTCCCCCTCGCGCTTGGCGGCAAACAGGGGCATCTGCGTGCCGTTGTTCAGCATCACCGGCGTTGGCTGCGCCGAGAGCGCCTGGCCGGCTTGCTGCTCGTTCAACAACGGGGGTGTGCTGGGTTGGCAGAGCTGCGGCGCCCAGTCGCACAAGAAGCGCTTGAAAGGATCTTTCTCAGCGTGCCCGGACGGGTCGGTGTATCTCAGCGGGTTGTTGCGGACGTAGGCGTAGCGGTCGAGCGCCTGCGACCGCAGGGAGTCCCCGTGGGACGGGTCGTCCGGCCGCGGCACGCTGCTGTCCGGCGAGAGGAACCGCCCGAACAACGGCGAGTAATAGCGCGCGTTGCCGGAGCGCAGCGGAGGTCCCCGCAGGGGATAGTCGTAGAGGCCAACGCCGCTCTCCAGCCGCTGGCCGGCGGCCACGTCCCGCGTGAGTGTAGAGAACGGCGGGATGAAGCGCCAGTCGGTCGGCCACGTCCCGCTAACGTGGCGCACCGAACCATACCGCCCATCCCACAGGGAGGCTTCGCGCTAGCGGCTCTGCGACACCACCCCACCGCCGGCGTCCGTCACTCGCAACTCACCACATCCGCCCCTGATCTGAGTTCGTTATTCGCGTCTCGCGCGCTGCAGCGCACACCTCAGATCAGCTACACGCAACCTCCCCCTGACCACCTCGCTATACAGCGGCTCAAAAATCACATATTGTCTGTCCCTCCCGCCTATCATCGCAGACCAAACTGCGATGCTCTTCGGCTTCCATTGCTTCTCATCGCCGACCTCATCGCTGCTCAGCGCATCAGGAGCAAACTCTACGAATACTTCCCTGGCATTCGTCTCCAAGTTGTACTTCCACACTCTGGGCGACCCATGATCCGGCTCGAGCACCCACTCGTCTGTCACCCAAGGATTTAAGCTGTTCCTGCCTAGCTCCAGTGTAGTGCTGCTCGTCAGGTCCACGTAAAAGCGAGATGCTGACTTGGCGTCGTCACTCAGCACTTGATACGACACTCGTCTCCCCCTTGGCGACAGCTTTGGCCAATATGCACCCCCAGGGATCGGCATCGTCAACAGCGGACTCGCTCTTTCATCGCTCCACCGTCTTACCTCCAGCTGCTGGCCCTTGTCGTGAGTCACCCGTATATACGCCACCAGATCCAGCGACTCCTCGACATCTACATCCCCGCACTGCTGACAATCCGCATGCTCCACACAGCCGTCGAACAAGCGCACATGGGCGAGCGTGCGTTCTGCCTTGCGCTTTGACAGGTAGTACAGTCCGCTCATGGCCCCATCCCACTCCACAACGGCGGACTGCAATTCGATATATGTATCGCTGTCCACGCTGCGCGGCAGCACCCGCGATTCACCCGTCTCCAGGTTGTGGAAGAAGAGAAAGTAACTCGGTGTGATGCCCAGAGGCATAGCTTGTTTGCCCGTTCCGACCAGCCACTCACCGTCGGGTGACAGGTCAAGCCGGATCGGACTGAGTATTCGCAATGGGATCTCTCTGACACAGGCTCGAGGGATCAGCACCTCTTTCAAAGTCTCCAGGAACAGACGTTCCCGCGGGCGGGGCCGGGATGCGTCGGCATGGGGGTGTGCACGATGCCCAGATCATTGAGCGGCCCCAAACAGCCGCACAGCCCCAGCGTCAAAACCGACATCATCCCCACTAATCGCAACGATGGATTGACCATCAGCTTTCTGTCCTTCCTCCTCATCGCGTCCACCTCATCACTTGATCCGCGGTGGCATGAACCACGCGTGCATCGCCGCGAGTCCACCACCGCGTAAGTCATCGCGCGCACGGTTGTAAACGGGATGGTTCTGTTGCGCAAACCATTCTCTGGCCCGATGTGCATCGGCGGCTAATGCCTGAAGTGACGATTGTGCCGTTTTACGCTGCTCTCTCATTTGTGGATCGCCCGTGTTGTTGGATGTCAACTCCAGAAAGACGGAGAATTCGAAGATGAGCGCCTCGCGTTCGAACTGCTTGGTGGTGAACTCGCGGTCGCGATGGGCGTGCTCCGGCAGCTCATGCGCCACCTCCCGCTGGAAGGCGTGGAACAGCTCATGCCCCACCAGCGCCACCCAGCGTGCATCGGCCAGCGGGTCCTGCCCGTTCGCCGACGGTTGGACAATGATCAAGTGGCCGCTCCGCTGAGATTGCCAGTGTACATCGCTGCCGAAGTGGTCGGACGCCAGCGGCAGGCTGATCCCGCCGGAAGGCCGGGGCATCACGGCAATCGTCACCTGTTGCAACAGGTCGATCTCTTTGGCGCGTAGCTTGTCGAACATGGCGCGCCCCAGCCGGGTGGATTCCAGCCGGCGTTGCAGTTGGGCTTTCTGCTCGTTGCTCAGGCAGCTGAGCACCTGGCAGACCTCGTCGGCTTGGTGCCCTGTTGGATCGGTGTATCTCAGCGGGTTGTTGCGGACGTAGGCGTAGCGGTTGAGACTTTGTGGGTCATCCGGCCGCGGCACGATGCTGTCCGGCGAGAGGAAGCGCCCGAACAACGGCGAGTAATAGCGCGCGTTGCCGGCGCGCAGCGGAGGTTCCCGCAGGGGATAGTCGTAGAGGCCAACGCCGCTCTCCAGCCGCTGGCCGGCGGCTACGTCCCGCGTAAGCGTAGCGAACGGCGGGATGAACCGCCGGTCGGTTGGCCACGTGCCGCTAACGTGGCGCGCCGAACCATACGGCGTGTAGCGGCTTTGCGCCACCACCCCACCGCTCGCATTCGTCACCAGCGAGGCACTGCCCAGATGATCCCCATGCAGCCAGAACACGCCAGACGAATTGCGCATCGCCACCCTTTGGCCGTTGAAGTAGTAGTTCAACTGCTGCTTGCCGCAACTGCCCAGCTACCCCTTGACTTTCCTACTCATCAGTAGGCATAGCCGGCGATGTCCACGCCGTTGACCGCCTTCTTGGTCAGATGTTACGACCACAACCGATCCCATGAGCGGTCGGTGTCCCAGTAGGCGCTCGGCTCGAAGTAGCCGGCCGGGTCGCCGGGCGTGAGGTGCGCGCGGATCACGTCTTCGTTCAACTCGATGCCCAGGCCGGGGCCGTCAGGCACAGGGATGTAGCCGTTCTGGATGATCGGTTTGGGGATGCCAATGACGAAGTCGTCCCAGTAGGGCAGGTCGGTGAAGTGATGCTCGAGGGCGATGAAGTTCTCCGTCGCCGCCGCGCTGTGCACTGCCGCGATCGTTGACACGGGCGAGCCGGCCATGTGAATCGCCATGCTGATGCCGTATTCCTGCGCCAGGTCGCCGATGCGTTTGGTCTCCAGGATGCCGCCGGCCGTCGCCAGGTCGGGATGGCACACCGAGATAGCCTGCGCCTCGAACAGCGGCTTGAAGTTGTCGTGCAAGTAGATATCCTCGCCGGTGCACACAGGCGTTTTCAGGCGAGAACGCAGCAGGCGCCATTGGTCGGTGAGCTGCCACGGCACCATGTCCTCCAGCCAGGCCAGGTTGAACGGCTCCAACGCCTCGCCCAGGCGCAGGCAGTCCTCGACGCCGATGTGGCCGAAGTGATCCACCGCCAGCGGGATCTCATCGCCGATCACGCTGCGCACCTGCGCGACGTATTCGGCGAGGATGCGGATGCCTTTGTCGGTCAGGCGAATGTGGGTGAAGGGATGCATGACCGTGCGGGTCTCCAACATGCCGGCGGGCGCGCACAACGCGCCGGGAATGCCGGCCAGCATCTCGATCCCCACATCCATCTTCAGGAAGGTGAAGCCTTTGGCGATGCGCCCCTGGAGCTTTTTGCCCATCGCCTCGCCGGTCGGTTCGTTCGGCGTGTCGCAGTACATGCGCACTTTGTCGCGGAACTTGCCGCCGGCCAGCATGTAGCACGGCACGTCGTAGGCCTTGCCGGCCAGGTCCATCAATGCCATCTCGACGGCGCACACGCCACCGCCTTGCCGCGCGTGCCCGCCGAACTGCTTGATCTTGCGGAAGAGCTTATCTACGTTGCACGGGTTCTCGCCGATCAGCAGCCGCTTGAGCATGAGCGCGTAGTTCTTGCTGGCGCCGTCGCGCACTTCGCCGATGCCGTAGATGCCCTGGTTGGTGTCAATGCGGATGAGCGGGCACATCCAGCCCGTCGGCGTCAGTTGCAGCGCCGCCGCGCGCACGTCGGTGATTTTCAAGTCGCTCGGTCGCGAATAGGTGCGGACATTGTCCTCGATGCGTTGGGATTCCATGGTGAGTTGTTCTCGTAGGAATGACTCGTTGTTCGTATGCATATATCCCACTCCCTACCTCCGACTCCGGGAAGAAAATCGGAAGTAGGAAGTTGGAATCATCCATCATCATGCCGCCACCCCAGCAGCCGCTCGGCCTTGGCACAGTCGTAGAAGCCGGCGTTGCCGGACAGGTCGCCGACGATCGGCACACCGGGGTAGAACTGCCGGGCGAGTTCGATCGAGGGGATATCCGGCGTGAAGATGGTGGTCGGTGCGACGATGAAGAAGACCTCGTGGCCGGTGTAGGTCGCGCGCAGCGCAGCGATGCACGCGCGCGCTGCGGCGTCTATATCGGTGTAGGCCCATAGATGATTGGCAATGCGCCGGCGCACGACCTCGTCGAGCTGGTGGATATCCTCCAGCGTGCGCCGCCGGGTCAGCTTGTGCAAGCCGTGAAAGCGCAGGCTGGCGATCGTCATGCGCTCGTGCCGCCGCGCAAACGAGTCTGCCTGCTGCTCCATCACCCACTTCGATAGGCTGTAAGCGTCTTCGTTGTACGTGGGATGGCGCTCGTCCACCGGGAAGTAGTCGTAGCGCGCCTGGCGGCTATACGCGCCGCCGATCGCGTTGATGCTGGATGCCAGGCATACCTTCGCGATGCCCAGCGTGGCGGCAGCGAACAACACGTTGTAGCTGGTGACCGTGTTGTTCGTGTACACCTCCGGCTCCGGCACGTGCACCGGGCTGGGGATGGCGGCCAGATGAATCACGGCATCGCATCCTTCTAGGGCATGGGTGAGCGCAGGTAGATCGGTTAGATCGAGGCCGATGAATGCGCCGAACGCCGGTGCGTCAGAGGATGTTCCTTCGGAGGAATTGCGATCTACGTTGACGACGTTGTAGCCGCTGCGGACGAGGTGTTCGATCACCACGCGGCCAAAGCGGCCATTGCCTCCGGTGACTGCGACTTTCATGCGTACACCCACAAGCCATTCTGCTGCGTGCCACAGAGGATTGTCCCATCGTCACCCACCCACAGCGCCAACGGGTCGCGCGGCATGCGCCCTTCCGTGCGTTCCCATGTCTCGCCGAAGTCGGACGTCACAGCCACCACCATCGGCGTAGCGACGGCGATCTTCGTGCTGTCAGGAGACACGGCCAGCGCGCTGATCGGCCCGGAGCTGAACGCGCTGCGCTTGCTCCAGGTCACGCCGCGATTCGTCGAGTGATAGAGGCCGCGCGACTCGCTGCCCACGATCAGGGCGTTGCGGGCGAAGGCGATGCCGGACAGCGGCAGCGCCTCCGGCTCGATGGACGACAGCCGCCACGACTCGCCGCGGTTCGTGCTGTAGAACAGGCCGCCGGTGACGGCGACGAACAACGTGCCGTCCACGGGGAACATCGGCGAGAGCGCGATCGCAGTCACTTCGTGATCCGGCAACCCGAAGTTGCGGTAGACCCACGACCGGCCGCCGTCGGTGGAGCGCAGCACGCCGTGCGCCGTGGTTGCTGCAAAGGCCACGCCGTCCTGGTCGAAGGCCGGCGACGCGACGATGAACGCGATTTGTGCCGGCTCGCGCAACGCGCCGGCGGTCCAGCTCGCGCCGTCATCGCCGGAATAGGCGATGCCATCGCTCGCGCCCACCAGGATCAAGCCGGCCTCGGACGAAGCGTCGGTATGCGCGGCCACGGCTGTAAGCAGCGTATTCTTGAGCGGCTCGGCGATTTGCTCACATGTCTCGCCGCCGGCATAGCGCCATAGGCCCTCGTTCGTAGCGAGCAACCAGGCGTTTGCATCGCCATGCTGAGAAATTGAAAAGATCGTCTTAGGACTTGTTAAGTTTCGCCATCTGCGCATAAACTGACCTGTAACTCGATAAGAGCCTATCTCTAAACCTCGCATTTGCGCCAACAGATGATGGCGCAGGCGAAAAACAGCAGGGACAGATAATTGCTCGCCTTCTTCTCCCAGCGAATCAGCAACCGACGAAAGCGATTGAGCCATGAATGAGTCACTTCGACCACCCAGCGGCGCGACTTGCGTCGGCCCGGCTTGCGCTGGCGTTTTTTTGGGCGTTCTCCTTGTCCGGCACATGGATTTCGTAGCCATGTGCCTGCGCCACCTGACGGCAGGGTTCGCCGCTGTAAGCTTTGTCCAGACACAGATTCTGCGGGACGGTTTGCGGGTCAGGTCGCTCCACCGGCATGGCATCCAGCGTGGACTCCAGCAACGCGCTATCCGGCGTGTTCGCCCCGCTGACCACGATCGACAACGGCACACCCTGCTCATCCACCAACAGACTGCGCTTGACGCCCCTTTTGGCGCGATCCGTAGGGTTTTTGCCTGTCTTTTCGCCCCCCAGCGGGGCCTTGGTCATCGCCCCGTCGCCCGCTTGCCACTTCCAGGCGATCCCTTTGACCTCGTCATACTCCGCCAAACCCGCCTGCCACATGCGCTTGAAGACGCCCGCCTGCACCCAGCGCTGAAAGTAGCGATGGACTGTCTTTCCCGATCCATACTCTTTCGGCATGGCGTTCCACGGAATGCCGGTTCGCAGCGCGTACAAGATGCCGGTCATGGTCTTGCGCCGGTCTGCTGCCGGCCGCCCACCGATGTGTTTGCGCTGCCGTCCGCGTCCGCGATAGCGCGACTTCGGTTGGGGCAACAACGGTTCAATGCGCGCCCACAGACTATCAGACAGCTCCCAACTTGCAACGTCGGCGTATCGCGTCCCACTGGTATTATCCATATCCCTATTATGGCTCGTTCCGTAAGTTTAGAGATAGGTTCTAAGTTCGTTCGGCGTCTGTAGACCGCATGCAGCGTGGATGAGCAGGAGGGTGAACGGCGAGCGCCGGTCGCATTCGCTGCAATCGCCCGATGCACAATGCCGAATGCAGGGCATAGCGGCAAGCGCTGTGGTCGCCTCTTGCTGCAAGCCATCATGCGCTGGCGAGACGGAGCGTATAGGCTCTGTCGAGTCGAATGGACGTGCGAACGAGAGGAATCAGATGAAAGCTTTCAAACGGCATGGATTTCGAAACGTCGTCGGTGTCGTTGTGAGGGCGATTGTATCCGCGCTCCTCACGGCGTGCCAGGTGCCGCTCTTGCCAACGCCGGCCGCGCCGACGGCGACGCCGGCCAAACCGCTGCCTTTCATCACCGTCGTGCCGAAGCGCATCACAGCCGGCGAAGTGGTGAACGTCGTCGGCTCCGATTGGGACGCAGGCGAGGAGATCACCTTGGGGCTAGTCTCGACCGTGCCCACGACGGGCACCGGTTCCATCGTCTTGGCCGTGATCCGCACCGACCCCAATGGCCGGTTCGAATTGGCGACGACCATTCCCTCGCAGACGCCGCCGGGCGTGTGGCAGGTGTATGCGCAGACGCGCACCGCCGGCCGCTTCGCCACGGACACGCTGACCGTGCTCGTCCCCACGTCTACACCTGCGCCGCCGCCGACGGTCGTACCGCCGACGCAGACGCCAGTTCCGACGCGCATCGCGCCCACGCGCCCACTGCAGCGCCCGACCTTGACGCCGGTGCCGCCTACGCCAGTGCCGACGACCATCGTCCTGCCACCCTTCCCCGACTGGCGCGGCGAGTATTACGCGAACCCGAATCTGTCCGGCCCGCCTGTTATCATCCGCAACGACGCGGTGATTGATTTCAACTGGGGCTACGGCTCACCCGACTCGCGCATCCCGCCCAACAACTTCTCGGTGCGCTGGACGCGCACACTGGAGTTCGCGCCGGGCACCTATCGGTTCACCTTCCGCGTGGATGACGGCGTGCGCCTGTGGATAGACAACGTGCTGGTGCTGGATGACTGGCGCGAAGGCGCAGCGCGCGACGTCTCGACCGATGTAACGCTGGGCGCACGACCCTATTTCTTCCGCATCGAATACTTCCAGCGCTTCGGAGTCGCGGCCATTCGCTTCGGCATCTTCCAGTTGCCCGTGGGCACGCCATCACCACTCCCGACCCGCACGCCGACGCCCATTCCGTTGCTGCCCACGGTGACGCCGATTCCGCCCACGCCCGTCCCGCCGACGGCGACCCCGATCCCGATCCCGACACAAATTCCGCCGCCGGCCACTGCAACGCCGATCCCGGTACCTACGCTGACGGCGACGCCCATCCCCGCACCCACGCTGACGGCCACGCCGATTCCGCCGGCGACGCCCACCGGCACACCTGTGCCGTTGCCAACGAGCACCTTCACACCGACGCCGATTCCACCGACGGCCACGTTCACGCCGCAGCCGACCGCGACGTTCACACCACAACCCACAGACACGCCGACGCCACTGCCACCGACAGCGACGTTTACGCCCGAGCCGACGGCGACGTTCACACCGCAGCCGACCGACACGCCGGAGCCAACGCCTACATCGGCGCCGACAGATACACCCGAGCCGACCGGCACGCCGACGGAAGCGCCGGAGACGCCAACGCCCACCCCAACGCCGACGCTGACGGCGACGACGCAGCCGATCTCGCCGACGGTGACGGCCGTGCTCAGCGAAAGCGTGCGATTGCGCGTGACGGGTGCCAACTGGCCGCCCAATGTCCGCGTCTCGATCAGCTTGAGCGAGGAACCAGACGGCTCGGACGCGACGTTGCTCGGGCGCACGCGCACGAATCGCAACGGTCGCTTCACCTTCACCGAGGAGCTGGACGAAGCGCCGGCCGTGCCGATCTACGTGGTGGTGGAATACAGCGATACTATTCCCATTCGCGTCGTGGCGCCGGTCGTGGTGATCCCACCATAGTCTCAAGGAGCAGGCCATGCCCAAAGTGGATTTCTCACCCGCAAGAGACGGCTTTCAATTTGGCAACTACTTCGTCAACCAAATTGCCGATATCCCCGGCGTCGGCAAGTTGCAGACGGCCGGCCGGTGTGGCGGCATGTCGTACTGTGTGCTCGATCACTACGCGGCCCGTCAGCCGGTGCCGGGGTTCAAGCCGAGCGACTTCGGCGACAAGGGCGTGCCGCCCGATGACCATCCGCTGGCCGAGTACATCTACCAGCGCCAGCTCGATAGCTTCTTCACCCTCAGCGCGATCAAGTTCATCACCTGGTCGCTTGCGCCGGACGCCAGCAACTTCCTGGTGCGCGGGGTGACGGAGCGCACCAAGAAAGAGGAGTTCAACAAGCTACGCGAAGCGATAGACCGCGGCACGCCGGTGCCGTTAGGGCTGATCGTCGCGCGCAACCTGAACGACCTGGGGCGCAACCATCAGGTGGTGGCCTATGGCTACGACTACGATGAGGCGACCAAGAAGATGACCGTCTACATCTACGACGTAAACTTGCCGGGCCAAGAAATCACCCTCACGTCGGGCAAAGATGACGCCGGCTGGTTCGAGTCCAGTCCGGGCAAAGAGCAGTGGCGCGGCTGGTTCGTGCAGGACTACGCGCCGCGCCGCCCGCCGCCGGACCTGGCCAAGCCGTTGATCGAAGCGGCGCAGAAGGCGATCGAGGCCGTCGGCGAGGTCATTCAGCCGAAGGGCCGGCGCAATCGCATCACCGTCACGCTCAACCGACTGGTCTTCTCCAATCCTGAAGAGTCGGATTCCTCCGCCGAGTTGGCGCTCGAATTTCATATCGGCAACCAGACGGTGCGCTGGCCGGCGCGCGGCTTACGCAAGGTGAAGCACGGCACGAAGGTCAAGCTCGATAAGCAGGTCGAATTGGACGTGACGCGCAACGACGTCCTGGAGATCAGCGGCCGGATCGCCGGTGACGTGATCCTGACCGATACAGAAGGCTTCGACGCATTCGACTACTTCAACCTCGATCAAAACGCCGTCGCCGGTTTCTTCCGCCGGCGCTTCACCCGCGACGACAAATGGGGCAAAGGGGAGCACACTGTGCGCAGCGAAGGTGGCCCCGGTGGGTACACGCTCGAGTTCACCATCCAATGATCCACATGAGCATGAACCGAGTGATCCTTAGTGTGGTGATCGCGTTGGTCGTGCTCGGCACAGCGCCGGCACGTGCCCAGCAACCCATCGCTGTCACGCCGTACGAATCCTTGACGATTGAGGGCCTGCGCCGGCGTAGTTACGGCGAGGGCGAGTTCAGGGTTGAGCGCACGTTGCAGGTCACGAGCGCTTTCACCCGTTCGCTCATCAGCTTCGCCAGCGATGGGTTGACGGTCTACGGTTTCATGAACACGCCGAAGGGCACAGGCCCGTTCCCGGTGGTGTTGGTGTTACACGGCTACGTCAACCCGCGGACCTACCGCACGCCCACGACCTATACCCAACGCTACGCCGATGCGCTGGCGCGCGCCGGCTTCCTCGTCATTCACCCCGACTATCGCGGTCACGGCCGCAGCGAAGGCGAAGCCGAGGGCGCGACGAACCTCTTTCGCACCGGCTACGCGATTGACGTGCTCAACCTCATCGAGCACGCCAATCGGCTACCGAGCGCCGCGCCAGGGGCAATCGGCCTGTTCGGCCACTCGATGGGCGGCGGCATCGCGCTGCGCGCAGCGACGGTGAACCCGAATGTGAAAGCGATCGTGCTGTATGGCTCGATGAGCGGCGACGAGCGTCTGAACGTGGACCGCATCAAGCGCGTCTTTCGTGGCGTGCCGTCTATGCCGGAGGACGACGTGCCGCTCGACCTGTGGGACGACATTTCACCGATCACCTATCTGCGCGACCTGAAGGCTGCAGTCGAGATCCATCATGGCGAGCGCGACCCGCAGGTGCCGGTGGCCTGGTCGCGCGATTTGCATGCGCAACTATCGGTGCTGGGCAAAGCGGCGATGCTATACGAGTATCCCGACGCCGGTCACAGCTTGCGCGGCCGCGACTACGCGACGATGATGGATAGAGTGACGCGCTTCTTCAGCGCGCATTTGCGATGACGACCGATGAAGCCGCCATCGAAGGACACAATGACTCATGTTCGGCTTACTGGCCCAACTCAAAGCATTGAGGGAACCGATTCGAGTCGCCGTCGCCGGCATCGGTGCGACCGGCCGCGGCCTATTGCTACAGAGCACAATCACCCCCGGCATCCGATGCGTTGCGATCGCCGACATCCGGCCAGAGCGCGCCATCTCTGCAGCAGAACGATTCAAGTGTGATTACCGCGTCGTCCACACGCTTGATGAGATGCACGACGCCATTGCCCAAGGCAAATTGGCCATCTGTGAAGATGGCAACCTTGTGGCGCATTGCGAGTTGCTCGATGTGTTCATCGAGGCTACGAGTTCGATTCCGGCTGGCGGCCGGCACGCGATCACCGCGCTCGAAAGTGGCAAGCATGTGGTAATGATGAACTACGAGGCTGACCTCTTGTTCGGCCCATGGCTCGCGCACTTGGCTGAGGACCACGGGCGGGTCTACACTGTGTGCGATGGCGATCAGCCCACCGTGCTCAAGCGCCTGATTGACGAGGTGGCGTTGATGGGCTTCAAGCTGGTAATGGCCGGCAACATCAAAGGCTATCTCGACCGCTATGCTAACCCAACGACCATTATCCCCGAGGCGGACAAGCGCGGCCTCGACTATCGGATGTGTGCATCCTTCACCGATGGCACGAAGCTATGCGTCGAGATGGCGGTGCTGGCGAATGGGCTGGGCTTGCGAACGGCAACGCCGGGTATGTTCGGCCCGCGCGCTGTGAGCGTCCTCGACGTGTTCGACAAGTTCGATTTCGACGAAATCTGGGATGGTGAACGCGGTCTGGTGGATTACATTCTCGGCGCAGAGCCGAAGGGCGGCGTCTTCATTGTCGGCTACAACGACGATGCTTACCAACAGGAAGTCCTAGCTACCTTCCCGTCCCGCTTAGGTGCCGGCCCGTACTACGTGTTCACACGGCCATATCACCTCGTGCATTTCGAGGCGATGGCCTCGGTGGCCGAGGCGGCGTTGAACCGGCGCGCCGTTCTAAAGCCCGACTTTGGATTTCGCACCAACGTATATGCGTATGCCAAACGCGATCTGCGTCAGGGTGAGACGCTCGACGGCGTCGGCGGCTACACCTGTTATGGGTTGATCGAGAACTGCGATGCAACCGGCTGGAACGACGGATTACCTATCTGCCTGGCCGACGGTGCAGTTCTCAAGCGCGACGTGTCGCAAGATGAAAGGATCCTGTGGGACGATGTCGCACTCGACAGAGAGCGCTTCGATGTTCAGCTCTTCCGCCAGGCACTAGAAGAGTCACAGAGGGTGCGCGTGTGAAGCTAGGCATTCTAGTAGTCTATCTGTTCGACGCTCGAACCGAGTCGTTACTCGATTTGCACCTGAGCCGGATCGAGCGATATACGCAGGTGCCCTATACGATCTACGCAAGCGCCAGCCGGCTTGCCCCCGAGTTTCGCGAGCGGCTGGCCCTGCATCCACGAATTCGCCTCTGTGACATCCCCTACACCGATCTGCGCGACTCGGAGGAACACTCCTATTATTTGGATCACCTAGCACGCATCGCTGTCGAAGACGGGGTGACTCACGTGGTTACACTTCATCTGGACTCCTTCCCAGTTCGCCAGGGCTGGGTGGAAGAGCTGGCCGGCAGACTCTCAGATCAATGTGTGTTGGCGACTATAGAATCATTCAACACGGCTTGTCTGTTCTTCCGAAGAGATTTCTACTGTTCCTGCCACCCGCACTTCTTGGTGAACGCGGAAGAACGCATGCACGTCGTCTATCACGAGTTCCTTGCCAAGCACAAGCTCCACTGTTACTCGGGCACCGGTTACGCCTACTGCGCTTACCAGCACGGGCTGTCGTGGAACTACCTGCAATTGACACCGGCTTACAGCGCAGACCAGATCGGCGATATATTCGATGGCATGATCTTTCACCTGCGACATGCGGTATGGTTGGGCGAGCAGCACCCGAGTCAAATGGACTCGGTCCGAAGCCACCGTATCCACACGATTGCTGCTGCATCGCGCGCTTACAGGCGTATCGTGCCGGTCAATCTGCGCAGAAAGATTCGATGGCATTTCGCATCCATCCTGCAGCGTTTCGTTGACAAGCCAGTTCAGATGCAACACGCACAGCGCATCAAGCAATTTCTGCAGGACCCCGAGTCCTACATCGCGCCGATCGAGCGCCGCATCGCACTCGGATCGTAGCTTCAGCTCGGCACATCCAGATCGTCAGGGCTGAGGCCAGCAGCAACTGGCGCGTTTCCTCGTCAGATAGGCAAAACTTCGTTGGAGATCGCGCGCGGCAGCACGCGGAACACAACGGCGCGTTCCGTCTTGGGCAGGGCGAGCAACAGGTCGGCGATCTCCGGCGCCGACCAGTTGGCGCCGGTGTCGCAAACCGCAATCCAATTCTTGTTTGCGATGAGGCCTTGGATGTCGGGGGCAAGGACTTCGTCGAGCATCTAGTCATTCGATGTTTAGCGCGTGATCTTTTTGACCACCTCCACGCCGTTCGTCCACATGTTGTAGAGGAAGATTGCGTGTAGTAAGTCGCCGTCGTGGGCGGGGATACCCAGCTTCTGCGCCGTCTTCACCGGCGTGTCGTAGGTCTGCACGCAATTCTCCGGCACGATCACCCGCGTCTCGCGATGCTGACAGGCGTTGGCGCGCAGGCGCAGGTGCATGGCCAGTTGGTACGTACACAGATCGGTGCAGTCGCCGACGACGATGAACGTGATCACATCTGGGTGCGCGTCCAGCCAGCGGTCGAGGCCGGTGTTCTCCGATGACGAGATCGAGTTCTTCTCGAACACGACGAACTCGCCGGCGAAGGGTAGCTCGAGCAACTCGGGCACGGTTTGCGATTCGATGTGGCCGCGCACGCAGTGCGGAGGATACTGTTTGAACTCGACGGCATCCGGCTCGTGCGTGTCCTGCGTCAGAATGAAATGGCGCACGCCGGCATCGTAGCAATCGCGGAACAACTTGGCGATCGGCCGGACGATGCCCTGCACGCGCGGGCTGGCCAGCGGGCCGACGGTGCAGAAGCCGTTGATGATGTCCACCGACGCGACCGCCGCCCGCGATGGATCGCCGAGCAACTTCGACAGCTTCGCCGTCGGCAAGCGATTCAGCCAATCCTCGACATAGGCGATGAACGGTCGAGATTTCGTCGCCAGAGACATGGTTTACCTCCAGGGTTCGAGAGCGTTCTACGCATGCAATTCTACGTGGCCCCTGGGGTGAAGGTTCGGCCCATACCTGCGATGTCGTCATGAGTTGCTCGGTCGTCATTCCCGCGCAATCCCTGCTTTCGCTAGGATGAAGGGGAATCCAGTCTTGTCACGCTTCCCGAACGTCCTGTCATCCACGGCAAGCGTGGCGCAGGCTGAAGCCCGCGCCTACCACCCCGACGGACATTCACCCGCGTGCGACACCGCGCCCTACTAGCTAGCGGGCGTTCATCCGTGTGCAGACACGTCGGGAGAAACGATGCCATCAGGTTTGCAACTGAGCGACGTTGTCTCTGCGACGAAATCACCCTGCCGCGCGTACAATCCTGTTGCAATGACCGTGCTCTGGCAGCCCTCGGATGCGCTTCGGCGCGAAAGCAACCTGCGGCGTTACATGGACTGGCTGGCGCGACACCGCGCGCTGACCTTCGAGGACTATGACGCCTTGTGGCGCTGGTCGGTGAGCGATATCGAGGCGTTCTGGACGTCGCTGTGGGATTACTTCGACGTGCGCGCGTCTCGGCCGGCTGCGTGCGCGCTGGCGCAGCGCCGCATGCCTGGCGCACAGTGGTTCCCCGGCGCCAGGTTGAACTACGCCGAGCACGCCTTCCGCAACGCCGCCGATGACCGCCCGGCGCTGATCTTCCGCACCGAGACCAACACCCTGCGCCCCGAAACCGGCGCGATGTCGTGGGACGAGCTGCGGCGCGCGGTGGCCGCTATCGCCGCTGCGCTGCGCAAGTCGGGCGTCGTCGCGGGCGATCGCGTCGCCGCCTACGTTCCGAATATGCCCGAAGCGGTGATCGCCTTCCTCGCCTGCGCCAGCCTGGGCGCGATCTGGTCGAGCTGTTCGCCGGACATCGGCGCGTCGGCGGTGCTGGATCGCTTCAAACAGATCGAGCCGAAAGTGCTGTTCGCCGTGGATGGCTACATCTACAACGGCAAGCCCAACGACCGGCGCGGCGGGGTGGCCGAGCTGATCCGCTCGTTGCCGACGCTGCAGTGCGTGTTTCGCATTCCGTATTTGCAGGACGACGCTGCGCCGTTCACGGACGTGGTGAAAGAAGTGACCTGGGAGGCTGCCCTCGACGCGGCGCGCAACATGCCGGGCGATCTGCGCTTCGAGCAGGTGCCTTTCGATCATCCGCTGTGGGTGTTGTATTCCAGCGGCACGACCGGCCTGCCCAAGCCGATTGTGCATTCGCACGGCGGCATCTTGATCGAGCACCTGAAGGCGCTGTCCTTCCACCTCGATCTGAAGCCGAGCGACCGCTTCTTCTGGTTCACCACCACCGGCTGGATGATGTGGAACTTCGTGATCGGCGGCTTGCTGGTCGGCAGCACGGTGCTGCTCTACGATGGCAGCCCGGCACGCGATGACATGGGCGCGCTGTGGCGTTTCGCCGAGGAGACAGGGATGACGGTGTTCGGCACCAGCGCGGCCTACATCACGGCGTGCATCAAAGCTGGCATCTCGCTGCGCCAACGCTACGACCTCAGCGCGCTGCGGCACATCGGCTCGACCGGCTCGCCGTTGTCCGAAGACGGCTTCCGCTGGGTCTATGGGCACGTCAAGCCGGAGGTGTGGCTGGCCCCGATGAGCGGCGGCACCGACGTATGCACGGCCTTCGTGGGCGGCTGTCCGCTGCTGCCGGTGTACCTCGGCGAGATGCAGTGCCGCTACCTCGGCGCGAACGTGCAGGCTTTCGATGAGCATGGCCGGCCGCTGGTGGACGAAGTCGGTGAGCTGGTCGTCACCGCGCCGATGCCCTCGATGCCGATCTACTTCTGGAACGATCCCGACATGCGCCGCTACCGCGAGAGCTACTTCGAGATGTTCCCCGGCGTGTGGCGACACGGCGATTGGGTGAAGATCACCCCGCGTGGCGGCGTGGTCATCTACGGCCGCAGCGACTCCACGATTAACCGGCAGGGCGTGCGCATCGGCACCAGCGAGCTTTACCGGGTGGTCGAAAGCGTGCCCGAAGTGCTCGACGCGCTGGTGATTGACCTGGAGGTGCTGGGCCGGCCGTCGTACATGCCGTTGTTCGTCGTGCTGCGCGAAGGCGTCGCGCTCGACGACGCGCTGATCGCGAAGATCAAGCAGGCCATCCGGACCGAACTCTCGGCCCGCCATGTGCCCGACGACGTGATCGCCATCGCCGAGGTGCCGCGCACGTTGAACGGCAAGAAACTGGAGGTGCCGGTGAAGAAAATCCTGCTGGGCGCGCCGATGGAGAAAGCCGTCAACCTCGGCTCGGTCGCCAACCCGCAGGCGCTGCAATTCTTCGTCGAGTTTGCGCAGAAGCTCAATCGCGCCGATGCGCCAAGCCCGGCGGTGCGTTGAAGGCGCGCCACTTTCCGTCCCGTCTGAAGATCCATGTCGCTCGAAAACAAGGTTGCCCTCATCACCGGCGCGGGCAGCGGCATCGGCCGCGCTTGCGCCCAGGCCTTCGCGCGCGCCGGCGTGCGTGTGCTGGTGCACGACATCGCGCCGGAAGCGCAGCAAGTCGCCGACGCGCTCGGTGCTCCATTTCTACAAGCCGACCTGTCCGACCAGGAGGCGGTCAAGGCGCTCGCGCAGGCTGCGCTACAGGCCGCCGACGGCCGCGTGGACATCCTCGTCAACAACGCCGGCTTCCAGCAGATTCACCCGGTCGAGGAATTCCCCGAAGCGACCTGGAACACGATGATCCAGGTGATGCTGACCGCGCCGTTCCAGTTGATCAAGTATTTGCTGCCGGCGATGAAGGCCAACCGCTGGGGCCGCATCATCAATATCAGCAGCTTGCACGGCGTCGTCGCCAGCCCGTTCAAGAGCGCCTATATCAGCGCCAAGCATGGCTTGATGGGCCTGACCAAGACCGTGGCGCTGGAAGCGGCACCGTTCGGTGTGACCGTCAACGCGATCTGCCCGGCCTATGTGCGCACGCCTATCGTGGACAAGCAAATTGCCGACCAGGCGCGCACGCTCAACATCCCGCAGAGCGCAGTGATCGAACAGGTGATGCTCGCGCCGGCGGCGATCAAGCGGCTGATCGAGCCGGAGGAGATCGCCGAGTTCGCGCTGTATCTCGCCTCGGACAAGGCCGGCATCATCACCGGCGCAGCCCACATGCTGGACCTAGGGTGGACGGCGCGCTGAGATGCCCGACGTGTATATCCTGCGCTGCGCCGACGGCTCGCTCTACACCGGCATCGCCAAAGACGCCGAGGCGCGGCTGAAGGCGCATCAGGCCGGGCGCGGCGGGCGTTATACGCGGGCGCGCCGGCCGGTGGAACTGGCATGGCGCTGCGAGGTGGCGACGTGGCGCGAGGCGATGCAGCTCGAACGCGCCATCAAACGCTTGCCGCGCGCGAAGAAGCTGACGCTCATTCGGTCATCGGCCATCCCGTCATCGGACCGTCAGGCCGGTCAGGCCGGCGCGTCGTGACCGGACGACTGAGCCGGTCTGACCACGCCGGCGATCACGCTCTCCGCGTCCAGGCCGGCAGGCCGCGCTGATAGACCCACCATTCCACCAGCAACAGGATAAGCGCGATGGCCGCCATCGCATGCCAGAATTCGCGCTGCGATGTCGGCAGGGGGGTAGTTTGTTCGGCGTTGGTGCCGGTGCTGCCGACTTGTAGATTGGGGTTGGGGGCGATGCGCGATTCGCTCACATTGGTGAAGTTTACGGCGAACGCGCCCTGCGCGCGGCCGGTGTCGAAGGTGTAGATGCCGGGCTGATTCGTCTGCGCGAAGCCGCGCCGCTCGGATACGACTTCCTCGCCGGAGGGCAGCGTCACGCGCGTGTTCTCCGGCATCGGCACCACTTCGCCCGGCTTGACGTTGAGCGGCACATTCAGCCCTTGCGCCGGCGCCAGCCATTCCACGCTGTTGGCGATCAGGATCGGGAACGCGATCTGCAACGGTAGATCGCTCCGGCGCAACTCGAACGGAATCAGCACCACACGCTGCAGGTCGTCCTCCGTGCTTTCGCCGGCCAATACCAGCGGGCCGCCCTGGCTTTCGATTACCGGCCGCAACCAACCAGGCGCGTTCACCCGCCGCGCGTCCAAAACGCTCACGCCGCGCCAGTCCACGTTGCGGGCAATCGGATGCGGCTCGGTGCGCACGTAGTCGGTGTTGCTGAACACGCCGCTGGTGGTGAACACCGACTGCGCGCCGATCAGCAGTGCGTTGGCCCGCGCCGGCAGCGTCGCCGTCATGTTGTCCAGCACGTAGAGATCGTAGTTCTGCGCGCCCAGCAGCGCCGTCACCGCGCGCGTGACGCGCAGGCCGGGCAGCGACGCCAGCGCCTGTTCCAGGAAGCGATTGCCGCGCGTCAACAACAGCGCATGGCGCGTCGTGTTCACCGGGTTGACCGCGTAGGCGGCGTCATCCACGGCCAGGAAGTTAAGCTGCGCTTCGTCAATGCGAGCGTCCACAGCGACGACGTTCGGGCTGAGGTTGCCGATTGTCCATTCGGCGGATGCGCCGGCCGGCACATCCAGCGCGCGCGCATCCACCAGCGCGCCGTCGGCGCGCAGCGACACCAGCGCACGGTCGTCCTGCGACCCGCTGTTCGTCACCCGCACAAAAGCCGAAAGGCCGCGCAGGGTGCGGCGCAACGTCAGCGCGGAGATGGCGACGTTGTCGCCGCTGTTCCCTATTGGGATGAAGCGCGCTTTGCCGGGCAGCAGGCCGAGGTCGTCGGCGTGCGCGCCGTCGCTGACCACGAGGGTAGTGGTGTCCTCGTCACCCGCGCCGGTGGCAACGGCCAGGGCGATGGCCGCGCTCCAGTTCGCTGCGTCCAGCGAAGGCCGGGCCGAGTCGAGCGCATCGAGCAGTTGCGACTTATCGCTGGTCAACGCGCTGAGCGCGCGCGGCGCGCCGTCCACCACAATAAGCGTCATCTGATCGTTGGCGCCCAGGCTGTTGATCGCATCGCGCACGCGCGCGCGCGCCGCTTCGAACCGCGAAGGCGCAACGTCGGTCGCTTGCATCGAGGCCGACGCATCGAGCAGGACGATGGATCGTCCGCTCACCGCGCTGGGCATGTTCACATAGGGCCGGACGAGCGCGAAGATGAGAAAAGCCAGTGTGACCAGTTGCAGGATAAGCAGCAGGTTGCGGCGCAGACGCTGCCACAGCGTGTTGGCCTCGCGCTCCATCGTCACCTGTCGCCACAGCAGCGTGCTGCTCACGGTCTGCTCGCGCCGCTGCAGCCGCAGTAGGTAGAGCAGAATGATCGGCACGGCCAACAAGGCAAACAGGAAGGCCAGCGGGTTCAGCAAGTCCATCTCGAATCGAGCGTTCAGCACTCAGCACTCATAAGTCAGAATGCAGAATTGAGAACACAGGAGGCTCTTTCAGCCTACATTCTCAATTCATATCAGCCATTCTTCGCGCCTCAAGTCCTTCAACACGATCTGTTCGAGCGGCAGGGATGTGTCGGTAAGGTGGTAACGGCCGCCGCGCCGGCGAACGCTGGTCGCGATCTCTTCACTCCATGCCGCCAACCGTTGCCGATACTGGCTGAGCACGGCGTCATCCAGGCTCATGTCCTGCGGGTTCGCCGTCTCCACATCCTTTAGCCTGAGGTCGCCCGTGAATTGCGGGTCGAGTTCGTCGGCGCTGAGTGTGTGCAACAGGTTCACATCTAGCCGGCTGTTGCCCAGCGCGTTGAACCCCTCGGTATAGCCGCCCTCGTCCAGCATGTCGCTGATCAGGATGCACAGGCCGGGGCGCGCGTCGAGCGCGTAACGCCTCAGCCAGGCATTCAAGGGCTGTTGCCGGCCGGTCAGCGCAGCGCGCAGATCACGCTTGTCGGTTGCCGAGACGCGCTCGACGAACGCGATGAGCGCCGCTGCTGAAGCCACGCCGCGCTTTGGCCCGAAGCGTTGGAAAGAGCTGGTTTCCAGCACGACTTTGTCGCCGGAAGCCAGCGCCACGTAGCCCAGCACGACCGCGAGCTGCGCGGCGCACAGCCACTTTTGCGCAAGATGCTGGCCGTCGGCTTCCTCGTCCGGTTGCCAAAACATGGACGGGCTGTCGTCCAGCAGAATATGCGTGGTGAGGTCTTCCTCGTCCTCGAACAATTTGATGTAAGGGCGTTCTAGCCGGGCGTAGACGTTCCAGTCCACGCGGCGCGGGTCATCGCCGGGAGTGTAGTTGCGGTAATCGGCGAACTCGACCGAGCGCCCACGCTTCACGCTGCGCCGTTCGCCGGTCAGTGAGCCAACGCGCCTGCGTGGCGCATTCAGCCGGAGCGTACGCAGCGATTGCAGGAACGCCTCGGATAGCATGGCGCGATTCTACGCCCACAAGCTTATAGTTTGGCGAGAAGTCAGGGGCCAGAAAGTCAGAAGTCAGAAGTCAGAAGTCAGAGGTCAGAGGTCAGAGGTCAGAGATGCAGATTTGAGATTGGAGATTGGAGATTAGATTCGCCGCAGGATCTCCGTCGCGACCTCACGCGTGGTCGCCCGGCCGCCCAGATCTGGCGTACGCGCGCCGCTTTCGATGGCGCCATACACGGCTCGTTCGATGTGGTCGGCGACTTCGGGCAGTTTCCAGTGATGCCGCGCCAGTAGTGCCGCGCTGAGGATCGCGCCGCAGGGGTTGGCGATGCCTTGGCCGGCGATGTCGGGCGCGCTGCCGTGCACCGGCTCAGCGATGGCGACAGCGTCGCCCAGGTTGAGCGCAGGGGCCACGCCCATGCCCCCGCCCCACACGCTCGCCACGTCACTCAGGATGTCGCCGAACAAGTTGGTGGTGACGATCACATCGAACCGCGCTGGCTTCGACGCCAACATCATCGCCGCCGTGTCCACCAGCATCTCGTCAATGGCCACCTCGGGATAGCCAGCGCCTACAGCGCGCACCGAATCGCGAAACAGGCCGTCGGTGACCGGCAGGATGTTGGCCTTGTGCACGATGGTGACGCGCTTACGCTCGCGCCGGCGGGCCAGCTCGAACGCCACGCGCGCGATGCGCTCCGATGCGGCGCGGGTGATGACGCGCTCGGCGATGGCCTCCTCGCCCTGCATTCGCTCGCGTCCGGCATATAGGCCCTGGGTGTTCTCACGCACCAGGATCAAGTCCACGGCTTGTGGCCGGCCGATCGTCTGCGACGCTTGCGACCACACGATGCGCGTGGGGCGCAAATTGGCATAGAGGTCGAACTGCTGACGCATCTGGATGATCGGGCTGCGGTAGCCCTCGACCTTCTGCGACGGCGAAGAGACGGCGCCGAACAGGGCCGCGCCACATGCGGCAATGCGCGCTTGGGTCTCCTCGGGCAGCGCGCTGCCCGTGCGCCGGAAGCAATCCCAGCCGGCGTCGGCCTCGACGATGGTTAGATCGGGCAGCGCACGCTGCAAGACCTCGACAGCACAAGGGATCACCTCGCGGCCCACGCCATCGCCGGAGATGACGCACAGGCGGTAAGTCATGATGAACGATTGTATAGTTCTTTACACAACCGTGACGACCTCAGACGACTTGATCATCAACGCTCATGTGCGCGTGCCGGTCAGCGAGCTGACGTATCGCTTCTCGCGCAGTTCGGGCGCAGGCGGCCAGCACGTCAACAAGACCGAGACGGCGGTCGAGCTGCTATTCGACCTGGCGCATACGCCGTCGCTCGACGACGCCCGGCGAGCGCGCGCGATGGCGCGCCTGGCGCGATATCTGGATGCCGAAGGCGTGCTGCACTTGGAGTCGCGCAGCGAACGCAGCCAGTTGCGCAATCGCGAAGCGGTGACGCGCCGCTTTGTCCGCTTGTTGCAGCAGGCGCTGGCACCGACGAAGCAACGTCGCAAAACGCGCCCGCCACGCTATGCCGTCGAGGAACGCCTGCGCCGGAAGCGCCGAACCGGCGAACTCAAACGCCGGCGCCGCGCGTCTGTTCTGGAGTGAATCCCACGTTAAACTTATTGGCCTACGGAGGAAACGACATGAAAAGCATGACTGTCCGAGACGCGATGCACAAGGGCGTCGTGAGTTGCGATTCGTCTATCAGCGTGCGCGATGCCGCGCGCATCATGAACGAGAAAAAGCTGCGGTCGCTGGTCGTGGTGGATTTTGATTGTGCGCTGGCCGGCATCATCTCCGAGACCGACATCGTCGCGGCGCGCCTGGTCCATGAGGGCAGCAAGCCGTGGGATCAACTGACCGTCGGCGAGATCATGACCAACCGCGTGCTCACGGTGACGCCGGACATGTCGCTGAAGGAAGCGGCGAAGATCATCATTGATCACCGCATCCACCGTGTGGTGGTGGCCGAGCCGGACGACATTTGCAACCCCATCGGCATCCTCTCGCTGGGCGACATCATGCGCTACCTGGAGCGCATCGAGCGCGAAGGATCTGCCGAGGCGCGCGGCGAGCCGGAATCACAAGAAGCGCGCTAGGCAGCACGCCGCCGGGCAGCGCGGGCGAGACAGCCCGCGCGCTCATTGAATGACGCCGGTGCGCAGGGCTTCTTTCACCTCACCGATGGCCTTGGTCACCTGAATGCCGCGCGGACAAGCCTCGGTGCAGTTGAACACGGTTCGGCAGCGCCACACGCCGTCGGCTGCACTCAGGATCTCGAGCCGTTGCTGCGCGGCCTGGTCGCGGCTGTCGAAGATGAAGCGGTGCGCCTGCACAATAGCCGCCGGCCCGACGTATTCGCCTCGCGCCCAGAACGACGGGCAACTGGTGGTGCACGCAGCGCACAGGATGCACTTGGTGGTGTCATCGTAGCGCTCACGATCGGCTGGGGATTGCAGGCGCTCGCGTCCGTTCGCCGGCAGCGGGTCGTTGTTCACCAGATACGGCATGACCGCGCGGTAGTGGGCGAAGAACGGCTCCATGTCCACGATCAAGTCCTTCACCACCGGCAGGCCAAGGATCGGCTCGACGGTGATCGTGTCGCCATCCTTGGCGATGTTCTGAATCAGCACTTTGCAGGCCAGCATGTTGCGGCCGTTGATGCGCATGGCGTCGCTGCCGCACACGCCGTGCGCGCAACTGCGCCGCAGGGCCAGCGTGCCGTCCTGGTTCCATTTCACTTCGTGCAGCGCGTCGAGCACGCGGTCGGTCGGCTCAACTTCGACCGCGTAGGTTTCCCAGTGCGGCTTCTTGTCCGTCTCCGGATTGAAGCGCTTGATCTTCAAGTTGATCTTCATTGCGAATCGAAAATCCAGCGGTCAGGAATCAATACTTCCGCTCCTGCGGCGGGATGCGCGTGATGCGCACGGGCTTGTATTTCAGCGTGATCGTCCCGTTCTTCCACGCCATCGAGTGCTTGAGGAAGTTGACGTCATCGCGCTTGGGGTAGTCCTCACGATAATGCCCGCCGCGGCTCTCGGTGCGCGCCAACGCCGCGAACGCGGTGACCTCGGCCAGGTCGAGCAGCGCGCCCAGCTCCCAGGCTTCCATCAGGTCGGTGTTCCATTTGAAGCCTTTGTCGTCAATGCGGATGCGCTTATAGCGGGCCTGCAGCTCGTGGATTTTGTCAATCGCCTCCTCCAAGCCGGCGCCGGTGCGATACACGCCTACCTTGTCGTCCATCAGCGCTTGCATCTCCTTGCGGATGGTGTGCGGGCGCTCATTGCCGTCATTGTTGCGAATACGGTCGAGCTGGGCGGCGCCTTCCTTGGCCGCAGCGTCGCGGTTGATCGGGCGGAAGGATGCCTGCCGGCAGTAGTCGGCCATAGCGAGGCCGCCGCGCCTGCCGAACACCACGAGGTCCACCAGCGAGTTCGTGCCCAAGCGGTTGGCGCCATGCACGCTGACGCAGGCCACTTCGCCGGCCGCGTAGAGTCCTTCGACGATGCGGCCGGTCTCGTCGGCCAGCACGCGCGCGTCGTTGTCGGTGGGGATGCCGCCCATCGCGTAGTGGGCCGTCGGCTGGATCGGCACCGGTTCCTTGATCGGGTCAATGCCCTGATACACGCGCGCGAACTCGATGATGTCGGGCAGCTTGGTCTCCAGATAGTGGGCGTCTATGCGCTTGGGATTGCCGTCGGCCTCGAAGTACTTGTTGATTTGCTCGGGGCGGAAGTCGAGATACACGTAGTCCTTGCCGCCGATGCCGCGGCCTTCGCGGATCTCGGTGTAGATGCAGCGGCTGCAAATGTCGCGCGGGGCAAGGTCCTTGAGCGTGGGCATGTAGCGTTCCATGAAGCGCTCGCCCTTGTCGTTGATGAACACCGCGCCCTCGCCGCGCGCGGCCTCGCTCAGCAAGATGCCCAGCTTGTACACACCGGTAGGGTGGAACTGGAAGAACTCCATGTCCTCCAGCGGCAGCCCACGACGCAGCACTGCCGCCGGCAGGTCGCCGGTGAGCGAGTGCGCGTTGCTGGTCACCTTCCACATCTTGCCGAAGCCGCCGGTGGCGATCAGCGTCGCTTTGCTGTGAAAGACGTGAATCTCGCCGGTGGCCAATTGCACGGCCACGACGCCATTGCATTTGCCGTCTTCGATCAACACGTCAATCACCTGGAACTCGTCGAAGAACTTGACGTTGTTCTTGATGCAGTTCTGATAGAGCGTCTGGAGGATCATATGGCCGGTGCGGTCGGCAGCATGGCAGGCGCGCATGACCGGCTTCTTGGTCTCGTTGTTGGTGTGCCCGCCAAAGCGACGTTGGCTGATCTTGCCGTCGGGCGTGCGGTCGAACGGCAGCCCCATGTGCTCCAGCTCGATGACGGCGTCAATGGCTTCGCGGCACATGATGTCCACCGCGTCCTGGTCGCAGAGAAAGTCGCCGCCTTTGATCGTGTCGTAGGCGTGCCACTCCCACTTGTCCTCTTCCAGATTGCCGAGCGCCGCGCTGATGCCGCCCTGGGCCGTGCCGGTGTGCGAGCGCGTCGGGTATAGCTTGCTGATGACGGCGGTGTTTACGCTTTTGCTGGCGTGCAGGGCCGCCATCAACCCTGCGCCGCCTGCGCCCACCACGAGCGCATCGAACTGATGATATTGAGGCATACCAACTCCAAAAGATGGTGAGTAATGGATGATCGCCGCGCGATCGTCAATCATCCGTTTAGTTCATCGAACCGACAACCCACGCCGTATTGTAACAATAGGCACCTCGGGCTGCTGCGGATCGAAATACACGGCGTTCTTCTTTTGGTTGGGATCGAAAAGGCTCATCTCCAGCGTGTATTCGTCCGCCGGTAAATCTGCCGGCAGCGCGAAGCGCACGACGCTGGCCTGCACGTGTCCGGCGCGCCAGCGATAGCCGAGCAGGGCAGGCGCGTTGTCCACCTGCAGGATCATGCGTCCGTCCGGCGCGAACAGCTTGACGAACGGCGCGAAATACCACGACCCGTATGGCTCAGCCGGTGGCAGCCCCACCAGCCAGTCGTGCGCCACGGCGATCACCTCGCCGGGCCGGGCCTGCGCCGGCGCTTGCAGCGACACCACCCGCCACCCTTCGCCCAGGTTGACGATGAGCGCATCGCCGGACGGATGCAGAGCGGATTCTAGAGGCAGCGAGCGGTAGATCACCAACGCGACCGGCGTCCGATCGGTGCGCTTTTGACCGGGGATGGTCATCGTAAATGCCTCGGCGTGCGCCGGCGCCGGCGATTCGGTCATCAGCAAGGCGCAGGCGCCGCCCTCCGGCGGCACCTGCCAGATGCTGGATGTGCCCTTGAGGTGAATCTCCTCGGCGCGCACCGGCTTCGCGCTGCCGACCAAACCGGCCAACCAGCGCGCGTCTTCCTGCGCGTGGAGCGTGGCGCACCCCAGCGCGCGCCACCTTTCGGCTACGCGCATCTGCCATACGAGCGGCAGGCTGTAGAAGCCGTCGTGATGGTAGGGGAAGCGCACAGATGCTTCTACTTCCCCGTTCGCGTTCCACCAAGGGATGGCAACGATAGCGATGGGTAACGCCAAGGCCGAGAGGGCGTATTGCATCCTGCGTCCTGTGTATTGCGTAGCGCGTTCCAGCAACGCGAACGGCGCGCCGGCCAGCAGGTAAGGCGTCGGTGAGGTGAGCAGCAGATAGAACACATGCACCTTCCAATCGCGCATGACAAAGTTGGCGATGAGGAAAGTGGCGAGGATGGGCAAGATCAACCAACCGAGCGCGACGCGGCTGGTCAGGATCCTCGCTATGCAAGCGTCGCCCCGTGCGCCGGTGATCGGCTGGCCAGCCGCCTGCATCGCCAACATCCCCAGCCCGATCAGCATGAGCACGTCAACGACTGTGGCGCGCGCGTCGCTCCAGCGGTCGCGTGCCTCGAACAGCGGCGTATCGGTTTCGACGAACGTGTTCTCGAAGTCGCGCCCGCTGGCGATGCGCAGCGCATGGTTGAGCGGATCGAGGTTCAGCGCGCCGGAGCGCGTCTCCTCGTTGAAGGCGTTGGGGTTGTTGATCACGGCCTCCAGCGGGGCGCGCGCACTGATGACCGCGCCGATGTAGATCAGCGCACTTGCGACGCACAAGGTCGCTCCACCAAGCGCGGCGCGACGCGTCTCAACCGACCATCGGCCCGGTCTGCGCGAACTTAGCGCGCCGATGAGCGTCGCCGCAGCGAGCTGCGCGAGCAGGCCGGCGGCGACCAGATACGTGTGCAGGCAGGCGGCGGCCCAGGCGAAGCCGGCCAGCAGATGCTTCGGCTTGCGATGCGCCAAGCCATTCACCGCCAGCCACAGGGTCAGCGCGCTCATCGCCTCGAGCGGTCCCTGCAGCCACGCGCCGCGGGCCACCCAGGCTGCCCAAAGGCTCACGCTTGCCAGCAGGCCGGCGGCGAGCGCCGCCCACGCGCCGAAGAGCCGCCGCGCCAAGTCGAAAGCGACGGCAGCCACCAGCGCGCCCAACATCGCATTCAGCGCCGTGGCGATGTAGGCGCTCGGTTCGATTGCTGTCAGCAGCGCGTAGAAGTAGCTTGCGCCGGCCGGGTTGGGCAGGTTGATGCTGGCCAGCAAGCTGACGGCGGGCAACTGGTCGAAGCGCCCGTCGGCGATCGCTTGGCGGATGAACAGGCCGAGGCCGTGCGGATAGGCGCGATCGTAGTTGTGGCGCACCTGCTCCAGCCCGTGCATCCGAAAGGCGAACGCCATCCAGATGACGAATAGCGCCGGCAGCCAGGTTCGCAGCCATCTGCTCTGCGTTGCGCTGCGCTCGCCGCCGGGCGAGGGGCGATTCACGGTGCGCGTATGCTTGCCGAAGCAGGCCGGCGCTGCCTCATCGCAGCGCAGCCTCGCCGCCGCTGGCCGCCGCGCCCATGAACAGCGCGACGATGCCGCCCAGCGAGATCAGCGCTGCGACGGCCACGATGACGTACATCAGCCCTTTGTAGACCGCCGGCCGGTGGCCGAAGTAGTCGTAGGTAACTTGGCGCACGCCGTTGATGCCATGCGTCACGGCCAGGACGAGCATCACGGCGTAGTAGGTGCGCCAGATCACCTGCTCGACCGTGACCGGCTGACCGCTGATGCCCCAACGCAGTTGCGTGCCGGCGAACTCGATCTCGTGCGTGCCGATGAGCACGTGCTGCATCCAAAAATGCGACAGCGCCAGGAAGACGAGCGCCAGGCCGCTGTAGCGCATGAACAGCCACATGCCCAACTCGAAGCGATTGCGAGTTTGTGGAATCGGCTGCACCTTGCGCACGGTGCGGCCGGGGGTAACCGTTGTCGTAGAAGCCATTGGGTTCGATTAACGACTCCCTACTCCCGAGTGACAGTGCGTCCTGAGCAAAGTAAGGAGTCGGAAGTCTCTACTTTAAGCCGTGCGTCACGTAGTAGCTGATGGACTTGAAGGCCATGATGGCGATGGTCGGCGCGAGCAGGATGAGCGTGATGATGACCGACCAGCGGGTGGCGACTTCTTGCTTCTCCCAGAGCGACGGGCGCAGCTCGAGGATGGCGATGCGCGTGCCGTTCACCGCGTGGAAGATCAGACAGGCTGCCAGCACGATCTCGCCGACGGAGAACAGCGGCGTCTTATACACTGCGAGCATGGCATCGTGCAACGGCGGGTTGAAGGCCGCCATGCTCATGCCGAAGATGTGCGTGCCCAGAAAGATCACCACGCCCAGGCCGGTGATCCGATGCAGCAGCCAGAGGAGCTGGCCGCTGCCCTTGTAGCGCAGCGATTCGCGCGCAGTCGTAATGAGTGGATTCAACATCTCGATAACTTCTCCTCACAATAAAGAAATTCGATCCAACACTACGAAGTATATGCGGTTGTGGTCGGGCGTGTGTGACGCATGACGCAAGACGCAACCCGTCTCTACTCCTCCACCACCCGAATCTCACCGACCAACGCGACGTCGTCCGGCGTGCCGGTCTCGAACCGCATGCCGTCGGCCGTGTAGAAGCCGGTGGCGACGTGCAGCGTGCCGCGTGCGTCCGGCGGAATGTTCAATCGGAACGACTCATGCACACACTCGCCGGCGTCCCACAGGTCGGTCGGATATTCGCCGTTCAGTGGGGCATGATCGTCCTGCGCGACGAGCCGGCCGTCCGCGTCGAGCAGATGAAGGAAGGCCGTGCCGCGCCGGTCGGTCGGCTGAATCGTCTCGTACGTCAGCGCGACAGTGATCGTCTCGCCGGGGCGCACCTGCGCCGGCAACTGCACATCGCGCAACCAGATGCCATCGAAGCGGGCGAGCGGCGGTTGCCAGAACACCGGAAACGGCGGCGCCTCGCCGATCTTGAATCGGCCGACGATGGGCGCGATCTCCCGCCCTTCGCCGTCCATGGCCGGCAGGACGTTCGTGACGCTGACCGGCCGCGACTCCGTCAGCGGCTCGAACGGAAACACCGTCACGCTCAGCTTGCCGAGCGCGGGCAACCGGGCGCACGGTTTCTCCAGCAGGATGTCATAGGCGTCCACGAACGTGTCTCCGGCGCGCCAGTTGGTGCTGGGATAGTTGCCGAGGTTGGGAAAGACGGCGATCGAGCCAAGCACGTCGTTATTGCGCCCCAGCACGCTGACACCGAAGGCGTGATGCCGATCCGTCGCACGGAGGACGCGCCAGGTCAGCTTCACCCGCGCGTAATGGCGCATGCCCTCGCGGTCGGGCAGAAAAGCCGTCTGCGCCGACGCGTCCACGAGTTGCACCAGGTCACCGAAGGTGAGCAGGGCGTCGGCGCCGCGCGGCGCGATCAGGCCAGGCCGATAGCGCGGCTGGATAAAGGCAAATGGAACGATCAACGCGAACGCGGCCAGGCCGCCCGCCAAGGCATAGGGCAATGCGCGCGCGGCAAACGTCCATCGCCGGAGCAGGACGCTCCACCCGAAGCCGAGCAGACAAGCGTAGGCCGTCAGCGCCGGCATGATGTAGCGGCCGGGCAGCAGGGCGGGGTCCTGATAGAACAGCGCGCGATAGAGCGGCAGCGCCATCATCGAGAGGCCGAGCATCAGCAGCACCGCGAGCGCCGTGCGCAGCGCGCGCCCGGCGCGGCGATAGCCGACGACGCAGCCAATTGCGCCGGCCAACGTGAAGGCCGCGAACGCCAGATACGCCCACTCCGGCAGGCCGACGTTGCCCCAACCGAACTTGCCCCAGAACGTGCGAAAGGTGTTGGCGAACAACTGCGGCAGCCAAGCGTCGCGGATGGACACCCACACCCCCTCACCGATCACGCTGGTCGGCGCAACCAGGATCGGGTTATTGGGGTTGCGGTCGGTCAGTAGCCGGCCGTAGCGCGCCAGGTTGGAGCCGAGGTAGGGCAGCGCGATTGCGGCGAACGAGCCAAACGTCAACGCGCCGCGCCGGAGCAGCACGCGCGCCGGCCAGCCTCCTCGCCAGGCGAGGAACGCCAGGGCCAACGCCGCGAATCCGATCAACGCCAGGGCGCTGTTCTTGGACAAGAAAGCCAAGCCTAGGGCGAGGCCGAGAAGGACGAAGTCCGCATTGCGCGCCGGGCGCCGCGAACCGGGTTCTACGTTTTGCGTTTCACGCTCCGCGTCCTGCGTCCCACGTCCTGCGGTTTGCGCGTCAAATGGCGTACAACATGGCATGCGTGATGCATCATGCACGATGCGCATCATGCAATGTGCCACCCAAGCGCCCATCGCCGCAACCATCGCGTCGTTGTTCACCATCGCGCCCATGAAGATCACCTGCGGGTTGAAGGCAGCGATCGCCGTGCTGATCAGCGCCGCTGCCGAGCCGACGCCGAAGATCAGGTTGGCGCTCGAGGCGATCAGATAAACGGCTAGGCCGGTGAGCAGCGCGGAGACGGCGCGCGCAGCGTGCAGGGCGAAGATCGTGCCGCGCCAAGGGAAGGCCTCCTCCGGCCGACGCAGCATGATGCGGAAGCCGCGCCGGTTCGTGCCGTCGAGCGCGAAGTGGTTGAACTCCGGCTGCACGTCGTCGCCGCGGTCGGCCCAAAAGGTCAGCGCCGATGTGACCAGGTAATACAGCGGCGGCTGGTGCGACTGATCGAACAGCACCTTGTCTGCCGAGGCGGCGTCCGGCAGGCTGCGCGTTGCGACAAGGTGATTGACGTAGGCGAAGTGGCCGGTCTCGTCGTGGGCTTCCCAGGGCGGATTGATCGCGCCGTAGAGCAGCGCGAGCGCCACGTGCGCCAGCACGATGAGCCATTGCGGGCGCGTCAGTTGGATGCGCGGCATGCCGACGTCACGTTACCACATTCGGTTGCGGGTTGGTTCGGTCGGTCAAGTCGGTCCGGTCGGCGAGGAGACGATGACTTCGCCCAGGTAGATGCGGTCGTCTTGGAGTCTCGCGCCGCCGGGGTTGAAAGCCGGCAGGCGCGCCAAGTCAATCGCGTGGTACAGGCCGGCGAACAGGCGGTAGCGTCCCGGTGGCAGATCGGCCGGCAACAGCAGCGTGTATGAATCATCGAAGGTGATGCCGGGGCGCCATCGGGGGGTGGGGAACTGGCCGCCTAGCGGCGGTGCGTCGCCTTGCGCGCGCAGCGTGCCGCGTTCATCCACCAGGTGCACGAAGGTCGTGTATGCATCCGGCGTGGGGCGCAGCGTTCGCCAGGTGAGCATGACCGTCAGTGGTTGTCCGGCGGTCGCCGATGGCGCGAAACGAGCTGCCTGAAGCAAACCGATGTCACCTAAGGCAGCGATCCATGCGCTGTTGTCGGCCTCGCCGGATGATGAGGCCGGCAGCAGCGTGGCGCCGTCGAACACCGGCGCGCCGGGGTTGCCCTGGTCGTCGTAGCTAGGGGCGATGTCGCCGCTGCCGCGGTTGTATAGCGCGAACTGGACGCGCAGCGTGGCCGGCGCTTCGGCGTTTCTTGGGATCGTGAGTTCAACCGTGTCACGCCACATCTGGCCGGCGCGCCATTGGCTGCTGGGCAACAGGCCGCCACCGGTGAACGTATCGAACCGCGCCAGCAACCGGTTGTCGCGCCCCAGCAGATTGACCACCAAGGAATAGTCGCCGGGCGTGGGGCGCAGCGCGCGCATCACCACGCTTACGCGCACCTTTTCTCCAGGGCGAACGTCTTCGGGACGCACGCCGTATCCGACGATCTCCGCGAACGATCCCAGGCGCTGCCGCGCGGGCAGCATGCCATCGGGCAGGCCGGCCACCAGGGGCGGGGTATAGGCCGGAATGACGTAGCGGAAGGGCGCGATGACGGCCAGGATAAGCAGCCCGATACACGACGCGGCCGGCAGCGCGGCGAAGGGGACGACACGACGTTGGCCGATGGTGAACGTTGCCTGCGCCAACGCGGTGAGGCCGATGGCCATCAACGCAGATAGCGCGGCGATGCCGGGGAAGAGCAGCCGGCCCTGCGAGGCCGGCGTCATCATCGTCCAACGCACCAGCGCCGCGTAGGTGAGCATAGGATATGCAGCCAGCGCACCGACCCTCAGCCAGTATGCCGCGCTCATGCTGCGCCGTCGCCGGGCGAGGTGCAGGATCAAGCCGGCGAGGCACGCCAGCAAGAAGATATCAAAGGCCTGATACACCAGGCCATCCGCGGGCACGTTGAAGTGGCCGAACACGGCCAGATAGGACAGGCGCAGCCCCTCGAATTCCGCCAGCGCCTCGAGGAACGAGATGCGGCGCGGGTGGGCGATAGCGGCCATCATTGCCGTGCCGGTCGGCTCGCCGTAAAGCACAACGTTGCGGGCGTACCACCAGCCGGCGATGAGCAGCCACGGAAGGATGACAGCGGCGATCAACTTCGACCGGTGGAGGCGTAGTGCTGTGGTGGGTGGTTCGCGCCCGGGCGCGATGAGCATCGCACCGGCCAAAGGCAGTAGTAACGCGCCGCTCAGCTTGGTCAAGCTGGCCAGGCCAGCCAGCGCGCCGAAGGCGAACGCGCGTGGCAAGGTAACGCCTTGTGCCAAGGCTCGCATCAGCACATAGAGCGCCGTGGTGGTCAGCGCGATCAGCAGTCCGTCGTTGCTCACCGCCGTGGTCACGGTCAGGAACATTGGGTTGAACGCCGTCAGCGCCATAGCGACGGCCGCCTCGCGCCGATCGCCCGTTGCCAGATGTGCGATGCCGAACGCGAGCCAGACGGTGACGCAGCCGGGCAGGATGCCCAACAGGCGCAGCGCGACCGCGGCGAGCGTAGTGCCGCGATAGGCAAAGGCGCGCTTCTCCGGCGTGATGATGAGCACGTTCTTGTTGCCGGGAGCGTAGGGATCGTAGAGCGGCGAAGCGTTCGGCAACCGCTGCGCGTCAAAGTCGCGGGTGTCGAACATTCGCACGACCGGCGCAGCCAGCGCGTAGTAGAGCGGCGGCTGGCTGCCTTCCTGTGCCCAGGGCGCTTCTTTGGAAGCGAGCGACTGCACCGGCAGGCCGCCGCCATGCGCCAGGTGATGAACGAAAGCGAAGTGCATCACTTCGTCGCTCTTCTCGAAGACCGGCGCTGCGAATGCGTAGGGCAGCGAGACAACCACGAACGCGAGCAGGATGAGGCGGCGATTCACCATTGGCAGATTGCCGTGGGGTCTGGAAAGCAAGGTCGTGAACCTTCAGGCGCTTACGACGATTATCGCATGGTGCTCCCCTCGGGTGCATTCGTCAACGGAGGCAGATGTATGCGCTAGGTCGCGCGCTGCCCCATTCGTGGCATAGATAGGGTGCATTTTTTGTTGGGGGCGTCGTCGGTCCGTGCTGCGACCTGCTGACGCGCCATGTAAGGCATGGTCTCCGTGCCGCGCTGCGCATTACCCTGTAGAAAGGTCGCGCCGGGATAAATCCCGGCGCTGAGCACACGGGCGGAGGCCGCGTCGTGCCCGTCCTTTCAGCCTCGGCGTTTACGCCGGGGCGGGTTTGCATGCGTGCGTTCGCGCATCGGGGCAAAGCGCGCCCTACATCCCGCGCATAATGTGTCACATTGCGCATGGCGTCCTACATTCTGCGCCCCGTATATGGCAGAGCGCCCTCACGCATGCGTCCGCCCCTTGGTGAGTGCACTCCATAGATAGGCGCGGAACGGCGTCCGCGCCCGACCCTGCAAATTTTGCCCCTATGCACGAATGCATCCCGCTCATCGGTAGGTCACACCTCAGATCAGAATGAGAGAAGCGCTCTGATTTGCGCAGCAGATGAATCTGCGCGCAATGCATGGCGAAGCTGGCCTCGCGCCGGCTTTGCTGTCGGTTGCCCGCGACTTCAGTCGCTGGGCCACGTCGCCTGGGGGCAGTACTCCCCCCCTCCGCTCCTATAATCCGCCACGCCGATGACCGCTCATCGCCCCACGCACAGACGCGCCCTCGTTTTGCTCGTCCTGCTGGTCGCGCTGGCCGTGCGCACCTTCGACCTGGCCGGCCAGAGCCTTTGGTACGATGAGGCATTCTCTGTGCTTTTCGCGCAGCACCACGACGCCCTCGCGTTGTTCGTCCGCGCAGCGCAGCTCGACCTGAACACGCCGCTGCACTACGTTCTGCTGAAAGGTTGGATGGCCGGGCTGGGGGAGAGTGAGTTCGCCGTCCGGCTGTTGTCGGTGTTCGCCGGCGCGGCGAGCGTCGCGCTGGCCTACCGGCTGGGGAAGGTCGTCTTACACCGGCCTTCGGTCGTACCTGCGGTGCTGATCGCCCTCTCGCCAGTCTGCGTCCTAGCCGCCCAAGAGACGCGCATGTATGCCTTGGCCGGCAGCCTGTGCCTGGGAGCAACCTTGGCGCTGTTGATGACGCTGCGCGACGACCGGCCGGCGCTTTGGCTGGCGTGGAGCGTGCTTGGCGTGCTGGCCTTCGCGACACATGTGCTTTGCGCGCTGGTGATCGGTGTGCATATCATCGCGGGCATCGTGTTACGCCTCGGCGAAGGGCGCAAGATCAGTCGTCCGCAAGGCTTGGCTGCGGCCGGCGCCAGCCTAGTTATCCTCCTGTGGACGGCGTTCATCTGGCCAAACCGCGCCGACTACGGCGTGAGCTATGCTGCGTCGGCCGACTGGCCGGCGCTGATGGTGCAAACGGCTGCCAGCCAGGCGTTGCCGCGCCTGTTACCCGTGGCGTTGATCACGCCGGCCGGCATCGCCGTCATGATCGCGCTTGCGCTGTCATGTGTCGCGCTGGTTGCGAGACATGACCGGCCGCACCTTGCGGCGGCGCTGGCCGCGATCGCGGTCATGTCGCCGGTCGCCGTCGCGACGTTCTGCGCCGTCGTCGGCAAGTTTTCGCCGCGCTATCCGACCATCGTCGCGCCCATCGTGCTTGCGACCCTCGGCATTGCCATTGCCGGCGCGCTGCAACGTGGTCGGGTTGGGCAAGCGCTGGCGCGCGCCGGATTCACCGCACTCGCCCTGGGATTCGGCGTGGCGTTGCTCGCGCTGCGCACCAGCCCGCTCTACGCCAACGAAGACTTCCGCGGCGCGGTGTCCTACATCCGCGCGCACCTGCAGCCGGATGAGCGCGTGGTGCTGGTCTCCGGTCACTTCGCGCCGGCCTTCGAGTATTACTGGACCGGCGCGGCAGACGCCTGGGTCGCTTTGCCGCCCGACCCGGTGCTGAACGTGCGCAACACGCTGACCTACACCGGCGTCGTGCCGGCGACGAACGCGGCGCTGGCCGGCATGGGTGGAGCATGGCTATTGCTGTGGCAGGACGATGTGATTGATCCGACCGGCGTCGTGCCGGCGCTGCTGCGCCGCCAGGCGCAGGCCTTCGCACCGCAGCCCGATACGCCGCAGTTCGCCGGCCTGCGCCTGCAGCGCTATCGCTTCTTTCGGCCATACCGTCCGCTGCCGGAGCAAATCCCGCCGAGCGAAGCCGTGATCGAGCACAATCGCCCCGAAGTTGGACTGCGCAGCCTGGGCTGTGTGCAGCCGCAGCCGGCCCGTGCCGGGGATGGCTTCATGGAGGTGCAGTGCTTTTGGCAAACCCAGCCGTTCGTGCCGCTGTCGGTATATACGAAAGTGTCATTGCGGCTGGCCGATGCACAGGGCAAGCAGGCGCTGCAATCCGACCAGCCCATCGCCTTCAACGGCTTCCCCTATACGCCGTTCGAGAAGCCGATCTGGGGGGTATATCTCATCCCGCTGCCGCCCGATCTCCAAGCAGGGGATTACACCTTGCGCGTCGTCCCCTACACCGAATCGGGTGAGATTTCGCCGCAGGTGTCGTTGCCGGTCGAGGTGCTGCCTCGTTGAGGCGTGATCACCGGCATACGATGTTCGGATCGGGGGGAGACAGCGCCAGCGCCAACGCATCGCCGTCCAGCCGCACGCCTTGTGCGTCGGTGGCCGGCAAGCGTTCGCCGGTCACGTAGTCGTATAGCCCGACGTAGAGCGTTGCGCCGGCGGCGCCCGGCGCAATGAGCATCCGCCGGTCAACGATATCGCGATCGAGGGGTAATTGAGCGAACGGCAGCAGCCCTTGCAGCGGCGCGCCGTCGCTCTGGGCCAGCTTGGCACCGTTCGCGTCCAGCGCTTGGACGAACGCCGAGAGCGTCGGAGCCAGTTCGCGCGCAGATGGCGAGCCTCGCCATTGCAGCGCCACCACCCATCCTTCGCGGCAAGGCTGGATGTGGTATTGCGCGAGCGCCGGCCCGCCGGCGAAGGTGACGACGGTTTGCGCGGGGCGCTGTTCCGTCGCGCCACCGATCCAGTCGGTGCGCAGTCCTTCGCTCAGGTAATGCGTCTGCAGCACGCGCGCGGCGTTGTGCAGTTGCGCCGAGTCGAACGGCTCGCCGAACGTCTGGAAGGCATACGGGCGCGACGGGTGGCCGGGCAAGGCGAGCCGGACCAGGCGCACATCGCGGTCGAGGCCAGTATTGGCCAGCGTTAGGTCGCTGCCCTCCACGTAGTCGGCCAGCACGATGGCGCCCTCGGAGAACATCGGGAAGCGACGCGCCGGCGGCGCGACCCACTCCGGCGCATTGATCACCAGCAACTGGTCACCAGGGGTAAGTTGTGCGCCGGCGAGGGCAATGGCTTGCACCGGCTCATTGGCGCGGGCGAGGAGCGCCTGGTGATCACGCACGTGCCAAGCGCCTGCCAGGCCGAGGGTAGCGATGACCGTGCCGGCAAGCGCGACCCGAATGCGCGGGACGAGCCGAGCTGCCAACGCCCATACGAGCGATGCCCAGGTGATCGCCACGCCAGCGCTTGCGAGGTAGAACACGCGCGGCGCGTTCTGCACATAGCCGGTGGGCAGGCGCAGCACCGGCAGCGCGACGGACGCCGCGAACAGCAGCAATCCCAGCAGAGCGGCGTCGTCCATCCCGCCGCGCAGGGCGAGGGCACACAGTGAAAGCAGCAGCGCAGTCGCCAGAAGCACGGCGACCTCGGCCGGCAGGCCCAGCGGCGACAGCAGCAGCGTGAGCGGGTAGGTCAGCGTCTGCAGCGCGATCAATGCGCGGGTCATGGCGTCGCCAAACGCGAAGGTCCACTCCGGCGACGCGCCTTTTGGCATGAGCTGGTAAAGCACGGCATAGGCGCCGGCCAGCCCGACCACGATCAGAAACGACCATGCCTCACGCGCCCACCGGCGGGTTCGCACGGCGCGGATCGCTTCGTAGGCCAGCGCAAAGCCAGCGACGCTCAGGCCGATTTCGTTGGAGAGGAACGCAAGCGTGCATAGGCCGAGGCAAGTGACCCACCACGCAGCGCGCCGCCGAGTCGGGCCGGACTGCCGTGCGCGCGCGTAGCACAGCATCGCCAGTTGGATGAACAGCAGCGCCAATAGGTGGTTCAGGCCGGCGGGGAGCGCCACGGCCTGAACGGCGAACGGATTCAGCGCGAAGAGAAAGGCAGCGCCGAACGCCATGCCGCCAGTTTGCCGGCCTAGCATGGCGGGCATGAATTTGAGCAGCAACAGCGTGTTGGCGGCGTGAGCGACGATGCACGAGACGTGCAGGAGCAGCGGCCCGGATGCGCCGGCAGCGGCGGCCAGCCGGTAGTAGGCCAGATATAGCGGCCGGTAATAGCCGAAATTTTGCGTCCGCGTGAACAGGTCGAACAGCGTGAAGTCGCGCGCCATCCGCACGCTCCACGCGTCGTCGAACGACAGCGGCAGGGATAGGCTGGGCCAGTAAGAGGCGACCAACGCTACGACCAGCGCGGCTACTGCAAGCGGCGCGATCAGCCGGCGCGCTTTGGCGTGGGATGCAGGTTCCATAGCAGGCAGCGTGGTCGGTCGGGCATGCTTCGCGCTAATTTTGCCATGCGGGTGACGGAATGCGTTCACACATCGTACAATTCTTCGCGCTCGATCCACCCCATGCCCTCGTCCCGCTTCGACTGCGCTGCGTTCCGGTCGTTTCTCGCGCTCGCCTTGGCCGGCGTGCTCTATCTGAGCATTGCGCTGGCGAACCTCAGCCTGCCCGGCCCAAATTACGATGAAGTGGCAGACGCCATCCCGGCGTTGGAGCTGCTGCGCGGCGAGTGGCCGGCCAGCGCGCTGAAGACGATCCGCGTCTTCGGCCAGCCCATGCCGATCATGATGCTGCACTACATCGGCCCGACCTCGATCTACACCAGCCTGGCCGGCTTCGCGTTGTTCGGCATCTCCGTTGAGTCGCTGCGGTTGACGCAGACGTTGATCGGCTTGCTCACCCTGATCCTCACCTGGGCACTGGCGCGCGTGTGGTTCGACGATCGCGTCGCGGCGCTGGCGGTCGTGCTCGCGGCGACTGCGCCGGTCTTCGTGTGGTGGCATCGCGCAGGCGCATTCTTCTCGTCGCCCCTGCTGCCGATCGCGCTGAGCATCATGCTCCTGCTCACGTCCTGGCAGCGCACGCAACGCACTGCGCCACTCGTCGCGGCCTGTTTCCTGTTCGGCCTGGGCTGCGCCACTAAATTGCTGTTTGCTTGGGTGCTAGGCCCTATCGCGCTCACGGCGTTCATCGGCCTGGGTGCGAGAGAGACGATTACCCGGCTGCGTACGATTTCGCCTGCGACGTTGGCCGGATGCGCGGCGGCCTGCATGTTGGGGCTGACGCCGTTCGTGATCCACAACGTCCCCGGCCTGGACTCGTTCCGCTTCATCGCACAGAATGCGCTACGCTCCCGGCTCTACGGTCACGACAACTTAGAGCCTATCTCTAAACCTCGCATTTGCGCCAACAGATGATGGCGCAGGCGAAAAACAGCAGGGACAGATAATTGCTCGCCTTCTTCTCCCAGCGAATCAGCAACCGACGAAAGCGATTGAGCCATGAATGAGTCACTTCGACCACCCAGCGGCGCGACTTGCGTCGGCCCGGCTTGCGCCGGCGTTTTTTTGGGCGTTCTCCTTGTCCGGCACATGGATTTCGTAGCCATGTGCCTGCGCCACCTGACGGCAGGGTTCGCCGCTGTAAGCTTTGTCCAGACACAGATTCTGCGGGACGGTTTGCGGGTCAGGTCGCTCCACCGGCATGGCATCCAGCGTGGACTCCAGCAACGCGCTATCCGGCGTGTTCGCCCCGCTGACCACGATCGACAACGGCACACCCTGCTCATCCACCAACAGACTGCGCTTGACGCCCCTTTTGGCGCGATCCGTAGGGTTTTTGCCTGTCTTTTCGCCCCCCAGCGGGGCCTTGGTCATCGCCCCGTCGCCCGCTTGCCACTTCCAGGCGATCCCTTTGACCTCGTCATACTCCGCCAAACCCGCCTGCCACATGCGCTTGAAGACGCCCGCCTGCACCCAGCGCTGAAAGTAGCGATGGACTGTCTTTCCCGATCCATACTCTTTCGGCATGGCGTTCCACGGAATGCCGGTTCGCAGCGCGTACAAGATGCCGGTCATGGTCTTGCGCCGGTCTGCTGCCGGCCGCCCACCGATGTGTTTGCGCTGCCGTCCGCGTCCGCGATAGCGCGACTTCGGTTGGGGCAACAACGGTTCAATGCGCGCCCACAGACTATCAGACAGCTCCCAACTTGCAACGTCGGCGTATCGCGTCCCACTGGTATTATCCATATCCCTATTATGGCTCGTTCCGTAAGTTTAGAGATAGGTTCTTAGATATCCTCAACAACACGGCCTTTCAGGCGACTCAGCTCTTTCGGTTGGTCGGCGGCGATACGCTCGAATTCAACGCGCCTGCGCCCCTGCCGCTGGCTGGCGTCGTGCTGGTCGCCAGCTTGATCTATACAGCGATTTGGCTATGGCGCAACCGAGGCGGCAACGCGCCGACGCGCCTGCCGCGCTTGTTCTTGTTGCTGAGCGTCGTAGTGATCACGCCGCTGGCCACTTTCAGCGTGACAGCGATCGGTGGCCGGCACCTGTTCATCTTGATGCCGTTGGTGATCCTGTTGATCGCGGGCGCGCTGGCCGATGGGCTGCGAACCGGCATGCCGCGCTGGGTGCGTGCTGCGACGGCGGCAGCGACGCTGGCGCTGGTGCTGAATGGACTGATGGGCAACCTCGCGCTGCTGAGGTTCTTCGAGCAGACGGGCGGCCGAGGCCTATGGTCGGATGCGCTCAACCGCACGGCCGTCTGGCTGGAGTCGGGCTTCGCCGGCCGGCCCATCGTCGCGATGGATTGGGGTTTCGAACGCAGCATCGCCTTGCTGACCGAGGGTCGCGTGCGCATGCGCGAGGTATTCGAGTACACCCAGGATCCGTCGCCCCGCTTTACCGACGTTAGCTTGGTGTTGCTGCGCGATCCGGCAAATGTGTATGTGTTCCACGCGCCGGCTGCGACGGCCTTCGGCGGTCATTGGGAACGATTCGAACGCGCGGCGCTCAAGTCGCGCATGGAACTCGTGCAGGTCGCCGCGCTGCATGAACGTGACGGCGTGACCAATACGCTGATCTACATTGCCCAGCCGGCGCCGCGCACGTTCACCGCGCCGGCGCTGGCCGATCTGCGCAGCGCGACGCTCTCGAGCGGCGTCGAGCTGATCGGCGGCGACGTGCGATACGATCCGGCGCGGCGCGAAGTGTCGGTCATGCTGCACTGGCGCGCGCTCGTGGATGCTTTGCCCGACGACACCGTGCTGCTGCACATCGTGAACCAAACCACCGGCGAAGTGGTGCTGGCCGCCGACACGCAGCCGGTGTATGGCGCGTATCCTTTCTCGCGCTGGCAGCGCGGCGAGGTGGTGGCCGATCCGCACTGGGTGACGCTGCCGGAGGGCCTGCCGCCGGGGATATACCAAGTGCGCGTCGGGGCCTATGACCCACAGACCGGCCGGCGCCGCGCCATCGCCGACCCGCGCAACGACGCCGCCGGCGATAGCCTGATGCTGCAGACGTTCGAAATTCGATGACCTGCATCACCCCAAGCACACGTCGTCCGCAATGGGGACGACGATCTCGTTAGCCGGCCACTCGCCGCCGTCGGGCTTAAGCGCCTGGTAGCGCTGCAGCGACTCCCGGAGATACGCGCCGAGGCGCAGGGTGTCCACATCCACGCCGGGCGGGACGAAGATCGCTCGCGTCTCGAAGATGCGCAGGCCGGAGGGAATGCGATCGAGCGGGACTAGGCCGCCGACCGGATCGGCATCGGCGATGAGTGTTTGCAATCCCTGCCCGTCATGGCCGTGAACGAACACGCCGGTCGGTCGCGGCAGGTTGCGCACATCCGACCAGACCAAATGGAGCTGCACAAGCGCGCCGCAGCGTTCGGCCGCGGCAAATTCTAGTGTCGCGCCGGCGCTACCCCCACCGATGACCAGCCGGGCCAGCGGCGCAGCAGCCAAGGTGGTCATCGGCTCGATGCGACCGATTTGCCGCGCGCGGAGGCCGGGAGGGTCGTAGTCGAAGCGATAGATGTAGTTGGCGGCCAGGATCGCATCTTGCAACTGGGCGTCGTCCACCGCGCGACCGAACAGTCCGTATTTAAACGGCGTGCCGGTAGTGAACGATTTGTCCGCTTCCTCGTAGCCGTCGCGCGCCGTGATCGAGGGAGGATGACGCAAAGCGAGCGTTTCGCGCCGTATACCGCTCACGCTGCCGGCCCACTTCCATACCGGCCCCCATGACTGTCCGTCCGGGCCGTCCACCTCCCACAGATGCATGCCTTCGCGACCGAACAGAAAGGTCTGCTCCGCCGGCAGGCTGACGAAGGGTGCATTGATCAGGAGGAAGGTGTCGCTGGGCTTGGATTGGCGCAGGTCTCGGTCAATGGCCTGCAGCGCCGGCGCGAGGCGTTGGGTTTCGGCGATGCGTATGAGGATGAATGGCACGCACCATAGCACGAACGACGTGGCGAGTGACGGCAGCACCAACTGCCAGCGGCGATGACGGACGAGGTGCATCGCGCCGGCGACGACCACGCCCCAGAACAGCGCAACACCGACCGATGGCAGATACATCAGGCGCGGTGCGTCGGAAGTGTAGCTGGCATCCAGCAGCATCACTGCCGGTGCGATGCCGATGATCCACCACGCCAGCGCCCACAGGCCCAGGCTGAGCGCCCGCGCGCGCCAGAGCACGGCCAAGCCCAACGCCAGTTCGGCAACCAACAACCCGAGCGCCAGCACGATGTGTTGCTGAAGCGTTGTGCCAGGGGCCGGGCGCGTTATTGCCAGCATCCATGCGATCATGCCTTGGGCAAAATAGGCCAGCTTGTAGAGGATCGCTGGAATGTCGTTGCTGCGTTCGAAGTAGTTGCCCTCGCTCCAAATCGTGACCACCGTCAACTGGTAGAGGATGGGATAGGCTAAGGCGAAGGCGCAGGCCAGCATGGCGGCGCGACGCAAGCGCGACCGGCGGCGCCGGGCCAGCAACAGTTCGACACCCAACAGGTAGAAGCCGAAGACGAATCCGGCTTCGTGGCTGATGCAAGCGACCAGCAGCGCAGTTGCGCTCATGCTCAGCCAGATGCCATTGCAGCCATCGCGCCATCGCGCGTATGCAAGTAGCGCTGCCAGTCCGGCGGCGGTCGCGACCGGGTGATATAGCGCGCCGGCCCATAGCACGGCCTGGTACGAGAAGGGGAATGCTGCGAAGAGCGCCCCCGCTAGCAGTGGAAAGGCTAGTCCGCGCCATCCGATCGCACGCCCAAGCCGAGCCGCCAGCGCGATCACCAGAGCTGTGTTCAGCGTGTGTGCCCATACGTTCCACATGTGCAATACCGGCCCGTAGAACCAGCCAAACAGGTCGCGGGTGAGCAACCAGAGCGTCGTAGCGGCAGGACGATACTCGCCGGCGGCCAGCGTGCGCGGCAAAGCAAAGTTCGAAATCAGCGAGCGTTCGGCCAGCCGCCATACCGTCGGCGCGTCATCATAGAGCAGCGGCAACTGAACTGCGCCGGCGTATAGCGCGAATGCACCGAACGTAAGCGCGCTCGTAGCAACCAATCGAAGGAAGATCGCGATGGACGGGGAAGGTTGGCTCGGCACACGCTGTTGTAGGATAGGCTTATCTTTGTCAGCCATGCGATGGGCGTGCAGCTTTTCGGCCGAGCGGTGGGATGAACTCACCAGGCCGCTCGGTTCGCATCCAACCCTACCATCCGGCGGTGACCGCCTTCCGCGCGATATCTATGCCATCTCCCTGCGCGACGCCGCCGGTTCCGACGGTGTACTGCGCGTTCTTCCCTGCGCCAGACAGCGTTTACCACACGTCGGCAACTTGCCGGAGTGAGGCGAGGCTGCAATGATGATTCGTCGTCGCGAACTTTGGCTGGTTACGTCGCTGATGCTCGTGGCGTTTGCGCTGCGCGTCGTCGAGCTGACGAATCGCAGCATCTGGCTGGATGAAGGGACGACGTTGCTGCGCCTGAGCGGCTCGCTGGTGAACAATCTGACCAACGTCATCTACGTCGCAGGCGAGCGCACGATTGACACACAGCCGCAGTTGTACTTTCTGCTCCTGCAGGGCTTCGTGACATTGGGGGGCGAGCACGAGTTCATCTTCCGTTTCTTCTCGGTTGCCTTCGGCGTGTTGTGCGCGCCGACGACCTATACGCTGGCACGTCGCATGTTCGATGCGCCGACGGCGGTGCTGGCCACCCTGTTCGTTGCGCTCTCGCCTGGGCTGATTTGGTATAGCCGCGAGATTCGCATGTATTCGCTTGTGCCGTTCCTCGCTGCCGCGTTGACACTCGCCGCATACCGGTGCAGCCGCGCGACGCAGCGCGTCGCCTTGGCTTGGCTCGCCTGGATCGCGCTGGCGATCGCCGGCTTCCTCACTCACTACTCGTTTGTCGGCCTGATCGCCGGGCAGGGGGCATTCTTGCTGACCTGGACGGCACGGCACTGGGATGAGTTTCATGCGCGCGACCGGCGAACCTTGATCGCTGCGGGTGCGTCGCTCGCCGGCGCGGGGCTTTTGGCACTGGCGACGCCTTTCGTTCGGGAGGTCCTGGTGCGCTTGCTGGGCGGACAGGAAATGAACTATGCTTTTGCTCCCATCGAGATCGTCGTGCAAACGCAATTCGGCGGCTTCCTGTTGGGGATGAATGCGTTCGACTTCTCGGGCGGAGTGATCGGCCTCGTCGCAGGCGCGCTGTGCTTGGCGACCGCCGTCGTTCCATTGCTCATGGGCTCCTCGGGCAAGATGCGCACGGCGCATGCGCTGCTCGCAGCCTCTGTGGCCACGCCGGTAGTGCTGTGGTTCGCGCTGTCCTTCCTCAAGCCAAATTACCAAGGCTTCCGCCATCTCATCCTGATCGCCCCGATGACCGCTGTGCTGCTGGCGCGCTGTTGCGCCTGGCCGATATCCGGCTTCGGCACGCAGTCGGCTTCCCTACTTTGGCGCACCGCAGGCACGACGATGGGCGCGCTGATCGTCGGCCTGCAGCTCTACGGCGTTGCTGCCACATTTATACGCACACCCCACTGGCAAGACGACTGGCGCGCGCTGGCTCACTATGTGCGCGACCACTGGCAGCCCGGCGACGTGCTGGTCATCGGTGGTCTTCCCACGGTTGCCATCCCCATCACGCCGTACTTGCGCGGTGTGCCGTGGTTTCAGGAAGATGGCGTCAACGCTCCGGCGCAACTGCCGCCGAATGCGCGACGCGTGTGGTATGTGGATCGTGGACGTGGCCAACCGCGCCAGCTCAACGGCAGTCCTTTCATCCGCCGGGAGGTGAACTTCCCGGCGCGCAGCACGGCGATCACGCTGCGCCTGCTGGAACTCGATCCGCCGTTCGTCGAAGCGCTGCCCGCTGAAGCGCTCGCGGTAGATGGCGCGGCCGCCGCAGATATGCCGCGTCTGGCGGCTTATGCCCTTTCACCTGGTGCACCGCTCAACCCGCAGCCGAACACATCCCTGACGTTGTACTGGCAGCGCCCTACTACATCCGGCGCCGGATTCCCCGGCGAAGTCAACGTTGCCTTCCGATTGCGCTACGGCGATGCGGTCTGGCTAGACGCGAATGTGCGTGCTGACCTCGATGTTATCGGTGCTTGGCCAACAGACGGTTACTTTCGCACCGAGCACATCGTCCCCATTCCTATGGGCTTGCCGGCGTTGCCGTATCACTTGGAGATGTCGGTGCTGGCCGGTGATAAGCAAGAGCGCATCCAGCACGTCGCTGCGCCGCTTTCGCCGGAGGCGGTTGCTTGTTGCATACGTGTGACGATATGGCCGGCGCGTGAGCAGCCGATGACGATCGCTGCCGTCGCTGCGCCTCAACCGCCGCTTGTGCTGCAGCCGGCGCGCATCCCTTTCCCTCCGTTGCCGTCGTTCGGCGACATACGCATCTCGGTTGTAGAACGCCCGGCCTCCCTCCATCCCGGCGAGCCGCTGCCGGTGGTCTTGACCTGGCTGCCGGCGCGCGCCGACTTGACGCCCTGGCAGTCCCGATTGACGCTGCAAGGACTACTCGGCGGCGACTTGGCAGCGACGCAGCGTGTCGCCGGCACGCCCGACTTCCCCGTCGAAGCGTGGCCGACCGGCGAGCCGGTGCGCGATCAGTATGTGCTGGACGTGCCGTTCTCCGCGCAGCCCGGCTGGTATCGCCTGCAGCTCGAGCGCTGGCGCGATGGCCGTCGCGTTGATGGTGCCTTCCTGGGGCTGGTGCGCATCGAGGACTATCCGCCCATGCCCGTAGCGGCACAGGTGCAACATCCCGCAAATGCACGCGTGGGCGAGCTGAGCCTGCTCGGCTACAGCGTGAACGGGCCGGTGGAGCGCGGCCGCACGCATAACTTCATCACTCACTGGCGCGTCGAGCAAACGCCGGCCCGCGACGGCGTGCTCTTCCTACATTTATTTGGTCCAGATGGTCGGCTCGTCTCGCAGGACGACAATCCGCCTACCATAGATGGCAAAGTGCGCAGCACGTTGACCTATCACACGGGTGAGGGCATCAACCAGATTCACCGAATCACGCTGCCGGCCGATTCGCCCGCGGGCGAATATAAACTCTTCGCCGGCATCTATGACCGCGACGGCGGGTTGCGCTGGCCCGCGCAGCAAGACGGCCGGCCCGCGCGCGATGACCTGATCTTTCTCGGCGTCATCACGTTGAACTGACGCCGATCGCAAATCTCCACCGCATGATTGCCTCGCTCCACTCGGGTCGCACAACCGGCAGATCACGCCGCGCCCTCACCGCCGGCTTCGGCCTGGCACTCGTCGTGTTGCTCGGCTTCGCTGCGCGCGTCTATCACCTGGATTTCGCGGAGTTGGCCGGCGACGAGGGCTTCAGCTACGTGTTTATTCAAGGGTCATACAGCCAGATCGTCAGCGACACGCTGGCCATGCGCGAGCCACATCCGGTGGGCAGTTACTTCTTACAGAAGGCCTGGGTGGCGCTGACCGGGAGCAGCGAGTTCGCGCTGCGCTTCCCCGCCGTCTGGCTCGGCGTTTTGGCGATTGCGCTGGCCTGGCGATTTGCGCGCGAACTGGGCTTCGCGCGCGGCGTGGCGCTGGTCTCGGCGGCGCTGATGGCGCTCGGGCCGTTTGCCGTGTTCTATAGCCGGGAGATACGCATGTACTCGATGCTGCTTGCGCTCACCCTGGCGAGCACACTGCTCATGTGGATGTTGCTGCGCCGCGCAGGGTGGCGCATCGTCCTGGCCTATGTCATCGTCAGTGGGTTGGCTTTGCAGATGCACTACTACGCCGGCTTCGTCTTCATCGCGCAGAACCTATTCGCCTTCGGTAGCGCGCTGCTTCCTCGAATCGGCCGGCTTGCCGTGGCCGCGCTGCGACCGGTGGTTGTCGCAGACAAACCGGTGCTGCCGGCGCCGCTGGTGCGCTGGCTGGCGGCGCAGGTGATGCTCTCCGCGCTCAGCTTGCCCTGGCTGATCGTCGCGCGCGATGTGCTGGTGAACTACCGCGGCGCAGTGGGCATCAACCTCTCACCCGGCGAAGCGCTGATGGCTTGGTTCAGCGCCTTCATTGCCGGACCAAACGTCGCCGACCATCGGCTCACGCTGGCCGCGTTCGGCGCGGCGCTCATCGCGGTGGCGTTCATCAAGCTGGGGTTCGGCGCGCCCCGCATGCGTGGGCAGGCAGCGCTGCTGGGGCTCTACCTGTTCGTGCCGCTGACCATCGCATGGGCAGCCTCGCTCAATCGCCCGATCTTCTCGGAGCGTTACTCGATTGCCGCGTTGGCGCCGTTCCAGCTCTTGCTCGCCATCGCCCTTGCCCACCGCCCGCGACTGCAATTCGCGCCCTCGGTGATGCCGGCAGCCGTTGGCCGCATTGTGTCTGCCGGCCTGGGCATCGCCTTGGCGGCCGTGACGTTGGCCGGCCTGCGCAGCTATCAACGCTCCGAAGTGGTGGACGGGCATCCCCGCGTGTGGCATGGCTTCATTCGCGTCGTCAACCGCTACGCAGAGGCATTGCCAAAGGAGCGCGTCCGCATCGCGCTCAACTTCCCCGATCCGGTCTTCACGTACTACCATCACCGCTACCTGCCGGATGGCCCGGCGTTCATCACGCTGCCGTATCGCGCCGGCGATGCAGAAGGGGCGCGGCAGGTAGCGGCCGAGCTTAAGGCGAGCGGCGTCGAGCGCGTGGTGTTGCAGATCGTGGACAGTTTCTGGGACGGACGGGGCATTGCGGCGTCGGCACTGGCGAGCGAGTTCGTGCAGGTCGAGGAAACCTACAGCGGCCGCTGGATCGTAAAGATTTACGGCCGGCTCGACGCGCGCGCGCTGTATCCCTTCGGCGTGGCATTCACCGGCGGTCCAACGCTCGACGCCGCCCATGCGCGTGTGGACGCGCGCGGGCGGCTCGTCGAGGTGTTCCTGCGGTGGAACGGCGCTCAGGCGCGACACGGCGGCGCACAGAAGTTGTTTATCCACATCAGCCGGAGCGACGATCCACAGGCGCTCATCGGCCAACGCGACGAGCCATTAGCGCTAGACGCGCCGCATCTGATCCTGAGCGACGGTCGCGGCGTTCACGTTTACGGCGTGCGGCTGAACGAGGATGCGCCGCCCGGCCGCTACGATGTGCGCATCGGCATCTACGACCCCACCCAGGACGGCATGCCGCGGCTGCGCACCGCGGACGGCCGGGATGCGGTGGTCATCACTTCACTCGAGATGCGATGAGACGATCTTGAGCTTCGTCGGCAGCGCGACGGCATTCGCTACGGCAATCTGCGCCGTGTGTACAAAGGCGCGCTCACCGGTGAACTCGTCATATAGCCCGATCAGCACAACATACTCGCCCGGCCGCGCGTCGGGAGCGACGGTGAAATGGTGCGGATCGTGGATCACCTGGCCGGGCAGCCAACATGTCGTCGGCAACGTCCAATTCGCCGGGCGGCCATCCTGATTGACGATGCGATATTCATCCTTGGGCGTATCGGCGACGTGTACGAAGACTTTGCGGGCGATGGGCAGCGGCGAGTCGCTATCCAGCTTCCAATACAAGTCGAGCGTGGCCGACTGGCCCGGCGTCAGTTTGGACGGCATGGTGTAGCCGAGCAGCCGCGCCTCGCCGTTCGGCTCGAAGCGAATCTCCGTAGGGATCAGGTCGGCCGGCAGCGTCGCATTCGGCACGGTGATCGGGTCGGCGCCGTAACCGATCACGCGCAACAAGGCGATGTGCGTGGTCGCTTGAATGACCATCAGAGCCGTCACGACAACGTGAAGCCAAGAAACCGGCCGCGCGCCGCTCGGCGCATTTGCTGCCGACCGTTGCGCGATCCACACACCGGCCAACGCGACGATGATCGGGGCGAAATACATCCACACGCGACCGGTCTCCCCACGCGCGACGTGCAGCAGCGACTGGGCGGCGATCGTCGCAACCCAGGCAAAGGTGAGCGCAGGCGCGCGGCGCCACGTCATCAACAGCGCGATCGCTGCCAGCGGCAGGCCGGCGAAGGTGAAGAGGTCCCACGGATGCCAAACGACAAAGGGCCAATAGTCGCGCTCCAGTGCAAGGTGAATCCGCATCGCCGTCCGGTAGGTGGCGGGCAAATCGAACCCCGTCGGCAGGATCAGCGCAGCCCAGGGCATGGCGAAGCCGGCCAGCACGGTGATGCCCTGCAACGCGCGCGCCGGGAGCGCGCGAAATCGGTCTATCTGCCAGATGCGGACGAGCGCATACAGTCCGCAGGCCATGATGATCGGCACGTTGCCGAAGCTCATCATCACCGCAGCCGATAGGACGAGGCCGAGGCCGACGGCATAAGCCATGGATCGGGCGCGCGTCGGCGACGCCACAAGCCGCTCCACCAGCATCAGGCCGGCCAGGATGAAGACGCCGAAGCCGCGATTCCACTGCGAAGCCCACATCAGCGCGCCGGGCACCATCGGATACAGCAGCGCCGCCGTCGCCGCGGCGCGGTCATCGGCGACGCGGCGGACGAAGAAGAAAAGCAAGACCGGCGCCAACCAGGCCAGCGCCGTTTCGACGACGATGCCGAACAAGCCGGCGGCGATCTGCGCGTCATCGAGCGCAGACGCGCGGAGGTCGAAGCAGGCGAGCGGCCGCAGCGTCGGTGCCAATGCCTCGGCCAGCGCGGGAAAGCCGCGCATCACCTGCACGCCGACCCAGAAGATCATCGGCAGGCCGGGGGGATGCCGCTCGGCGTGAACGTTGTAGCTCTCCATTTCCTGCGCGAAGCGCCCCAACCACGCGCCCAGGTCGTCCACGCGCGCGCCCACCGTGAAATAGCCGCCGGTGAAGTCGCTGTACTGCCGAAAGGCAAGGCCGCGCAGCGGAAATGGCTCGACGATGTGCGTCGCCGCGGTCTGCAGCGCAAGGCCGGCCAAGACGACGTAGGTCAGCACCCCGGCCGTTTGGCGGCGGGAAAGTCGCGCCGGCAGGTGCGCCAGGATCATCAGCGAGACCGCTGCGTGGATCACCAGGCCGGCCGCCAGCAGCAGCAGCGGCAGGGCCGGCGGCGTCGCGCGTTCCCACAGCACCAGCGTCCGCGCCGGATCGAACAGCAACGCAGCGACGTAGATGAGCGTGGGCGCGGCGATCAACGCCGCTGCCGCAACGCTCTGCGCGTTCTGCCTCACCTTATCGCTCACCGTTTACCCCATCTCGTCCCCCAGAAAGGCGCGTCGCCCCACCAGTCTGCCGACCTGACAACCGGTGAATTGCCAGGCTCAGCGCCATGACTACCGCTGTCGTCGCGCTGATCGCCGTGCCGATGTAGAGATCGAGCGGACGATAGCTGAACTCCACGCTGAATGCGCCGGCGGGGATCGGCGCGCCGAGCAATGCGCCGTTGACCGCAATCGTCGGCGCCTCTCGCCCGTTGATCAACGCGACCCAGTTCCAGTGGTAAGCCTGGCTGACGACCAGCAACGTCGGCGCGTCGGCGTTCACGGCAACCTTGATGTAGCCGGGGGACTTGCCTTCGACGGCAGCGCTGCCGTTTGCGCCACGCGGGACTCGGTCTTCGGGCATGTGGACGATAACTGCCTCGCCGAATGGATCGAAGTCGGGCGCGCGCATGCGCGCGTACATCGCCGCTTCGGATGGCGCGCCGGTGATGCGGCGGGGAATCCACGCGCCGTTGAACGTCTGCGGCTCCCAATCCAGCCGATAGGTGCTGGCTTCCTTGCCCTCGAATGTGTCGCGCGCCAGCAAAAACCACGGGATCATCACGCCCTCCGGCGTCTCCATCGCGCCGCGCCACGTCACGGCGTGTCGCGCGTTGAGCAGCTTCACCATCACTTCCTCGGGCGCGTTATCCAGGAACGCCTTATAGGCGCGCAGGACGATAGGCGAGCCGCCGCCGACTTCGTTCAGGCCGGCGATGCACGCGCCGTTGAGCGGCAAGCCGAAATGGTTATACACGCGCGAGTAGCCGTTCGGTCGCTGGGTCGGCTTGATCGGCGCGATCAGTGGATGGGGTGGGAAAGGGTCGGCCATGGGCTGGGTGGCGGTGTAACGGTTGGCGCTAAACACGTCGAAGATGACGAGGCCGAGCAATACGGCACCCCACAGCCGGCGCGGCATCGCGCCTAAACGCGCGCGCCACGCGAAGAGCGCTGCCGTTCCTAGCAGGCCGAGCACGATCAGGGCGAATTTGTCGGCCACAGTAGACAGCGTCGCCTGCGTAGGCTCGCCGGCCAAGCGTTGCGCGATGAGCAGCGCGATCAGCCCACTGAACGCGATCGCCCCCCACAGCCCCAACCCGCGCGTTGCTCGCCACAACCCCAATCGGGCGCGCGGGCGCAGCGGGCGCAGCAGCGCATCCGCTCCATAGGCGGCCAAGGCGCTCAGCGCGAACGCAACGATCACAGCGTGGCGCTCCTGCGCCTGGAACTGGCGATAGCCGGGCGCGAGCAGATACGCCACGTCGAAGCCGAACGCATTCATGCCGAAGCCAAGGACGAGCGCGCCGAGGCCGACGGCAACCCACAGCCAAACGTCCGACCGCTTGCCGGGGGCACGAGCGGCTACGGTGATGGCGATTCCGGCCAGGGCTAACGCCGCGATGCCCACGTAGATCGGCTGCCATACGTTGGTCACGCCGGTGAGCGCGAGTAGCGCGATGTCATGCAGCGCGAAGCCACGCCCGGCCTGCTCGAAGGTCAGCGAGGCGCGCGTCGAAGCTAGCATGAACGATAGCGTGGGGATGAGCTGCGCCGCGCTTAGCCCCACGGCGAACAGCGCGGCGATCCCGCCTCGCGCCAAGCCCTGCGTCAGCAATGTTTGGCATCTTTCGCTGCGCCGCGCCTGCCACAGCCAGAAGACGAACGCGGCGGCGCCGGTGTAAGCAATGAAGAGCAGCGTTTGTGGATGTCCGGCCGTGAAGGCCATGAAGACCAACACCGCCAACAGCGCCGCGGCCGGCAGCCAACGCTGCCGAGTCGCCAGCCATCGGAGCGCCAGCAGAATCATCGGTAGCCAGGCGGCGGTTTGCAGGATGGCCGTCTGCAACATGGCGTAGCCGGTCATAAAGCCGCCAAAGCCATAGGCGACCGCGCCGACGAGCGCGGCGAGGCGATGTAGCCTCGGTTTACCCGACGGGTTGCCGGCGAGGCGCAGGAAGATATACATGCCCACCGCCGCCAGAAGCACATGCAGCATCACTTCCCATTCCAGCGCGCGCAGCGGATATTCCGCCCAGCCCAGCGCACGGCCGATGAGCATGGCGGCCAACACCGGCGGATACAGCACCTGCGACTGTGGGTCGGCTTGAAAGGGATAGCCGCTGTAAAGACATTCCTCGATCACCGGAAAGCGGCCGGCGGCAAATTGCCGATAAGCCAGTTGCCGGTAAGCCAGGAACTGCAAGGTGAAATCGCCCTGCTGAAAGGTCAGCCGATCCGTCGGCGCGGGCGTGAGGATGCGCCAAAAGAACAACGCCCAGAGCAGCGCAAGGACGACGAGCGGCGCGGCCGCCTCCAGCCGGCGGCGCACGCGATGCGAGGTGATGATCATGAAAGCGCGACCAGGGTGAGTATACTGATCGGCGTGTCGCCCAAAGCCCGCACGTGGATCGTCGCCGGCGTGCTCGTGCTACTCTCCATCCTCATCGGCCGCGAAGTCTTCCTCAGGCTGATTGCGCCGGCGCCGCCGCTCAACTTCGACGAAGCCGCGCATAGCCTGCCGGGCTACTACATGCTGCGCGACATCCTGGCGCTCGACCTGCGCGCGCTGTGGGGCGACTTTCACATCCAGACGTTGTGGCCGCCGGGCTTCTCGTTGCTTCAGGCGCCATTCCTGGGCATCCTGGGGCGCAGCGACGAGAGCGCTCGACTGTTCGCCTACATCATGCTCGTGGCGACGGCGTTGATGGCGTGCGCGATCGCCTATCAGATCAACCCCGAGCTAGCAGCATTGGCCGGGCTGGCAAGCGGGCTGATCGCGCTCAGCGCGCCGGGGTGGTTGTTCGTGAGCAGTTGGGCGATGCAAGAGACGCCGGTGGCATTCGTGGTGTTCGTCGCTTTCTGGTGCTTCCTACGGGCGCTGCAGACGCGGCGAATGATCTGGTTCTTCCTCACCGGCTGCGCGCTGTACTTTGCCTTTCTCACCAAGTTCAACTACGCCGCATTTGCCATCGCAGCCGTAGGCATGGTTGACCTCGGCGAACGCCTCCGCCTAATCCGAGCGAAGAACAACGAGCGAGTGCAAGCTCGCCCTTTCTCAATTCTCAATTCTCAATTCTCAATTCTGGCACTGTATGCGCCGTTGGTGGCCGGCATCGTATTCTGGTTCTTCGGCGGGACGGACATCGTGCCGACCGAGGTGAAATGGCGCGACTTCCGCTTCTTCGTCACCAACGAGGACAGCGGCTATCCGTTCTGGAGCTCCGAGAATCTCCTGTTCTATGTGCGGACGACGCTCTACTGGCTGATGCCCAGCCCGCTGCTGGCCGGCGCATCGCTGCTCGGCGCAGCCTGGGCAGTGACGCGCATTCGCCACCCCGGCGTGACGCTGCTGGCCGTGTTCTTTGCGCTGGGTTTTGCGCTGGCGACGATGCATCAGCTCAAGGCCGACCGCTACATCACGCCGCTCTTCCCTTCGCTGTGGTTGTTGACCGGGCTGGGCTTCGCAGAATTGGTCAAAGCGATTAGAGATTGGAGATTAGCGATTGTGCATCATGACTTACACTCCCCACTCCCTACTCCCCAATCTCAAATCTCAAATCTCCCCTTCTTCGTCTCGATCCTCGCGCTCTTTGCAGTTGCGTCGTGGAGCTGGCTGACCTGGCTGCCGCGCTTACAGCCGGTGTGGGCCGGCCACCTCGCCGACGACCTCCGCGCCGCCTCCCATCAGATCGTGCGATGGCAGCAACCCGATCGGCCGGTGCTCATCATCGGCACCTTCGGCGAGCTTAGCCCGCCGCTATTCGAGTGGCGGCTGCGCCCGCTGCCGGCGTTCGCCAACATGCCGCATCCCATCCAGTACGATGCGCCGCCGGTGGAAGGGCCGAACGACATCGCGCGCGTTCGGCGCTGGCTGGATGAGAACCCCGGCGCGCAGGTCACGCTCATTCGCGTAGACGAGGGGTCGCCGTTGTATCAGACCGACGACATGCGCAACAAGAACGAGTGGCGCCAGCGCATCGTGCGCGCTTTCGGCGAAGTGCGCGGCTACCGGCTGGCGAACGAAGTGGTCTATCCCAACAGCGGCCTGATGATTCAGTACTATTTGCCCGGCTGAGTGAACCTGCAACCTGCAACCTGTAACTTGTAACCTGTAACCTGTAACTCGTAACTGGCCGAGATGTCTGCCTTCATCGAAAAGCTCGCACGAGCGCAGCGCAAGAACCGCTCCTATCTGTGCATCGGCCTGGACATCGTGGTTGCGCACACACCGCTGCCCATCCAGCCCTACGACGAGCCGATGCTGCCCTTTGCCCGGGCCATCATCGAGGCGACCAGCGACCTGGTGTGCGCCTATAAGCCCAACCTCGGTTTCTACCTGGCGGAGGGCGCGGCCGGCATGGTCGCACTCGAACGCATCGTGCGTCTGATCCCGCCCGACATCCCGATCATCCTCGACGGCAAATTCAGCGACATCGGACACACCGCCGAGGCCTACGCCCGCGGCGCATTCGAACCGTTTCGGGCCGATGCAGTCACGCTCTCGCCCTACATCGGCAGCGACGCGATTCGCCCCTTCCTGAAGTACGCCGATCGCGGCGTGTTCGTGCTGACGCGCACAAGCAACGAACATGCATGGGAGTTACAAGACCTGGAGGTGGAGGCTCGGCCGGCTATGGATGACCAGCGTGCCGGCACGCCCATGCCGCGCCTCTACGAGAAAGTCGCGCTCATGGCCAATCGTTGGCATGCCGAAGGCCCCGGCGCGTGTGGGCTAGTGGTCGGCGCGACGGCGCCGGAGGAGATGCGACGCATTCGCGCGTTGGCGCCGCACTTGCCGTTCCTCATCCCCGGCGTGGGCGCGCAGGGCGGCGATTTAGCCGCTGCGGTGACCTTCGGTCGGACGCGTGATGGCTTGGGGCCGGTGATCAACGCCTCGCGCTCGGTGATCTACGCCTCGCGCAAGGCCGACTTCGCCGAAGCTGCCCGCGCAGCCGCGATGAAACTCGTCGAGGAGATGCGCAGCCTGGGAGGGCTGTAGCGTCTCCGGTGCGCTGCGCCCTTGTGTGATGAGTAAACGCAAAACGTGAGACGCAAGACGTAAAACGCAACACCCAACACGCGATACGTGACACCCCATCCCATGACCGATCACCTCTCGCTCATCAACGACCTGTTCGACATCGGCTGCGTGAAGTTCGGCCAGTTCAAGCTCAAGAGTGGCCTGACCTCGCCGATCTACATTGACCTGCGCCTGCTCGTCTCACATCCTCCCGTGCTAAAGCGCGTCGCTCAAGCGATGGCTGGCATGATTTCTCAATTCTCCATTCTCCATTCTCGATTTGATCGCCTTGCTGCCATTCCCTACGCCGGCCTGCCCATCGGCGTGGCCGTGGCGCTGGAGACCGGCCGGCCGCTCATCTACCCGCGCCGGGAGGCCAAAGACTACGGCACCGGCCGGCTGATCGAAGGCGAATATCGCCCCGGCGAGACCGTGCTGCTGGTGGATGACTTGATCACCCGTGGCACGGCCAAGCTGGAGGCGCTTCAGCCATTGCGCGAGGCGGGGCTGATCGTCAACGATGTGTTGGTGGTGATTGATCGCGAGCAGGGCGGGCGCGAAGAGCTGGCCCAGCAGGGCATCCGGCTACACGCCGTCTTCACGCTCTCCGAAATGCTCGATGGGCTGGCGCGATCCGGCCGGCTCGAAGCCCACCGGCGCGACGAGGTGTTGACCTGGCTGCGGTCAGCGCAGTAGCGGCTGCGCCCGAAAGGGCAGCACGCATTGCTTTAAACCGGAGGGATCTGGATGCCCCGCATTGGATCGCCGCCCAGGCCGGTGCCGCGGAGTTGGCGCTCTTGCTCGATTGCGGCGAGCGTGAGAGCCTGCATCGCATCGCGGTCGGCGGTGTAGCTCACCACTTCGCCGCCGAGGCTACGAATCTGATTGAGCGTGTCGTACACCTCGTGATCGTCGGCCGTCACCACCAACGCAGCTTTGCCGCCGATCAGCTCCTGCTTGAAGGTCTCGTAGTCGCCGTCGCTCAACCCGAGCGACTTGTGCTTGAGCGAGCCGAGCAACGCGCCGCCGGCTAGCCCGGCCAATGCGCCGCCGATCAACGACAGGCCGCCGGACAAGATGCCTGCGACGACGCCGATGACCGTGCCGGCTTTCGCGCCGGTGCCGGTAGCCTTGGCGCCAACGCTGTGCGTCTTGAGTTCGCCGTTCTCGGCCACGATGATGCCGATGCCACCGAGCTTGATGTCGTCGTTCGCTTTGTCCCACGACTTGAGCGCTTCGGCGGCCTCGCCTGCTTTCTCTGCGCTGGGGAAGTAGGCGATGATCACGTTCTCGTTTCGGTTGGACATATCTGGGGACCTCCGTCTTCCTTGTAAGCCGGATTATCGGCCAAAGGGCGAAATGTGCTGCGATAATCGCGTGCGATGACTGCTGTGACTCAGGCGCATGTGCGTGCACAGACGGATGCGGCGCGGATCCCGGAATCCAATCTGCAGCTTGCCGTTACGCTGTGCGGCGTGCGTTTTCCAAACCCAACGGTGCTCGCTTCGGGCATCCTCGGCCTGAGCGAGCAAGTCTTCGTCCGGTTAGCACAGGCTGGCGTCGGCGGCATCACCACTAAATCGTGCAGCTTGAAGCCTCGCGCCGGCTGGCCGAACCCGACGATCGTCAACTGGGGCGCGGGGCTGATCAACGCCATCGGCCTCAGCAATCCAGGCGTCGAGGTGATGGTCGAGGAGATCCGCGCGGCGAAGCAGTTGCTCGCGCCGTATGGGGTGCCCATCATCGCCAGCATCTTCGCCAACACCATCTACGACTTCGGCGTGCTGGCGCGCTACATCAGCGAAGCCGAGCCGGACCTGATCGAGGTCAACATCTCCTGCCCGAACCTGGACGCGCAGCATGAGGAGATGTTCTCGTCCAACGCCTACGTCTCGGCGCAGGTGACGCGCATAGTGAAGCGCAACACCGACCGTCCGGTGGTGATGAAGCTGTCGCCCAATGTGGAGGACATCGCCACCATCGCCATCAGCGTGGCCAACGCCGGCGCCGACGCCATTTGTGCCATCAACTCGCTCGGGCCCGGCTTGGTGTTGGACATCGAGACGGCGCAGCCGGTGCTGGCCAATGGCACCGGCGGCGTGAGCGGCCCGGCCATCCGGCCCATCGCCGTGCGTTGTGTGCGCGACATTTGCCAGGCACTCAAGCGCGCCGGCCTGAAGACGCCGGTGATCGGCACCGGCGGGGTGACGACCGCGCGCGATGCGATCGAGATGATCCTGGTCGGCGCGACCTGCGTCGGCATCGGCAGCGCGGTATATCGCGGCCTGGGCGTGTTCGACGAGGTGACGACCGGCATTGTGGATTACATGGCTCGGCACGACTATCGGTGCGTTGAGGAGTTCCGCGGTAAGGCACTACGCTGAGACGCGAGGTATTCATCGCGAGGGGCTGTGGGACAAGTCCGTCTGTATTTGAGCCGCCAGGCCGATAGCATCGGCCGTTACATCTGGGAGCAGTTCTGGCAGGCATTGGTCGGCTGGGTGCCGACCATCGCCGGTGTTGCGCTGCGCGCAGCGCTATATCGTCTGATCCTGCGGATGGATGGTCTGGCCGCCATCGAGAACAACGTGCGACTGCGCTTCGCTAGCCGGATCCGGCTGGGCAGGGGCAGCTACCTCGACCAGGGGGTATACATCCATGCCTGCCCGAACGGAGTCGAGATTGGCGAGGGGACGTATGTGATGCATGGCAGCGTGCTGCATGTCTACAACTTCCGAAACCTGCCCAACAGCGGTATTTGGATCGGCAAGAACAGCCTGATCGGTGAGATGAATGTCATCCGAGGGCAAGGTGGGGTGCACATCGGCAACCGGGTGTATACGTCGCCCTTATGCCAGATCATCGCTGTCAATCACGTGTTCGACGACCCAGCGCGCCCCTTCGTTGAGCAAGGCATTACGGCCGAAGGGATCGTGATTGAGGACGACGTGTGGATCGGCAGCGGCGCGGTGATCTTGGATGGCGTACGGGTAGGCAAAGGCGCAGTGGTGGCCGCCGGTGCGGTGGTGACGCGTGACGTGCCGCCACACACGGTGGTCGGCGGCGTGCCGGCCAAGGTGATCAAGGAGATCACGCCGGAAGCCGCCAAGATCGCTCAGGCGACGCGGACAGCGAGGGTGTATCAAAGCTAGTTCTGCCTCGTAGAAGTGGGCAGAAGTTGCTCTGGGCTGCGACTAACAGGCTGATAACACACGCGTAATTCATGCCTAGCGAGAGGAAATGAATCAGATGGGAGCAGCCAGCATATCACTTGACGCAGTGGCGCGTTCTGTCATACCGGCTACACCGGCCGCTCAGCCGCAACACAAGCTATCGGTCATCATCCCAGCCTACAACGAAGAAGACGGCATCGCCGAAATCGTCGAGCGCGTGCTCGCCATCGAGCCGGCGCTGAAGAAGGTCGGCGTGGACGCGCTGGAGCTGATCGTCGTGGACGACGGCAGCAAGGATCGCACCGCGGACATCGTGCGCCGATACTCCGGCGTGCGCCTGATCCAGCATCAAGTCAACCGGAACTACGGCGGCGCGCTCAAGACCGGTTTCCACCACGCCACTGGCGACCTGCTGGCCTTCCTCGACGCCGACAGCACGTATCCCCCCGAATACTTCCCGCAGATGTGCAAGGCAGTGCTGGACGGCGCAGATATGTGCGTGGGCAGCCGCATGGCCGGCGAGAGAAACGATAGCCCCAAGATCCGCCAGATCGGCAACTTTCTGTTTGCCCAGCTCGTCAGCCTGATCAGCAACACCCGCGTCACCGACGTGGCCAGCGGCCAGCGCGTATTTCGGCGCGACGTGTTGCCGCTGCTCTACCCGTTGCCCGACGGTCTGAATTTCACCCCGGCCATGAGCACCCGGGCGCTGCATGAAAACCTGAAGGTGGTCGAAGTAGCCGTGCCGCATCACGAACGCTCCGGCCGTAGCAAGCTCGGCGTGGTGCGCGACGGCGTACGCTTCCTCAATGCGATCGTGTGGACCGCGTTGACGTACAATCCCGCCCGCATCCTCGGCGCGATCGGCCTGGCTGGGATCGCCTCGGCCCTAGTTGTGGCGCTCGTGCTGACGGCTCAGCGGCTGATGGGGGTGACGCAGCTTGGCCCGTGGGGGGTGTTCGCCGTGTTCTCCGGCCTGACTTTGGGAGTGGCCGGGGTGAGCGTGTTCACCCTGGGCATGATGTTCAATTATCTGGTGTCGCTCTTCCATAAGCGACCGATTCGCCAGGGGATATTCGGCAAGCCCCTCTTCAAAACGCCGCTCGACCGCCAGTTCTGGTGGATGGGCGGAGCGATGGTGGTCGTCGGCGTTGCGCTTGCGTTCGTCGCACTGGCGCTCGGCCTGAGCAGCAGCGGGCCGGCCGGCAGCAACCGGCAGTGGTTCTGGATGCTGAGCAGCAGCATGATCTTTCTGGTCGGCGTTCAGTTGATCGTTTCGTGGGTCGTTATGCGCGTCCTGGAAGAATTGGCGCGGCGCGAGGGGCAGGTAGATGCTGATTTGGCCGGCAACGCCGTCAAATGAGAGATTTTGACAGGGTATAAATCAGGTTTTGATATCCCTGCGAATCTAAATTGGATGCGGTTCGGCGCGCGTGCTTCGACAAAAAGACAGAGTGTGGCGCGCGCCGGTGGTGCATTGAACCGGCGCAGCCGACAGGTGCACTAGAGCAATCGCGAGGGAAGGAAACTGAAATGAGCGAGCATAAGTCAAACACAGAATCGAAGACGCCGGCCTCGGCGCCTGCCGCGCCGCAGAAGAAAGACCCATTCCAAGAGGCGCTCAAGCCGCTGAGCCGGGAAGAGCAGCTCAAGCTCAACCTGGGCACCCGCGGCGTGCGCAATCTGCCCGCGCCGCGCTTCCCGGATGCCGACCTGGCCGTGCGCGCTAAGGGCATCCGCCGGCCAGCCTACAAAGTAGATATCCTGCTGGTCAATCCTCCGACGCCCGACGGCGCGATCTGGATCCGCAGCCAACACCGCGTCGGCCGCCGCAGCCGAGAGAACATGATCTGGCCGCAGATGGAGCTGGCGCAGATGGCGGCAATGCTGGACAAGGATTACAGCGTTGCGGTGATTGACGCCAACGCCGAGCGCATGAGCTGGCCGGAGTTCGAGGCCAAGCTCAAGGAACTCCGCCCGCGCTTTTACCTCACCCAGGTGACTGCGCCGACGCTGACCAACGACATGTACGGCGCATTCCTGGCCCGCAGTCTGGGCGCCATCACGATGGGCTTCGGCACGCACGTCACGCCCATGCCGCGCGAGACGCTGGAGAACTTCCCGGCGCTCGACTTCGTGCTGCGCGGCGAGCCGGAACTCATCCTGCGCGAGCTGATGGACACCATCATGGTGGTCAACGGCGATTGGAAGAAGACCGAGGACGGTAAGTTGATCAAGCCGGACGGCACGTTGGCCGATGCGGATGGCCACATGGCGCACATGATGAAGGATGCCGACCCCACTTGGGTGCCGGCTTGGTCGCTCGAATCGCTGGAAGAGCCGATCGCTGACGACCGCATGAAGATCACTTACACGCAACTTGCGGCGATCAAAGGGCTGGCCTGGCGACGCGGCAGCGAGGTCGTCGTCAACTTCGACCGGCCGTTCATCCGCAACCTGGATGACCTGCCCATCCCGCGCCACGACCTGCTGCCCTACGACAAGTACCGCATCCCCATGATCAAAGGCCCGTATACGTTCATCGTGACGAGCCGCGGCTGCACGGCCGGCTGCAAGTACTGCATCAAGCACGTCAGCTACCAGTACTCCATTCGCCTACGCACGCCGGAGAACATCATGGAGGAGCTGTGGACGTTGAAGAAGCTCGGCGTCAAGCATGTGCACATGTATGCCGACCTGTTCACCGTCAATCGCGACCAAGTGGTCGGCCTGTGCAAGCTGATGATCGAGCAGAAGATCGGCCTGACCTGGACGTGCAACAGCCGCGTGGACTACGTGGACGAGGAGATGCTCGAGCTGATGGCCCAGGCCGGCTGCAACCTAATTTCGTGGGGCATCGAAAGCGCCAACGAGCAAATCCTCAAGAAGGCCGCCAAAGGCTATCGCATGGAGCAAGCGCCGCGCGCGCTGACCTGGGCGCGCAAGCATGGCATCAAGAACTGGGGTTACTTCATCATCGGCCTGCCTGGCGAGACGGTCGAGACCATCCGCGAGACGATTGACTTTGCCAAGAAGCTGCCACTGGACGTGGCGCTGTTCCATGTGGCTGCGCCCTATCCGGGCACGCCGTTCTTCTTCGAGGTACTGGAGCACAACTGGTTCCGGCCCGGCACGCAGTGGGAACAGGTGGACATGGACAAAGGCACCGTGCTCGATTACCCCGGGCTGACGGCCGAGGAGCTGGAGTATTGGCAGAAGCGCGCCTTCCGCGAGTGGGCCTTCCGCCCTGGACCGATCTTGACCTTCCTGAAGAGCATCAACGGCCCGGAAGTGATCAAGAGCGCACTCGAAATCGGCATCGGCTCGGTGAAATGGGCGCTGGGCAAGAAAGAAGCGTAAAACCACATCCGCCCCCGAATTTCTTCACTCCCGACTTCCGACTCCTGATCACGGGGGGCGGAAGTCGGGAGTCGGTTCGTCTTGATCCGCCGCACCGCGTTCGACTTACCGCTCGCGCTGTTCATCGCCTCGGCAGTGCTGGGGCTATGGACTGCGTATGACCAAGATGCCGCCTGGAGCAAATTCTGGCCGATTGTGAGCGGCATCGCGGCTTTCTACGCGGTTGCCTGGATGCCGGAGCGGGTGGAGCAGATTGAGCCGCTGCGGTTGATCTTCGCGGCGCTGCCGGCCATTGTTGGTATCTACTTCCTCCTCACCAACGACTGGCGCGAGCCCCATAACGCCACCCACTGGTTGTATCAGCAACTGCCGCAGATCGCCGAGGCGTTGCCCGCGTTGCCCGGCTACCGCCTACATGCGAATACGCTCGGCGGCGTCATGGCGGTCTTCATCCCTTTACAGGTTGCCGGGCTCTTCAACGACGGCGCGCGCTTGCGTCCGCTTCGAGTAGCGCTTGGCCTCGTCACCGTCGGCTTTTCGCTGGCGATGTTGGCGTTGGGTCGCTCACAGGGCGCGGTATTGGCGTTGGCGCTCACGACTGCAGGATGGCTGCTGCACCTGGTCTACGCACGAGTAAATCGGCGCTGGGCGTGGCCGATGGCGCTGGTCACGCTGGCCGCGCCGTTGATGATCGGCGTGGCCCTCTTCGGCGAGCGCCTGCTGGAGTGGCGCGGGGATCGCACAGATGTCTGGCAGAACAGCTTCGCCCTGGCGAGCGATTATCCGTTCACCGGCCTGGGCCTCGATAACTTCGTGATGCCCTACTCGACCTACGTGGTGCTCGTCCATGTAGAGCACACGTATCATGCGCATAACCTGTATCTCGACTTGTGGTTGAATCAAGGCTTGCCGGGCTTGATCGCATTCGTCATGATGCTGCTCGTCGCCTTCACGCGGCGCAACACCGCTTCGCAGTGGCGCGCGGCGGCGCTGGCTGCAGTAGCAGTGCTGGCGCTGCACGGCATCGTGGATGACGCGCTCTACGGCTATCATGGTGGCAAACTTGCCGTGCTGATGTTCATGCCGTTCGGGTTGCTGGCCCGGCCCGATGCGCGATTTGCCGACGCATCCCGCGAAGCGCGGGGCGGCCGGCTGCGCCCGACCATCCTTGTGTTCGCCGGCGCGGCCCTGATCATTGGGCTGGGTGTCTTGGCAGCACTGCCGGCGACGCGGGCGGCGTTCTATCGCAACCGCGGCACGTTGGCGCAGACGAAGGCGGAACTTGCAGCCTATCGGCTGCATCGTGAGGGCAACTTACAGGATGGGATGCGCTTAAGACCGGAGGTCAACCTACAACCGGCAATGGACGATTACCTGGCGGCGCTGGTGGAGAATCCATGGGACGCCGGCGCGAATCGCCGTCTGGCTCAGATCGAGCTGACCTTCAGGCAATATGATCAGGCGCACGACCGGCTGCTCAAGGCATATGCGTCGGCGCCCTACCACCGTGCAACGCGCCAGTTGCTGGGCGAAAGTTATGCGATGCGGGGTGATGTCGCCGAGGCGGCGCGCTTGTGGCGAACGCTAGACGTATCGCAGGGCCAATTGACGATTCGCGTGTGGTGGTATGCACTTTTCACACAACAGGAGGAACGCGCGAGATGGATCGAACGCACCATCGCGGCTCTCGAGCCGTGATCATTCTGGCGTCGCTGGCTGCGATGGTCGCAGCGGCGCTGGTAGGGATATTTGTGTCGCCGGGGGGCGCGTCCCAACGGGCGCGGGCGCAGGCCGAGGCGTTGTGGTCGGCGCCGGTCAACCTATCGGTGTCCGGCTCGGCGTCGCGTCCGGCGATTGCGTTGGCACCGGGCAACGTGGCGCACGCGCTATGGTGGGATACGCTCGATGGCGCGCGCTACGTCCGTGGCGTCATCAGCGGCACACAGACGCTCTGGGCGAAGCCACAGCCGGTGCCGTTCCTCGTCGGCGAGAGCAAGCGCGACCCTAGCACCAACAAGGTGACGTTGGCGCCGCCGGCCCAACTCAGCATGGCGGCGGACAACACCGGCGCAGTGCATGTCACCTGGTTAGATACCGATCGCGGACTGCGCTATGCCTTCATGCCGCCGAACGGCCGCCTGGGTCAAGGCCCGCGGTTGACGGATCAAGCCCTGGCCAGCAGCATGTCCATTGACATCAGTGGCACGCTGCGCATGGCCTACGTGCAGTCGTCCCAGGCGCCGGGCTCGCCGGCCGGTGTGTACTACGTGCGCCGTTCCGGCGGGGCAATCCAACGCACACTGGTGTATTCCTCCACTTACTTCCGCACGGCCGATCCAGGCAGCGTGAGCGTCGCCGTCGCTGCCGATGGCATCGGTAACGTCATCGTCGCTTGGCGACAGTCGCCGGAAGATCAGGCCCAATTCGCTCGCTCGGCCGACAACGGGTTGAAATGGAGCGCGCCGCAGCCGATTGCCGCGGTCAGCGAGCTGTTCGGTATTGCGACTCAGGTCGGCGTTGCAGTGACGCCTGCCAGAGAATTTCTGTTGATCTGGCGCGACTCGACCGCGCCGGGATGCGGCATGACCCAGCGTCGCTCATCCGACGGCGGGCAGACGTGGTCGCCGCCGGAGCGCGTGCTCAGCGACCTCAAGCGCTGTCCGGCGCGGTGGGCGTTCACTATTGGCAGCGATGGCAAGTTGTGGTTCATCGGCACGCCGGCTAGCGAGGCGCCACTTTCCGATACCAACGGGGTGCTCGCGGCCTGGGATGGATCGAACTGGTCGAAACCGGCCGATATCCAGTTGGGTTATCAGGATAGCGTCACTCAGCGAACGCGTATCCTAGGCTGCCTACATATGGCGCTGGCCGGTGGGAGCCTGGCGGCTATCGGCTGCGATGTGCGCGGTGATGTATGGTCTTTGCACAGCGTCGCCGGCCTAGAGCGATTCCTGCCGGTCGAACAGGTGAGCTGGGATCCGCCCATCAACCTCTCGGCAGCCCGCACGGCGCAGGTGCAGGAGAATGAAGCGCGTCGCGCGACTACGGAGACCACTCAGCACGTCGCGATAGCGACGGATCGCGATGGCCAAATCTATGCCCTCTGGTCGCGCGCGGACAGCGCTGCTATGCCGGCCAACCGCTTGGACATCGCCGTCTTCAAGGGCGATCGCTTCCTCTCGCCCGCTGCCATCCTGCGCGTAGATCGCAGTAACGCCGGCGCCGATCCGAACGCGGCGATGGCGAAGTTGGATGCGCCGAGCCTGGCCGTCAACGCAAACGCGAACACCTTGCGCCTGCACCTAGTGTGGAGCGGCGGTCCATCTGGCCGGCCTTTCTATAGCCGGGCGTTTGCGCGTGATGCGAACGTATCGAGCGGCTGGGCACAACCGCAGCCGTTGCCGGCGCTCACGCCAATCGGCGGTGCGCCGGACATCGTCGCCGACCCGCGCGGCCAACTGCTCTATGTGATCTACACGATCCCCTTCAACGAGTTGCGCGGCGTGTATCTGGTGCGTTCCGAAGACGACGGCAATACGTGGTCGGAGCCGATCCTGGTCGCGGACGGCGCGATTCAAAATTGGGATGCGGTAGACCAACCTCGCATTGCGCTCGACCCAGCGAACGAGACGCTGCATGCCGTGTGGTTGCAGACGGTTCTCCCGGGCACGACCGGCTCGCGCGCGGTGTACTACGCCCGATCGCTGGACAGAGGCAAGACTTGGTCCGCGCCGCTACTCGTAGCACAGGGCGATGTAGACGCCCCGCGCGTCGCGTTAACCGAGCCCGGCGTCGTGGTGTTGACGTGGAACCTCACGCATCGGATCAGCAGCGTATCTCAGACCAGCAATACCTGGTATCAGGTGTCCGGAGACGGCGGCGCGCGCTGGTCCCAACCCATGCCTGTGCCGGGGTTCGAGAACGTGACCGGCGGCAGCGCGCTCGCTGGCGACCAGAGCGGCCAACTTTATCTGACGGCGCTCTCGACTGGCTCAGGGGGTCAGGCCCGGCTGTTATTCACCCAGTGGCGCGGCCAGGGCTGGGGGCCGGTGGATGAATTCAGCATGGGCCAGACGGCGGTAACGGGCAACACCGCGGCCGGTGCGCTGGTGGCGCGCAGCGGCCTGTTGCAACTGGTCATGCGTCTATTTGAACTGAAGCCAGACGGCACCGGCGTTTGGGAGTCCGTCGCGATCTCTCGGCGGGTAGCGCCGGTCGAGTTGACGCCGCTGCCGACCTTCACACCGCTCCCACCGCCGGCGCCGACGCCGACACCGATCTTACTGCCGACGGAAGTGTCACTCACTGAATCGGTGCCGACGACCTTGCCGCTCGAAGCGCCGGAGTCGAGCCCGCTCGGCGCTAATCTGTTGCTGATCAGCGCCGGCATCGCAGCGATCGTCGTCGTGACGGGCGCGGTGATCGGCTTGATGCTCATGCGCCGGCGGTAGTCTTATTGAACCCTCACGGGTGCATACGAGCCAGACGTTGACCGATGGCGGCGCCGATTCATGAATCACCCATGTCTTACGCGGCGATTGCAATCGCGCCACGCAAAGCTAAGTCGCCCTTCGGCGACCGGCGGTCTGATCCGCGGAGGCGGACTTCGTCTTGAGTTGTCCACGACTTTGAGTCGCTATGCAGAGTGGTGCAACTGGTGCATAGCGAAAGTCAATCTTTCGAGTTCATGGCAGATACCGTAATCGTGACCGGCGGCGCGGGCTTCATCGGCTCGCACGTCGTTGATGCGTTCATCGAGGCGGGCTACGAAGCCGCAGTGATTGACAATATGCACAGCGGCGATCCGGCGAACGTCAACCCGCGCGCGCGTCTCTACCAGGCCGACATCCGCGACGCGGAAGCGTTGGAGCGCATCTTCGCTGCCGAGAAGCCGGTCGTCGTTTCACATCAGGCCGCATTGGCCGATGTGCGGCAAAGCTTGGCGTGCCCTGATCTGTACGCTGATGTCAACATCATCGGCACGATCCGCGTGCTGGAAGCAGCACGGCGACACGGCGCGCGCAAGGTGATCTTCGCCTCGACAGGCGGCGCGATCTACGGCGAGACCGACCGCATTCCGACGCCCGAGGACGCCGACGCACGCCCGTTGGACTTCTACGGCATCAGCAAGCTTGCCTGCGAGTATTACCTCTCCAGCTATCAGCGCAACTATGGACTGGACTACTGCGCATTGCGCTACGGCAACGTCTATGGGCCGCGGCAGAATGCGAGGGGGGAAGCCGGCGTCGTAGCCATCTTCGCTGTGAAGATGTTGCGAGGTGAGCAAGCGATCATCAACGGCGACGGCCGGCAGACGCGCGACTTCGTGTATGTCGAAGATGTCGCGCGAGCAAACTTGCTCGCTGCGACGCGTGGCAGCGGCGTCTACAACATCGGTACCGGCGTGACCGCCGACGTGAATGCGATCTTCGCTCACCTGGCACAGGTCACGGGGTATGCGCTGCCGCAGGTGCACGGGCCGGCCAAGCCGAGCGAGGTCAGGCAAAGTTGTCTCGACCCCACGAAGGCCCGCCGCGAACTGGGCTGGTCAGCGAGTGTGTCGTTGACCGAAGGGTTGGCGAGAACGGCGCGTTCGTTTTCGCACCAGTGTTGAGTTGCGGAGTTGTCGTCAGGCAACGACTCTCTGGATGTGAGGCATCTCCGACTGCCTTGCTGATTGGTGAACTGTAGACGTATCATCCCAGAACACTTTGAGTCTTGTCTGAGAAAATAATGAAGAGGGTCGCTTATCCACACAAAGCATTCCCATCACTGATCATCGCTTTCGTTGTTATTCTGTTTGCTCTGTTTGCCGCTGTCCCACAACCGAAACAGGCGCTATCCTCGGGTTCATCTCAACCGATCCTGTTGGTCAAGAACAATACGCCACAGGCGCCCTTCGGCGATTACCTTGAGGAGATCGTTCGTGCCGAGGGTTTGAACGCCTTCGATACAGCCGTGCTGAGCAGCTTGACCGCAGGCGATCTCGGTGGGCGTGACCTCGTCATTTTGGCCGAGACGGCGCTGAGCGATGCGCAAGCCGCGCTCCTCTCGACCTACGTGCAAAACGGTGGGCGTCTGATCGCCATGCGCCCGGACGTGAAGCTGGCCGGCGTGTTCGGATTGGCTGGCAATCCCTCGACGCGCCAGGGTGGCTATCTGCGCATCAGCGCGCCGGAGTTCCTGGCTGCTGGTCTTGTGACGGAGACCATGCAGATTCATGGCGCGATTGACCTTTACAACCTGCAAGGCGGCAGCGCGATCGCATACGTGTATGACTCGGCTGCGCTGAGCAGTGCGACGAACCATCCGGCCGTGGTCAGCAACACGTTCGGATCCGGTCAGGCAGTCGCGTTTACCTATGACCTCGCGCGCAACGTCGCGTATATCCGCCAAGGCAACCCGGCCTTGGCCGACGTAGACGTGGACGGCAACGGTTTTAAGACGACTGATCTATTTCAGGCGGAGCCGGGAGGCACGCCATGGTTGGATGTCACGCGCATCCCCATCCCTCAGGCAGATGAGCAACAGCGGCTATTTGTAGCGTTGGTGAGGCGGATGGTGTCTCCATCACGTCCACTCCCTCAATGGTGGTACTTCCCTGGGACGGCGAAATCCGTCTTGTTGCTCACAGCCGATACGGCGGCGAATCCACTCGACTACTTCCGCAACTACGGCGACTACATCGCGGCTAAAGGAGGAAAGAGCAGCTTCTTTCTAAACTTCAGCCCGCTTACCCCGGCTGACCTAAATGCGATGCGTGCTCAGGGGCACGAGTTCGGCATCCATCCACCTGCGCAGTTCAACGATCCGACCGGGACATACCCGATTGCGAATCTGTCCCAGGGCTTCGCAGTTTTTACAAACTATTCTCTCAACCGGTTCGGATCTCCGCCCTCGCCTATATATCGCACTGCAGGATTGGCCTGGGAAGGCTGGACCGGCGGCGTCGAGATCGCAGCGACATACGGCTACAAGTTGGATTTCAGCTACGCGCATCGCGGCGCGTGGATGCGCTTGCCCGACGGCAGGTGGCCGCGCGGCTACATCACGGGCAGTGGCCTGCCGATGCGCTTCGTCCGCGCCGACGGCGGCGTGTTGCCGGTGTATCAGCAGCCTACACCAATCTCCGATGTGCAGCTCTTCCGGAGCATCCCGGGTTCGGTCGAGCAGCACAGCATGTCCACGGTGCTCGACTTGGTGCAGAGGCAACTGGATGCGAGCATCCAGCGCGACTACGCTGCTCTGACGACGATGACGCAGCTGGACTACTCGAACTACAGCGACGTGCGCTACGTCTTCGAGTCGCTGCTGGATTACGCGCGCCAGCGCGGCGTCCCAAACTTGAGCGCCATGGAGTGGCTGAATTTCGTCGAGACGCGGCGTGCGGCCCGGTTCACCGATGTCACCTGGAACGAAGCGACGGCGACGCTCTCGTTCAACGTGGCGGTCACGACGACGCCGGGGGTCACGCTGACGGCGTTGATCCCCGCGATCTACAACAATCGCAGCCTGCAGTCGGTCACCGTTGACGGCGCGCCGGTCGCCTTCAACATAGACCTCGTGAAGGCCGAGGACCGGGCCTTCGTCAGCATGCCGGCGGGCAACCATGAAGTCGTCGCGCGTTACGTGGTTGACGAGCCGATCACCGGCCTATCGGCCACCAGTGACAGCCCGAAGAAACTCGGCGAGACGATGACCTTCACTGCCACCATTGCCTCGGGGACGAACGTAATCGTCCGATGGGACTTCGGCGATGGGGCGCTTGGCAGTGGGCTGACGACCTCTCACATCTACAGGGACTATGGTCCTAACCAAGGCCTCTATGTTGTGAGGGTGACGGCTCGGAACGCCGCTAGCATTCAGGAGACGACGATCACGGTGAAGGTGGAGTTGCCTCCCAAGGCCTACTTACCCCTCATGCGGCGCAGCCAGTGATCGGCGCGCTACAGCTATGAAGATCGTCCTGCCGGTTCACCATTTCCCGCCGCGTTACACCGCGGGCGGTGAACAATATGTGCATCGGCTAGCGCGTTGGCTACAAAAGCATGGCTGCGACGTCGAGGTCGTGTGTCTCGAGTCCATCGAGACAGGCGAGCCCGATCGAGTCGAAGCCCGACTCGATCATTACGACGATCTACGCGTGTGGCGTTTGAGCTACGACTTGATGCACGCGCCACAGCGTAAACGATGGACGTTCGACAGTGCGCCGCTGCGTGCGTGGTTCGCCAGTTATCTGCGCAATGCGCAACCGGATGTGATCCACTTTCATGCCGGATATCTGCTCGGCGTGGGCCCGCTGTTCGAGGCGGCCGACGCCGGCGTGCCAATCGTCCTCACTTTACACGACTACTGGTTCCTGTGTCCGCGCCACACGCTGCTGCGCAGCGATGGGACATTGTGTGAAGTGATCCCTCAGGATCCGGCCGGCTGTGCCTGGTGTCGCTACGCAGAAGAGCGGCGATATCGCTTGATGATGAATCGCCTCTCGTTCGGTATGTTCGGCCGATTCGTGCAAACGTTCGGCCTAGAAAGCGAAGCAGCTTTGATCGCCGATCGCCGCGCACAATTGACTGAAGCGCTTCGACTGCCAAAGGCGATCATCTCACCCTCACACTTCTTGGCGCGTTACTTCGAGGATGCTGTTGATCTTGACCGGTTGCATGTCGTGCGCTTTGGCTTCGACCTCGAGCGCTTCCGTGCTACACCTGTTCCGCCATCAGATAGCGTGATTCGCATCGGCTACATCGGCCAGATCGCGCATCACAAGGGCGTACATCTACTGATCCAGGCGTTTCGATCGTTGAACCTGGGGGCACGCCAGGTCGAGTTGCACATCTACGGCAATCTGAAATCGAATCCGGCCTACGTCGCACAGCTCCAATCACTGGCCGGTGGTGATATGCGCATCCATTTCGATGGGCCGTTCGACAATTCGTGTGTTGCCGGGGCGATGAAGGGTCTTTCGGCGCTGGTCGTGCCTTCGATCTGGTTCGAAAATAGCCCGCTGGTCATCCTGGAGTCACTTTCGGCCGGCACGCCCGTCATCACCGCGAACATCGGCGGCATGGCCGAACTGGTACAGGACGGGGTAGATGGGCTGCACTTCGTCGCCGGCAGCGTGAACGACCTCGCCCGCCAACTGCAACGGTTGATTGACGAGCCGGATCTGCTCGCCCGATTGCGGCAAGGCGCAGCGACCTCGTCCACGCCGCGCAGCATTGACGCTGAGATGAACGAGCTGCTGTCCATCTATCAGCAAGTCATTACGTCTCATTCGGTCGGTCATGTCGCCTAGCGTACTCATCATCGTGCTCTGCTACAACGGCGTCGAGCTCACGCTGGCGTGTCTGGCTTCGCTGAGCAAACTCGACTACGCGCAGGCCGATGTGTTGGTTGTGGACAATGCCTCGAGCGATGCTACGCCGGCGCGGGTGCGTGAGCGCTTCCCCAAAGTGAAAGTGATCGAGACCGGCAGCAACCTCGGCTATGCCGAGGGCAACAATGTCGGCTTGCGCTATGCCTTAGAGCACGGCTATGACTATGCGCTCCTGCTCAACAACGACACCGAAGTGGCACCCGATTTCGTGACCGAACTCGTTCGGGCATGCGAGGCGGATCGCACGATCGGCGTCGCCGGTCCGAAGATGTATTACTTCGCGCCAAAAGACCGCTTGTACTCGATCGGCGGCGAAGTGGATTGGCGACGCGGCACGACGCGCATGATCGGGCTTGACGAGCTGGACGAGGGCCAGTTCGACCGTTCGCGCGAGGTGGATTTTGTCAACGGTTGCGCGCTACTAGCGCGTGTCGAGGCGGTTCGTCAAGCCGGCTTGCTCGACCCACGCTTCTTCATGTATTACGAGGAGACCGAGTGGTGCGTTCGCATCCGACGGGCTGGCTGGCGAATCGTCTATGTGCCCAGCAGCACGATATGGCATAAGATCGAACCTGCCAAGCAAGCCGAGTCGGCGCGCATTGCCTACTACATGACGCGCAATCGCCTGCTTTTCCTCAGGCTAACACGCGCGCCACTGATAGCCTGGCTCCACGCCGCATTTTTACAGGATGGGCGCACTTGGTTGAGCTACGCTGTCAAGCCTAAGTGGCGCCATAAGGCTGCCCAACGCCGCGCCATACTGCGCGGGTGGACGGACTTTCTGCACGGGCACTTTGGGGTGGCATGAACGCCTGCGGAGACGGCAGGCACACGCGACTATAACGTTGCATGAGAATCGGCATTGACGTCCGCTACCTGTCTCACGGGTTGGTCGGCGGTATCAACACGTTTTTAAAAAACTTGATTCCAGCTCTGGTTGAGGAGTCGCGCGGGCGCAACCATCTATATCTCTATGCCGATACCAAATGCCCGTTCGACCTGACCGCTGATGGACGGACGTTGCCGGATCATGTCACGCTTCGACTGTTGCCGTATCGGAGCCCGCTGTCGTCGCTACGCAACGATTTTTTATTGGGTCGTGACATGCAGCGAGATGGGTTGGCCGTCTACCATTTCGCGGGCAACTACGGGTTCGGCCCGGCCGGTGCAACGGTGCTTACCATTCACGATGAGATCAACTTGATGCCCCTATCTGAGATCATACGGGGACATCCGAAGAAGCCCAAGACGATCGCGATGATGACTTACCTGCACGCGGTCACGCGGGCTGCGGCGCGCCGGGCTGACCTCATCATTACGATCTCTGAGTATTCCAAGCGTCGAATTGCACACCACGGTGCCCTCGACCTGAATAAGATCGTCGTGGTACATCATGGTTGCCCTGCCGATGTGAAGCGCATTGCGGATTCGCGGGCGCTTGCCAAGGTGCGCGAGCGCCTCGGTCTATCGAAGCCGTTCATCCTGGCGGAAGCGTTCAAGAACCCAGACGTTATTGTGCGTGCGTGGCGAGCGCTGCCGGCTAAGGTGCGCGACGCGCGGCAGATCGTCTTCTTCTCGCGCTCGCCTCAGGTGCTACCGGTAGTGCACGAAGCGGTGAACGCCGGCTGGGCGAGATTCTTCGTGCGCGTGACGCGCGTAGACTTGTCGGCGTTGTACAGCATGGCGGAGGCGTTCGTCTTCCCATCCTGGATCGAAGGGTTTGGCATGCCGCTGGTCGAGGCAATGACTTGCGGCGCGCCGGTGATCGCCTCTGACCGCGGCGCAATTCCCGAGGTCATAGCGGATGCCGGTCTCATCATGGACGCCGAGGACGATAAACAGTTAGTCGACTATCTCATGCGCTTATTCCAACATCCGGAGGAGCGCGAACACCTGCGACAGCTCGGGTTCAAACGGGCTGAATCGTTCACGTGGCAGCGTGCCGCGCAAGGCTATCTGGAAGCCTATCTACATGTAGCGAATCATTCGATCGCAGAGCGCCGGCCAGCTCTGACTTCGTCGCTGTAAAGCCATGGGAAGGAGAATGCCCAGCATCGAGATCGTCGAATGCCTCGTTACTATTTTGGGAGCGTAGATGAGAGTGCTGTTCCTTTCGAGCTGGTATCCGTATCCGGCCGACAATGGGTCCCGGTTGCGTATCTACCATTTGTTGCGCCAGCTCTCGTCGCGGCATGAGATCAGTCTGATCTCATTCACAGAGGAGCCGGTGAGCGATGATCGCCTGCACGCGATGCACACACTGTGTGCGGAGGTGAAAACAGTGCGACAGCACCGCTTTCAGCCTGGACGTCTCAGGGCCATCTTGGGATTCTTCTCGACACGGCCGCGCTCCGTTGTAGATACCTACAACGAAGCGATGATGCAAACCGTGCTGCGCGAAACGACGCGCTTCCAGCCCGATGTCGTCGTTGCTTCGCAGATAGATACGGCGATCTACGCGCAGCGGCTCGCCGTCCGGCGCGTGCTGGATGAAGTCGAAGTGACGGTGCTATACGAGGCGTATGCCCGCGAACGGTCGAAGCTGCGACGGTTTCGCGCCTGGCTGACTTGGCAGAAGCTGACTGCCTATCTGCGAGGATTGCTGTCTGACTTCGACGGATACACGGTCGTCTCCGATGCAGAACGCCGGCGGGTGATCGAGGCAACGGCGACACGGGTGCCGGTAGCCGTCGTGCCAAATGGCGTAGATGTCGAAGCCTGCGCGCGCGTCGTCGCTCCGCCCGAGCCGGATACGCTCATTTACAGCGGCGCGTTGACCTACGACGCGAACTTCGATGCGGTGGACTACTTCCTGCGCGAGGTCTTCCCACTGATTCAGGCAAAGCGACCCGGCGTCAAGTTATTCGTCACCGGCAAGCTCGAGGGTGTGAATCTGGACGCGCTGCCGCGAAACGATGGCGTCGTCTTCACCGGCTACCTCGACGACGTGCGGCCGCGAATCGCTCAGAGTTGGGTTAGCGTGGTTCCGCTGCGCATCGGCGGCGGCACGCGTCTGAAGATTCTGGAGTCGCTGGCTTTGGGCACGCCGGTCGTTGCGACGTCGAAGGGCGCGGAAGGGTTGGACTTCGAAGCCGGACGCGAGTTGTGCATCGCCGATGGACCATCTGAGTTTGCCGATCAAGTGGTGCGGTTGCTTGAGGACTGGCTTTCACGCGAGACATTCAGTGTGGCCGGACGTCGTGCAGTTATCACTCGATACAATTGGTCAGCGATCGGGCAATCGTTTTGTGACTTCCTGGAGCGGATCGCACGCGGAGAAGTGGGGAGGGAGTATGAGCCAGTTCACGCTTGATTGGGGACACAATCGCGGTCGGTGGTTGCGTTACATCGCGTTTGTGATCGTGCTCGGTTTGTCGGTCGTTTGCGCCTACTTGGTTGTCAAGAACCGTTTCGATCCTGCCTTTCTGCTGGCTGGTCTGGCAGCAATTGCCGCTGGTGGGCTGATATATCGCCTTGGCCGGTTCGAGTATGGGTTGCTGGCCGTGTTACTGGCTGCAGGACTCATCAACTTCTTCACTCTGCCGACCGGCCGAGACAGTCGCGTCGTGATTAGCCTAGCGATCTCCCTATTGTTGCTGGCAATATGGGGCTATCAGCTCGTGTTCACCAATATTACTCACGAGCGCTTACGTCCATCGCCGATCAACAAGCCGCTCCTCGCATTTGTTGCTGCGAATGTCATCGCCTATGTGTGGAGCCAATTCATGCGCGACCCGATTTTGTATATCTGGCCTTCTTTTCCGGTGGTGCAGATCGCTGCGCTTATCGTGATGATTGCCTTACCTCTAATGGCGCTGCTGGTGGCCAATAAAGTGAAAGAAGTGAAATGGCTGAAATGGATGACAGCCATTATCATCAGCCTCGGCGCACTGAATATCGTATCGCAATTGTTCAACTTGCCGACCATTGTTCTGATTCGTAATGGATCGCGTGGCATCTTCGGTTCCTGGGTTGTGATTGTGGCATACGCACTGGTGCTTTTCCAACCCGACATGAAGCGCTGGCAACGAGCAGCGTTGCTCGTTCTAATCGCCGCATCCATCTATTTCTACTTCTTCAGAAATCGTCTGTGGATATCAGGATGGTTGCCGATGTTTGTCGGCATAGGTGTGCTTACCTTCTTCCGCTCGCGACGACTCTTCGTTGTATTTTGTGTAGGGCTATTAGTCATCGCATTCGATCGCCTCGATGATTTATACAAGACCATCATCCTAGCCAATGTAGATGAAGGCGGTTTAGAACGCCTTGAACTCTGGGAGAGGAACATTCGACATGTGCTCAATCATCCGATATTCGGCATGGGTCCAGCCGGCTATGCGATCTACAACATGACTTATCACCCTGAGGATGCGCGCGCTACGCACAACAACTATTTTGATGTGCTTGCCCAATCGGGAGTCATTGGACTCGTGTTGTTTGTGACGCTGCTGGGTGTATTTGTCCGCATTAGCCGGCAGACGCAGCATTTGCTTCACGGTCGCCGGAACTTCGAAGAGGCTTTTGCGAACGCAGTTCTCGCGGGATGTCTTTCAGCGATAGTTGCCATGATGCTTGGTGATTGGGTCTTGCCTTTCGCCTACAACCAGACGATCTCCGGATTCGACAATGCCATCTTCACATGGATGATGCTTGGCGGGGGTGTTGCGCTATATCATCTTGCATCTGCCCCGCGATCCGACTCGACTAAAGTGCTTCCGGTTCGACTTGATTGAAATGTCTCCACTCGTTTCGATTGTCATCCCAACGTATAACTACGGCCATGGCGTGGCAGAAGCGATAGACTGTTCTCTCAGGCAGACTTACCCTGACGTCGAGGTAATCGTTGTGGATGATGGTTCATTAGACAACACTCGCGACGTGCTCGCTAAATACGGCAACAGCATCAAAGCGATTTACAAACCGAATGGAGGGGTATCTACTGCTCGCAATGCTGGTTTCGAGATTTCGCGTGGTGAGTATCTGCTCTTTTTGGATAGCGACGACCTCATTCCTCCCGACAAAGTTGTAAAGTTAGTATCCAAGATAGAGTCACAGCCAGATTGGGGAATGGTCTATTCGGCCTGGCAGTGTATAGATGAAACGGGTCAACATGTGCTTAGCGAGGTGCGCCATCGCAAACAAGGGCAGTTGCTTCGCGACTTACTGCTCCGCGCCGTGACTATACCACCGGGTTGCGTACTGATTCGGCGGTCGTGTTTGCAGCAGGTTGGGGGGTTCGACTTACATTTGTCCGCTGCTGCCGATATTGATCTATGGATTCGCATTGCGCACGCTGGGTATGAGATCGGATATGTGGATGAATTCTTGTTCAAATATCGCATCCTGAGCAACAGCATGTCACGCAATATAGACAAGATGGCGCAGGATGATCTGCGGCAGCTCGACAAGTACTTTTCACGCGACGATATTCCCGACACCATACGTGAATTGGAAAGCCGGGCGCGGGCCTCAATTTATTACAACTGGGCGTTGCGATGCTTCCACTCCGAACGCATCGAGGAGGGTCAACAGCACATACGTGAGGCAATTCGCCTTTGCCCATCGCTCAGCCGAGATAAAAATTGGCTGCTGAATTGGCTCGGAGGATATGCGAACAATGCCGAGGTGCATGCACCTGAACGAATGATTTCGACGGTTATGGACAATCTGCCGCCGGAGGCTATAACTTTGCGGTCTCTGCGACGAGCTGTCTTTGCGAGCCGCCACATCATCGCGATTTTCACCGCTCATGAGAATGGACGTCTAGCCAATGTTCTGCCGCATATCCTTCCGTCTATCTGGGGTCGCCCGAGCATTCTAGCAAACCGTGGCTTCTTAGCAATTTGCGTGCGAGCCTTGCAGGGAAATGTCAAACGTAGATGGTGTGTAAATCGCTTTGACAATTCGACATCCGCGGAATGCAAACCGAGGTCGATCTGATGGGGAATCCCATTTCAGATTCAATCCACGCACGCGATTGTCGATCGTTGCGCATCGCTTATGTGGTGCAGAATCCGAGTTTCGATCTGGTAACTGAGTCACCTGCAATCGCGATTACTGTAAAAAACGTGGTGCGCAGCCTTCAGTCAATTGGACACCATGTCGACTATTACGATCTGCACGGACGTTGTGTAAGTCGCGTATCAGACATGTCGGCCCCTGAGCGGGCTTCACCTGTATCACTAGGCATCACTGGAACTACGCCGTTTTGCATCGTCGAGAGCCTTATCCGCCGCTGCCAGCAGATGATGAAATGGCGTTACTTGGCTTTGTTCGACAGCGCCCGTTTCTATGATGCGATTCTGCATGCTTTGTCAGGCTACGACGTGTGCCATGAACACAACAGCGTACTCAGCCTCGGTGCAGCTCTAGCCTGTGAACGCATGAACATTCCCTATATCATCACAGTAGATGCTGACCCAATTCTAGAACTTGAGGTGCAAGGCGTTCCACTCCGGGGGGTGCAGTCGGTGCTAGCACACTGGGAGGCTCGGCAGACATATCGTATCGCGCGTCGAGTGCTATGTCTTTCTGAGGCTACGCGTAAACGATTGATTCAGTACTGGAAGGTACCAGCGGACAAGATTGTCATGTTGCCGTTGGCAGCCGATGTTGATCTGTTCGGCCAACAGTTCGACATACATGAAGTGCGTCGCTCACTGGGGTTTGGAGATGAACCAGTGATCGGATTCGTAGGTGGCTTTCAGATGTGGCATGGGTTAGAAGATCTCATCGCTGGATTTGCTCAGGTTCGCGAAAACTTTCCGCGAGCGCGGTTGCTACTCGTCGGCGATGGTCCCGAGCGTCCCAAGGTGGAAAGCCAAGTGCGCGAACTTAATTTAGATAGCGCCGTCACTTTCACTGGGCGTGTGGGATATCGAGACATCCCGCGTTATCTGGCTGTCATGGATGTGGCTACAGCGCCTTACCCGCGGCTTGGGCAAGAGATGTGGTTCTCGCCGCTCAAGCTCTATGAGTACATGGCGGCAGGCAAAGCAATCGTCGCCACACGTTGTGGACAGATTGCTGAGGTGATTCAGGATGGAACTACTGGATTGCTTGCCGATCCAGGTGACATCGCTACCTTTGCGCATGCAGTTTGCCGGGTGATTGCCGATCCGAACCTGCGTTGCATGCTTGGCGCAAATGCTCGTCGCCAAGCGAAAGACCGACATTCCTGGTCACACTTGGCTAGAAGCATCGAAGAGATTTATTACGATGCAATGAATTCCGTCTAGAAAGTTGTGCAAGGGGGGAGAAGCAATGCCGCGGATACTCCGTTGCAGTTCTCATGAGTTTCGACGACCATTACTTAGATAGAGTCTACATTGAATCAGATCACACCTATGAGACCACCAAAAGAAAATTGGAGATTATGTAGACCAAAACCAAGCCAGGGGCATCATCGCAGGTCATGACTGCACTGGAAATTGGAGGGTGGTGGTGCGATGTGGCTTCGTTGAGGCGGTAAATGCGTTTTGTGTTCGCTACAACTGGCAAATGATTTATCTTACCAACGAGACTCATCCCTATCTCAGTTTTGCTTTGAAGGAGATAGAGAGAATTTCATCATGATGGGCAAGCTCTGGTTATTGTGCGCATTGGTGATTGGCCCGCTGATCTGCATGCCGGTTCCTTTGTCGGCTCAAACTCCTAGCTGGTCGTCGCCAGTTCAGCTATCGGAGACGGGGCAATTCTCATGGTTCTCCGATGTTGCCGCTGATCGGTCAGGACAAGTGCACGTGGTTTGGGCATCTTTTATCACTGGATATGATGCTGTCATGTATGCAACCTCAAAAAATGGTCTTGATTGGACGCCGCCCACTGACATACTCGCCCTGCCTTACACGGGCGCAGCTACTAGGCCAATCATCACTTTCGATTTGCAGGGCAACGCTCATCTGGTTGGTCGAAACGATCACAAGATGGTTTATCACCGGGTGCCGGTCTACGACTTGCAAACACTACCCCGTTGGCCACCTGAAAAGGATATGAGCCAGATTGGCGGAGCTTACTTCTCGGCAATCGCAATTGGTCCAGATGGTCGGCTCCACCTCATCTTTACAGAGAATCCTCGTGTAGAGGAATGTCTGACCTGTTATGCGATTTTCTACCGCCAGTCACGCGATGGAGGAACATCATGGACAGACCCGATTTTGCTCACGCCAGCGGGCAATGGTGCAATCAAGCCTCAGATCTTGGCCAGCCGAACAGGTGCCTTGCACTTGGTTTGGGATGCCGGGCGCGGTGGTGGCTTGGCGCAAGTAGTTGGCAGTACTCAAGTGAGCTATATGACTTCGCGCGACGGCGGCACGACCTGGTCAGACCCAATTGAATTTTCGGGTAGCTCGGCCGGCTATCCAGGGAGTAGCGGCAGGTTTATCACTATAGGAGAGGATGGTGGAGGAAAGCTCATAGTGGTTTGGTTAAAGCTTCCCGACGATGTGCCTCACTATCAGGTCTCTAGTGACGGCGGCCTGAACTGGTCCGCGCCAGCACCATTGCCTGGCGTGTTCGGAATTTGGAGCGTAATCGAGTCTGGACTAGATACTTACTCAATGGCGACTGACAGCGCAGGTCACATTCACTTGGTCATGGTCGGCCGTTTAGACCGTGGTGCCAAGTTGCCGAATCTGATACACCTTACCTGGGATGGATCTTCATGGTCGGAGCCCGAAGTGATCTTCACTCCTTTGGGTTCCACGCCTATTTGGCCGCGCATTGCGATCGGTCTAGGTAATCAGTTGCATGTAACTTGGTCTACGGCCAACAACATATTCGGCACCGATGCGGCCGACGCTGACTTTAGGATCTGGTATTCGCGAAAATCCATATCTGCTCCTGCCGTTCAACCGGTGGTTTATCCGACACCCACGTTACCTCCACTGCCTACTGCAACGCGTTCGACGCTGCAAAACTTGCCTACACCTCCGCCTGTCAACCTGTCGCCATCTGAAATCACTTTCAACGCCCTGAAAACGGAAGTGGATGACTATGGGTTGATCGCGCTAAGTGTGGCGCCAGTCGCGCTGTTCTTCTTCGCGCTATTGCTCTACCGTCGTCGCAGGTGAAGCATGACTGTGCCGGATGTCTCGATTGTCGTCGTCAACTGGAACACGCGCGATCTGCTGTTACGCTGTATCCGGTGCGTATACGACATGTGCGCCGACTTATCGCTGGAAGTGATCGTTGTGGACAACGCGTCGAGCGATGACAGCGTGCTCGCGTTGCAAGCACGTTTCCCACATGTGCACGTCATCGAAAATCATGAGAACGTCGGCTTTGCTCGCGCCAACAATCAGGGTGTGCGAGCGTCCAGCGCTCCCTATGCTCTGCTACTCAATAGTGATGCCTTTTTGACCGTGGGGGCGTTGCAGGTCATGCTTGACCTCATCAGGCGTGAACCCCGAGCCGCGCTGGTTGGCGCGCAATTGCGCAATGCTGATGGTAGCTTTCAAGCATCCCACACACCCTTCCCTAATTTGTGGCGAGAATTCTTGATCCTGTCCGGCCTGGGGCGTATGTTGAAGGGACCCTGGTATCCCAGCCGGTGCGACGAGGTGAAGAAAGGTCCGCAGATCGTCGACTATGTGGATGGCGCGTGTATGTTAGTCCGGCGCGACGCATACCTGCAGCTTGGAGGCCTTGATGAGGGATATTTCATGTATTCCGAGGAAGTGGATTTATGCCTGCGGCTCAAGCAGCACGGCTGGCAGGTATGGTATCAACCGGCAGCTCAAGTGGTTCATCTGGGAGGTGCAAGTAGTGTGAGCCGGCGCATGGAACGAGAGAGAGAGATGTATCGCAGCCGGTTGAGGTTCTACCGCAAACACTACGGTACTTTCAGCGCGAGTGCCCTTAAACTGCAGCTCCTCGTGCTCACAGTGGTAAAGTCGGTCGTGCACAACGTCAGACGGCTGGCCACACGAGGGCGTTCTGGTCGCAGAACGGTGCCTCTACGCGACATCTTGGTCTTATAGACATAGACCCGAGATGATTCTCTTTAGGGAAAGTAGAGGTCTTCTTAAGCCCGTTTTACATATTGCGTGATAGTCTAAGTTGAGTTAGTTAGCAATAACTAGCCTCAGTAAGGTTAATGTGAGTTACATGATGAAAGCTTGGTAGTAGATGGTTAAGTAATGGTGTTTTCGCAATGGAAGTGTTAAAGCAAAGATCCCTCTCGAATACTGCGTTGCAGCCAGATGAACCTTCTCATCTCCGCGAACTCATCGAGTCGCGCGATCTTCTGTTCACCTGGGTGAGGCGCGAATTTCGCGTGCGTTATAGTCAGTCGGTGATTGGAGGGGCATGGGCGGTGCTTCAGCCGCTAGCCTTGATGGCGATCTTCAGCCTGGTCTTCGGCTTCGTGTTGCAGGTGCCCGCAGAGGGAGTGCCTTATCCTGTTTTTAGCTATGTGGGTTCCTTGGCATGGACTTTCTTTGCCAGCGCGCTTACCTTCGCAATTCCCAGCCTAGTGAACAACATGTCGCTGGTCAGCAAAATTTACTTCCCTAGAGAAATTCTGCCTTTGTCGGCCGTGCTGGTATGTCTAGCAGACTTCGTCATCGCTGCGGCGCTTTTGATTCCACTGATGTTGTTGAGCGGAGTTGCATTACGCTGGACGATTGTCTTGCTTCCGTTGATCATCTTCATCCAGATCCTGCTCAGCTACGGGTTGAGTTTGATCGGCGCGGCAGTGAATGTCTTCTTCCGCGACGTGCGCTTCGTCATCCCGCTCGCGCTGCAAGTCTGGCTTTATGCCTCGCCGGTGATCTATCCGGTTGGCGCAGTGCCCGAGTCTCTACGTGCCATTTACTTCCTGAATCCCATGGCAGTGCTAATTGACTCTTATCGCCGCGTCATCCTCTTCGGACAACTGCCAGATTGGGGATGGCTGGGCTTTGCAGCAGTCGTCTCAATCTTCATTCTCATTTTGGGATATCGCTTCTTCAAGCGCGCAGAGAACCGGTTTGCAGATTTAATTTGAGAGGTTGGGAAAGTGATTGTCATCGAATTTGATCACGTATCGAAATGTTACCAGCTGGGTGAGACTCATTCCAGCTTACGCGAAGCAATCGCACATGGTGCGCGCAGATTGTTCAATTCGCGGCGGATTCAGAAAGAGCAAGTGGCGCCCTTCTGGGCGGTCAAAGATGTCAGCTTTCAGGTAGAACAGGGCGAGGTCCTGGGAATCATCGGTCACAACGGCGCTGGAAAGAGCACCCTGCTCAAGCTGCTCTCGCGTGTGACGCCGCCGACCAGCGGTCGAATTCATCGGCGCGGCCGCATGGCGGCGTTGATCGAGTTGGGAGCCGGCTTCCATCCGGAATTGTCCGGGCGCGAGAACATCTATCTCAACGGCGCGATACTCGGTCTCAAACGGCGTGAGATCGAAGCGAAGTTCGATGACATCGTGGAATTCGCTGAGCTAGGTCCGTTCATAGACACGCCGATCAAGCGCTACTCGTCTGGGATGTATGTGCGACTGGCATTCGCCGTCGCGGCCCATGTACAGGCTGATCTGTTGCTTGTGGACGAAGTGCTCTCCGTCGGTGATGGCACGTTCCAGAGCAAGTCGCTGGCGCGTATGCGTGAGTTGCGCGACAATGGCGCAACTATCATCTTCGTCTCTCATCACATGGCTGCAGTGCAGTCTTTCTGCAGTCGGGTGCTGTTGATCGATCATGGACGACTTATCATGTCGGGTAAGCCAGCAGATGTGGTCGAACGGTATGAACAAATACAAGAAACTGCACGGCGCGACTACTTCCTGAAAGCAAATGCATCGCTTGTCAGGGAAGGAGCGATCCAAAATGGCGTGGGTCACGCGCTCGAGACGGATGCATGTGAAGCTATCTGGGTTGAGCTGTTCGACGGCAGGAACTATCCTAGCAACGTGCTGCAGCAACGCGGCGAGGATTTGATCGTCAGGTGTTACTACTGCATCCCAAATTCGCACAGCGTAGGTGTGCCTATATTCTCGATTCAGATTCGTCGTAGATCCGATGGATTGGTGTGTTGTTCACCTTGGACGAGTGATCCGCAACAGTCCGGCCTTTGCGGACAGGGGACGTTCGAGGCACGCATTAAAAACGTGATGCTCGCTCCAGATGCTTACATAGTTGAGGCTAGGATTTACGATTATCTTTCTAGCCGTCAACCGATTGTCAGCGACCCAGTGCCGTTGTTGGTTCCGGGCGATCCCGTTCCTGAGGATGGCATCTACGCGCCTGAGGTGATATGGTCGCCGCAGACCTCCTTACCAGTTGCACCTGAAAATTGGCGCTTCAATGAATTTTGATACGCAAAAAGCTTCTTCTCCAGCTACGCAGCCCTCCCAGGTCACCATTCGGCAGTCATGGCGATATACGGAGACCTCGAAGCGCGACTTGCGATTGGATTTCATACGCGGTTTTGCGATCTTGGTGTTAATCGTAGACCACGTCGTCGTAGCCGACTCTTGGTTCTATAAGATTTCAGGCAACGCTGAGTTCGTTATCTCCGCAGCTGAATTGTTCTATGCGATCTCCGGCGTCGTAATCGGCATCGTTGCCTCCCGCCAAGCAGAGGCCGTGGCGATTCGGCGTAGTTTGCGACGTGCATGGGAGTTGTATCTCGCCGCTATTAGCATTGCTCTCTTCTTCCTCGCCGTCGCATGGTTGACTGATCTACGCATGTGGGATCACGCCTGGCGCGATTTGGATGCGTCGCTGAATTCCTACGTGTTCACTGCGAGAGCGCTCCAAGTATTGACCCTGGAATCGGGTTTCAACGGGAGTGAGATTCTGATTCAATACGTGATCTACATGTTACTCGCACCTCTGGCGATTCTGGCCTGCGCCGATGGTAAAGCTTGGCTGGTTATTTTAAGTGCTCTACTCGTATATGCGATTAGTTGGCTGAATCCAAGCGCGACGGTGACGTCTATTGCGAGCGCGTTCTCGCTCCATCGGGTGGCAGCCCATTTTCTTCATCGGATTGGTAATTGGCTATCATCGCAGCGAACTGTCGCGTTGGGTTGTAAATCAGCGGTGGCACTATGCATTAGCGGCCGGAGTCGGTATGGTGGCTTTGTTCTTCGTCGGCTTGCATATCACTGGCTACCCGCTCTGGCCTGATCTTCCGGAGCATTTAGGCGATCGTTATGATATGCGCCCATTACGTCTAATGCTGGTCTCACTGTATCTTTTTGCCTCATATTCGTTGGTCACATGGTTATGGAGGCCGCTAAATGCTCTATGTGGATGGTTGCTGATAAGGCTGGGGCAGGAAGCCCTTTGGTGCTTCAGCATCCACTTTTTGGCGATTTTGCTGCTCTACAACTTGCCTTTCTTTCGAAGCGATGTGAGCATCTGGCTAGGAACACTATGGCATGGAATCGCTATCGCACTAGTTTTTGCTTCTCTTTACGTGCGTGATGCGGTTCTGATGTTATGGCCTAGTCTGAAAGAGAAGTATAAACAGATTATGCTGGCTGCTCCAGCGATTCTGGCGTGGATGGCTGTTCAGTTTGCTGGTTGGCTTGGGATCTCCATATCTTATGTCGAATTTATTGACGACGGCGATCCCCGATGCGTGTGGCAAGGTTGGAACGAAGTTGCCGATCAATCGGCCTACGGTGGTTCAATGCAAGTGACAGATAAAGTCGGCGCGATGATGCAGTGCACCCTCCAGGGAAAGGGTATAGAACTGTATGGCCGAATCAGCCGTTCTGGTGGGCGCATAGAGGTGTTTGTAGATCAGCAATCTTATGGCGAGTATGGTTTGCAGTACTCGGGACCGGATATCTACCGGGTGCGCCTCTTTGTAGCACGTGACTTGACACCCGGGGAACATGAATTGTCAATCATCTCGAGAACGAGCGGAGAAGTGGCTATTGACTATCTAAGAATCGCACCCTAGAAGGGCATCACTCACTTTTACTTTGGAGTACACGGAATGTGAAAGCTCTCGTGAGAGCTGAGGTGAAATTGACCCTCTTCGGTCAAAAAGGCCGCATTCACACGGGCGTGGCTCCCATAGGTGCAATTTATGCTGCAGAACGCTTTCTGAGAGCCGACTAATCTATTGGATCAGGGCAAACGGGGACATATGGGCAAACTCATGACGTTCAGGACGCTTACACTCGACCAATCTCGCCAGCTTCAAGAAAAGGCGCATCGCCTCATCCCCGGCGGCTGCCATACTTATGCCAAGGGTGATGATCAGTATCCGGAGCAGGCGCCCGGATTCATCGTTAGTGGCGTGGGTTGCCACGTCTGGGATGCTGACGGCAACGAGTATATCGAATATGGCATGGGTCTGCGGGCGGTGACGCTGGGTCATGCATATCCATCGGTCGTCGAGGCGGCCTACAAGCAAATGCTGCTGGGCACGAATTTCATTCGCCCAGCACCGATCGAGGTGGAATGCGCCGAGCGCTTGCTTAGTTTCATCCCCGCCGCCGATATGGTCAAGTTCGCGAAGGACGGCTCGACGGTCAACACCGCAGCGATCACCTTGGCGCGTGCCTACACCGGCCGGGACATGATCGCGGTATGTGCCGACCACCCGTTCTTCTCTTACAACGACTGGTTCATCGGTACCACCCCGCTGGACGCCGGCATCCCGAAAGTCATCAAGGAGCTGACGGTCACCTTCCGCTACAACAACCTGGACAGCGTCAAAGAGTTGTTCGAGAAATATCCCGGCCGCATCGCGTGCTTGATCATGGAGCCGGCCAAGAATGACGACCCGAAAGATGGCTTTCTGCACAAGACACGTGAGCTATGCCACCAGAATGGCGCGCTATTCATCCTCGATGAGATGATTACCGGCTTTCGCGTCCACAACGGAGGTGGGCAAGGGTTGTTCGATGTCAAGCCGGACCTCTCCACCTGGGGCAAGGCGATGGCCAACGGCTTCGCGCTTTCGGCGTTGGCCGGTAAGCGCGAGATCATGAAGTTGGGTGGTCTCCACCACGACAAAGAGCGCGTGTTCCTGCTCTCCACCACACATGGCGCAGAGACCCATGCAATGGCCGCGGCGATTGCAACCATGAACGTTTACGAGAACGAGCCCGTGGTTGAGCATTTGTATCGCGTAGGTGAACGGCTAAGAAAGGGTGTCAATCAGGCCATCGAGGAATATGGCTTGCAAGGCTATGTGGCCGTGCTAGGCCGCCCATGCAACTTGATGTTTGCCACTCGCGATCAAAATAAAAAGGATTCGCAAGCCTTTCGCGCGCTCTTCATGCAGGAACTGATTCGACGCGGGGTGATCGGTCCGTCGTTCATCGTCAGCTACTCACATACGGATGCAGATATTGACTTCACAATCGAAGCAGTTGCAGGTGCACTGAAAGTGTATCGGCAAGCGCTGGAAGACGGAGTGGAACATCACCTTATCGGACGCCCGTTGAAGCCAGTCTATCGTCGTTACAATTGAGGTGATGTTATGCCCAAAGTATCTATCCTCATCGCAACTTACAATCGTGCAGATCTTTTGCCGGCTACGCTGGATAGCGCTTTGGCACAAACCCATCGCGATATTGAAGTGATTGTGAGCGACAACGCGTCTACAGACGGCACGCCTGAGCTCATGCAGACCTACGTTACACGTGATCCGCGGGTGCGGTATATTCGAAGGCCCGTTAACGAAGGTCCTATAGTGAACTACCACACAGCTTTACAGTTTGCAACGGGCGATTACATCGCTTTTTTGGATTCCGATGATTTGTTTCATCCAACAAAGATTGAGCGTCAATTGGAGTGTTTCGGCACACAATCGCCAGACGTTGGCCTAGTGCACACAAATTACTACTACATTGATGGACAAGGAAGACCGAGTCATTGCATAAAGTTTGTATCCGAAGGCAATCTATTCGAGCCGTTACTGCGTTATGAGGCCCAGATATGGTTTGGATCAGCGCTGTTCCGGCGCGAATGTATCGAGCGCACAGGCCTGCTGGATGCTAGCGTAAGCCAAGCCGCTGATGTGGATTACCTTTTGCGCGCGACCCGATTGGGCTTCAAAGTAGGATGCGTGCGAGAAGCCTTATATTCCCATCGCCATCATGGCAAGAACCAATCTACCGAGGTAACCGGCTTGGCGAAAGCATTGTTCACCATCTACACTCGCATCTACAACGATCCTGAGATTGCGACCAGATATGGCAGATGGAAGGATCGGACCTTCGCCAATCTACATTTGGACTGCGCGGGACGCTTTCTTGCTGTGGGTCAACCAGAGCGGGCACGTGAGCACATCGCGCGTGCGCTGATTTTGCGCCCAGAGTGGAGGCAAACATTGCAGATTTGGATTCACGAGTTGTTGTGCGGATACGCGCTTGGACCCACATGTGATGACCCAGTTGCTTTCGTAATCAATTGGTTTGATCACCTTCCACAAAATGCCGCGAGCCTTTCGCAACACCGTGACTTGATGATCGCCCTGGCACACGTCGGAGCGGGTTTGAGAGCTTTTCGTTTAGGCGACGTGCAACTCGCACGCGGTGAAATGACCTGTGCAGTAGAACATTGTCCTGAATTGCCCAAATACAAATCCGAATTCATTACACTTGTTGACCGCTTCGTTTCAGAGTTACCTGAAGACGACCGGGTTGGTTTTGTAAATTTGATGTTCAATAAGTGGCCTAGTGCCCTGACAAGGCTTAAAGGCGTGTATTCACACATCCTTAGCGACATTAGCATAGCCGATGCTTTTTGCGCTTGGGAAAGGAGAGATTTGGCTCAGGTCAAAAAGCAGATAATTACAGCCCTGCACCATCGCCTAGCTGTCACATTGAATCGAGGGGTGATGAGCATTTTCGTGCGCTCCATAACCTATTCTCTGCGCCACAGGTCCTAGGCCTTTCGCTGGCGGCGCATTATTGGTGTATCGAAACGGGGGTTAATCGTGAAAGTCGTTATCCTCGCCGGTGGATTCGGCACGCGCATCAGCGAAGAGAGTGCGGTGCGGCCCAAACCGATGGTCGAGATCGGCAACAAGCCGATCCTCTGGCACATCATGAAGATCTACTCCGCCTATGGCCTGAACGACTTCGTGATCTGCTGCGGCTACAAAGGCCATATGATCAAAGAGTACTTCGCCAGCTACGTGATGCGCCACTCCGACGTCACGTTCGACTTTCGCAACGGGCATACGCACATTCATCGTAACGGCGTCGAGCCGTGGTGCGTCACGCTCGTGGATACAGGCGAGAACACGATGACCGGCGGGCGCATCAAGCGTATTCGGGATTACGTGGGCGACGAGACGTTTTGCTGCACCTATGGCGACGGCGTCAGCGATGTGGACATCGGCAAGCTGATCGCCTTCCATCGTGCGCAGAAGACGCTGGCGACGCTCACCGCGGTTCAGCCTCCCGGGCGTTTCGGCGTGATTCAACTCTCGGCAGCGCAGACGAAGGTGGACCTCTTCCATGAAAAGCCCAAAGGCGATGGCGCGTGGGTCAACAGTGGCTTCTTCGTCCTTGAGCCGGGCATCTTCGATTACATCGAAGGCGATGCGACGGTGTGGGAACAAGAGCCGCTGCGTCGCTTGGCCGAAGATGGTGAGCTATCGGCTTATAAACACGAAGGCTTTTGGCATCCGATGGACACGTTGCGCGACAAGGTGACGCTGGAGGAACTATGGCAGAAGGGCGCGCCGTGGAAGGTTTGGTAAGCGACGTGAGCATGCGCAATCCCATCTTGTTGGAGGATCTTGATTACATCCACGACAAGCTCTCGCCGGAAGAAAAGGGACGATTGGTAGGCGCAACCATCCTCATCACTGGCTGTGCAGGATTCCTAGGATATTCTCTGCTTCACTTCTTCGTCCGCTTCAGCGAGCGATTGGGTGTCCGGCGCGTGATCGGGCTGGATAACTTCATGCTCGGTCAACCGAGCTGGGTTGCTCGGCTCTGCGCCGAACACGCCGGCTTTCTCGATGTGTCGAACTTCGACATCATCACCGGCGACGTCGCGAATGTTCTAGGCGCGCCAGAGGCAGATTACGTCATTCACATGGCCTCCATCGCCTCGCCCACCTTCTATCGCCAGTTCCCGATCGAAACGCTGGATGCCAACGTGTGGGGCTTGCGGAGGCTGCTCGACTTCTACGTTGACAAACCGATCAAGGGCTTTCTGTTCTTTTCGAGCAGTGAGATCTACGGCGATCCTGCGCCCGAGCACATTCCGACTGACGAAGAATATCGCGGAAACGTATCGTGCATTGGCCCACGGGCGTGTTACGACGAGGCGAAACGTTTCGGTGAGACGATGTGCTATCTCTTCGCGCAGAGGTATAACATGCCGATCACGATCGCGAGACCGTTCAACAACTTCGGTCCTGGCATGAGCCCGCAAGATCGGCGCGTTCCGGCAGATTTCGCGCACGCGGTCATCGAAGGGCGCGACATCGAAATCTTCTCCGACGGCGCGCCGACGCGGACTTTCTGCTACGTGGCCGACGCCATCGTCGGCTACCTCAAGGTGCTGCTGCACGGCAGATTCGACTATTTCAACATTGGCATGGATCGCCCGGAGGTATCCATCCGTGAGTTAGCGAACATCTACGTTGAGGCAGCGCAGAAGGTATTCGGTTATCGTGGCGCGTTGCGTCTGGCACCGCCTCCCGACGCGGAATACCTCACGCACAACCCAAACCGCAGATGCCCAAACATCCAAAAGGCGCATCGCATCCTCGGTTTCGATCCCGAAATCACCGTACACAGCGGCGTAGAGCGATTCTTGCGGTTTCTACACTACGAGGCGCGATCATGACAAACATTGCAGTCATTGGACTTGGCTTCGTCGGCCTGACGACGGCGCTTGGATTGAGCGAGAAGGGCTATCGGGTATATGGCTACGATGCCGACCCCGAAAAGATGTCTTCCTACCGCAATGGGATCGTGCCGTTTCATGAGCCTGGATTGAAGTCGGCGCTCGACCGACACATCAACCAGGCATTCATCCTCGCCGAACGTCTCGAAGATGCGGTGCAGCCGGCACAGATCATCTTCTATTGCGTCGGCACGCCGCGCAGCGCAGATGGCAGCGTGGATCTCACGTATATCCTAGAAGCGACGCGACAGACGTTGCAAGCGATTGACACAACCACTTTCAGGGTCTTGACTTACAAATCAACGATCCCGCCGGGCACGGTTCGCGACGCCATCGCGCCCTTCATCGAAGGGCTGGGGTTCCGCATAGGGCACGACATCGGCGTCGCCAGCAATCCCGAGTTCTTGGCCGAAGGCCGTGCTTGGGATGACTTCATCAACCCTGACCGGATTGTGATCGGAACAAACGATGAGCGAAGCGCACACCTGCTCCAGGAGCTATACGCTCGCTTCGATGCGCCGGTGCACACGGTATCCCCCACAACTGCTGAGTTCATCAAGTATCTTTCGAATACGCTGCTTGCCACGCTCATCAGTTTCGCCAACGAGATGGCCATGCTGGCAGATCAATTAGGGGATATCGAGATCGCGCGTGCATTCAAGATCCTCCACCAGGACAAACGATGGTCTGGCGCGCCGGCAGGTATGACGAGCTACGTATACCCGGGTTGTGGCTTCGGCGGCTACTGTCTGCCCAAAGACACCGAGGCCATGTACATGCAGGGAAGGACGCGGGGCTTCGATGCGCAGGGACTGCGCCACGTGTTGCAGGTGAACGAACACGTCAAGGATTTCGTGGTTGAAAAGGTGATAGCGGAGACGCCGGCGTCTCACACCATCGGCGTCCTCGGCCTGGCGTTCAAACCCAATTCCGACGACATCCGGGATACGCCCACACGAGCGATCATCCAGCGCCTGCTCGACCGAGGTTACGGCAAGATCATCGCATACGATCCGCTGGCGAACGGCGTGTTTGACCACGCCTATCGCTTGCCGATTACCTATGCTGGCAGCCTGCACGAGATCGCACAAGCGGCTGATGTCTTCGTCCTCTTGACGGCCTGGGATGAATTCAGACGCAATCGAGATTTGTTTGCCGGCAAAAAGGTTTTCGACTTTCGCTATTGCCTATCATGATTTTCACTGCGACGAAGATTCCCGGCGTGTATATCGTTGACCTCGAGCGACGCGAGGATCATCGCGGCTTCTTCGCGCGTGGGTTTTGCGCGCGCGAGTTCCAGTCACACGGCTTGACGCCGGCCATCGCTCAGATCAACATCACCTTCAACCACGTCAAAGGCACCGTGCGGGGGCTGCACCTTCAAGTCGCGCCGGCGGAGGAGGCTAAGTTCCTCCGCTGCGTTCAAGGCGCAGTTTTCGACGTGACCGTTGATCTGCGCCCGGATTCGCCTACCTATCTCCAGTGGTTTGGCGTCGAACTGACAGCGGAGAGCGGGCGAGCACTTTACGCTCCGCCGATGTGTGCACACGGTTATCAAACACTGACCGACGGCGCGATGGTAATGTACTCAGCGAGCGCGTTCCACATGCCCGAGTGCGAACGTGGCTTTCGCCCCGATGACCCCGCGTTCGGTATCGAATGGCCGCTTGCAATCAGCGCGATCTCGGACAAGGATAAATCTTGGCCGCTCTTTGGTATCTGAAACACAACAGGTAGACTCGCAATGATCATCGTTGACAAAGCGTTACAAGCGCGCGCCGACGCCAACAATCCTATCCGCGTTGGCCTTGTTGGCGCAGGTTTTATGGGACGTCAAATCACGCGGCAAATCACAAAAGCAGTGCCCGGTATGCGGGTCGTGGCGATTTCAAATCGCACGCTCGATCATGCGAGGGATGCGTATATCCAAGCCGGCGTCGAAGCTGGACACATACGCCAGGTCGAGACGGAAAGCCAGCTAGAGAAGACAATTGCAGAGGAGAAGTATGCCGTCACATCCGATCCAACGCTATTGTGCAAAGCCGGCAACATCGAGGCAATCGTCGAGGCAACTGGGCAGGTGGAGTTCGGCGCATGCGTCGTTCTAGAGGCGATCCGCAATGGCAAACACGTGATCCTTTCCAATGCAGAGCTGGACGGCACACTGGGACCAATCCTCAAAGTCTACGCTGATAGGGCTGGTGTTGTGTTCACCGATATAGATGGCGATCAGCCGGCTGCCGAGTTGAACCTATATCGCTTCGTGAAAGCGCTGGGTATGAAACCGCTGCTATGTGGCAACATCAAAGGGATGATGGATCACTATCGCACACCGACGACCCAGGAGGGTTTTGCTAAAAAGTGGGGGCAGCAAGCTTACATGGTGACGAGCTTCGCCGATGGGACCAAGATCGCTTACGAGCAGGCCGTCGTCGCCAATGCTACCGGCATGCGCGTGTTGCAGCGAGGCATGCGCGGGTTCCCCTATACCGGATATGTTGATGAGCCCGAGCACCTCAAGATGTACGATATTGACGAACTGCGGGCGTGCGGTGGTGCGGTAGATTACGCCCTGGGAGCGAAGCCTGGTGCAGGGATCTACGTCCTAGCCGAGCATGAAGACCCGGCACAGCATCGCTATCTTGACTTGTATAAGATGGGTGAAGGCCCGCTGTACTGTTTCACCACACCGTTCCACCTGTGTTACATGGAGGTGCCGCTTTCGATTGCGCGTGCTGTGCTTTTCGAAGACGCCGCGGCGACACCGCTCGGGGGACCGGTGGTCGAGGTCGTGGCGACGGCCAAACGGGATCTCAAGGCAGGCGAGGTGCTCGACGGCATCGGCTACTACATGACCTACGGCCAGTGCGAAAACGCAGATGTCGTCCGGACTGAGAACTTGTTGCCGATGGGCGTTGCTGTAGGATGCCGATTGAAGCGCGACATCGCCAAAGATCACGTGCTCACCTATGATGACGTCGAACTGCCTCCAGGTCGCCTGTGTGATCGATTGCGTGAGGAGCAGAACGTTTGCTTCCCATGCTAAACCCGACTACTGGGAGGCCGATTTCGAGTGATGCATCGAACGTCGCCGAGTACCGGCGCGTTTACTAGCTTCGAGAAACAAATGAGAGGTGCCAACATGGCTAAAGTCGGTTTGAGCAACTATGGGGACGATTGGGCCCCCATCTATGATGAACTCTTCCAGAATCGGGACGATCTCAGCGTTGTCGGCGAGACGCTGGTTTCCTTGGCCAAGGATGGTCCAGTCCTGGAATTCGGGATCGGTACCGGGCGCCTCGCGCTGCCGCTCGCCGAGCGTGGTCTGAAGGTGTACGGCATAGACAACTCCGAAGAGATGCTGAGGAGGATGTGGGCCAAGCCCGGTGCAGATAAGATCACCGCAATCGTCGGCGATTGCACGAAGGATTCGGTCGGAGAGGCAGGCGCTTTTTCATTGGTTTTCATAGCGTTCACTACACTCTTCTTGCTTGGCCCGCAGGATGTGCAGGTCGAATGCTTCAAGAATGCAGCGCGCCACCTGCGCAAGGGAGGGGTCTTCGTCGTCGAGGCCTTCGTACACGATCGGACACGCTTTCACCAATTTCAAGAAGTCGTGACCACTAAAGTGGGCGAGAACGTCGTGGGGTTTCGCGTCGGTATGCTCGATCCCGTCAATCAGGTATTGCGCACCCAGCACATCGAGTTGACACCGGACGGTATCAGGTTCAGGCCCAATTGGCTGCGCTATGTGTATCCGTCGGAGATGGACTTGATGGCGCGCTTGGCTGGGATGAGGCTTCGCGAGCGGTGGAGCAGTTGGAACCGCGCGCCGTTCACTGCAGAGAGCAGCACGCAAATCGGTGTATACGAGAAGGTCACAGACTGACATCGGCCATGCCTCAGCGTGAAGTGATCGGCCTGGTGCCGATGGCCGGCCGGGCGACGCGCCTCTCGCCGCTGCCGTGCAGCAAAGAACTCTTCCCCATCACGATGCCGGCCTCGGATGGAAGCGCGCGTCCCCGGGTTGTCTCTCATTTCTTGTTGGAGCGGATGCGGTTGGCCGGAGTTCGCAAAGCCTTTCTCGTGATCCGCGAGGGCAAATGGGACATCCCCGCCTACTATAGAGATGGGAGCGAGATGCTTGATCTGAGTTTGGCCTACCTGGTCGCGCGCCTGCCTTACGGTCCGCCTTTCTCGCTCGACACGGCCTATCCCTTCGTGCAGGATGCGACCGTGGTCATAGGGTTTCCGGATATCCTGTTCCAGCCCGATGACGCGTTCAGCCATCTAATCGCTCGACAGGAGGCAACGCAAGCCGATCTCGTCCTGGGCTTGTTTCCACTTCCTGAGCATCTCGTGGATGACATGACGGAGCTGGACGAGTCGGGGCGCGTGCGCAGATACTACATCAAACAGCGCGTGCCGCATTTATCGCACTCCTGGATGATTGCGACCTGGGCGCCGAGCTTCACCCAGTTCATGCACGAGTACCTACGCGAATATCTGCGAGCGAACGGCGCGCCCTCACAGGAATTCGGCATGGCGCACGTGATGCACGCTGCTGTAGAAGCAGGGCTGCTGGTACAAACCGTCACCTTCCACGATGGCCGCTTCCTCGACATCGGCACACCTCAGGGGTTGATGCAGCTTCCAGCATTCCTTGCCACCGGTAACTCCCAGTTGCGCCCCACCTAGCAGTTGTTGTGAAAGTCCTCCTCCTCACACAGGTTTTGCCCTACCCGCCGGACAGCGGGCCGAAGGTCAAGACCTACAACGTGTTGAAGTATCTGGCGGAGCACCACGAGGTGACGCTCGCTTCGTTCGTGCGCGGGGACCAGAGCCGAGACGTCGAACATCTGCGCCGGTTCTGCGCCGGCGGCGTGCACGTCGTGACCATGGAGCGCGGCGCTTTCAAAGATGCCGTTGCCATGGCGCGCAGTCTGGCGACCGGCCAGCCCTGGATGATGGTGCGCGACGATCGCGCTGCGATGCGCAACCTCGTGGATCGCCTCACCGAAAGTACGCGCTTCGACGTGGCGCATGCCGATCAGCTCAACATGGCGCAGTATGCAGCGCGCGTGGCCGGGGCACGCAAGGTGCTCGACGCGCACAATGCGCTCTGGCTGCTCTACAAGCGCTTGGCCGAGACGATGGGCACCGGCCCGCGCCGAGCCTTGCTCGATCGCGACTGGAAGCTGCTCAAGCACTATGAGGGACAAATATGCCGGGAATTCGACGGCGTGTTGGCTGTAAGCCGCGAAGATAAAGCCGCGTTGCTCGAAGCGGTGGCCGAAGCGAATGGCCAAGCGAAAGAATATGCTGACAAGATTGTCATCATTCCGATCGCCGTGGACGCTGACGAAGTGCAGCCGGTGCAGCGCCATCCGGATGCCGATCACATCTTGCACATCGGCACGATGTATTGGCCACCCAACATTGACGGTGTGAAGTGGTTCATCGCCGAGGTGCTGCCACACATTCGCGAGCAACATCCACAGGTCGTCTTCGACGTGGTCGGCGCGCGGCCGCCACAAGAACTGCTGGAGATGAGCAAGTCCGATCCGCGCATCAACGTCACCGGCTATGTGGACGATCCGCAGCCTTATCTGCAATCGGCAGGCGTCATGGTTGTGCCGTTGCGCGCCGGGGGCGGGATGCGTGTGAAGATCCTCAACGCCATGGCCCAGGCGTTGCCCATCGTTACGACGACCCTAGGCTGCGAAGGGATCGCGGTCGAGCATGGCAAGCACGTGCTGATCGCCGACTCGCCACTTGAGTTCGCCCAGGCGGTGCTGCGCGTCCTCGCAGACCGCGCCTGCGCCGATGCCCTGGGGTGCAACGGGCGTGCGCTGGTCGAGTCCACTTACGACTATCACGCCGCTTGCCGGCCGCTAGAGCTGCTCTATCGCTGATCGGCCGTCGTTCGGCGCGTCGAGGCGTTGCGTTGCCTCGTACGCATACCCGGCAGGCACGTGCGACTATCGGGCAGGATGGCGGCGGTGACATTCAACCTTGATCGCGTCAATCGCATCGCAATCTTCCTGATTGCGCTGCTATGTTACGGCTATTTCTTCCCGCGCTGGGCGGATAACAACCAGAACTCGCGGCTGAATATGGTCATCGCCGTGGTAGATGACGGCACCTTTCAGATTGATCGCTACGTGCATGGCCAGCTTGGTTTTGGTAAGACTGTGGACTATGCCAAGGTGAGCGATCACTACTACAGCGACAAGGCGCCCGGCGTCGCCTTCCTCGGCATCCCGATTTACGCGGGGTTGCGCCTTACGCTGGATTGGCCGGTGATGGACCGGCTAACCGAAAGGTTCGCAAATAGCGAGGCGTTCAAGGCGACGCTAAGGGAATCGGGAAGCGGCGTCGTAGAGGATAAGGTGCGTTACGCGCTGGCGCAGGTCGTGCTCAGCTTTCTGACGAATGCTATTCCTTCCGCGCTGCTATGTGTGCTGTTGTATCAGTTGGCGCGAGGGTTCGGCGCACGACCGAGCACGAGCGCTTTCGTCGCGCTGGCATATGGTCTGCTCACGCCGGCGTTCGCCTATGCCAACGCGTTCTATGGTCACCAGCTTAGCGCAGCGATGCTCGTAGCTGCGTTCTATTTCATCTTCAGCCTCGGACAGCCCGACGCGCCACGGCCGTCGGCGCTGCGCGCGCTGGCCATCGGGCTGCTGCTCGGTTACAGCGTGGTGACCGAGTTTCCTGCCGCGCTGGTCGCCGGCATCTTGACGCTATACGCGATCTACATGTTTCTGCGCCGCGCCGCGAGCGGAGGCCTTGTCTGGGTATTCATCGGTCTGTCAGTATGTGCAGCAGCGCTGATGATTTACAACAATGCGATCTTCGGCGGACCGTTCGAGCTCGGCTACAACAGCTCGGAGCTTTGGGAGCAGCAACACAGTGCCGGATTCATGAGCCTGACGCTGCCGCACTGGGAAGCTGCCTTCGGCATCACCTTCAGCCCGTTTCGGGGTTTGTTCGTGTTGTCGCCGATCATGTTGTTGGCCTTGCCCGGCTTCGCGCTTTGGTGGCGCTCGGGCGAGGCGCGGGCTGCCTGCCTCGTATCGCTCTTCGGCGTGCTGGCGATGTTCCTGTTCAACGCCTCCTCGATCATGTGGTGGGGTGGCTTCGCCGTCGGGCCACGCTACTTCCTGCCCGGGTTGCCGTTCATGGCACTGGCGCTCGTATTCGTGGTTGACCCCGCCGCACGCGGGGACTTGAAGGCGCGCCCGGCCTGGCTGACGCTTCTCATCGTGCTTCTTTCGGCTTGGTCTCTCGTCGCGACGTGGGGATTGACCCTTGCCGAACAAGCCTTCCCGCCGGACACGATCTTCAACCCGCTCGTCGAGTATGCGCTACCGAATTGGTTGGCCGGCAACGTCGCGCGCAACGCCGGGACGGTGGTCGGATTCAAAGGCTATTCGAGCTTACTGCTGCTAGCCGTGGCTTGTGCAATTGCGACGCTGGTCTGGTGGGCGGCCTCCCGGCTCGCTACAGCAGAACGACCGATGGAAGTACGACCAGCAAACCCGGCAGGTGCAACACGAGTGGTGTGAGAGGCGAGCGGAGGGATGGAAACGACGATTCAAAATCTACACGAGACGCGCAGTAAGCGCGCTGAAGCGTTGTCTGCGGCTGGAACCGTTGTGGCGGAGTGGCGCTTCGTCCTCATCATCATCGGCATCGTGCTCATCCTCACAAGCTTGCCAGTGCTCTATGGGTATCTCACCGCACCGGAGGGCAAGCAATTCATGGGCATCATGGTCAACGTGCCCGACCACGTGCAGTATTTCTCGTGGATGCGCGAGTTCACCACGCACTGGCTCTCCGCCAATAAGCTCACGCCGGAGCCCAACGAACCGATCTTCTTCAACCTGCTGTGGTTCGGCCTGGCGCGCATTGGCGTCGCCCTGGGCTTGCCATTCGAGCTGTCCTACCGCGTGATGTTCGAAGCAATGCGCGTCGTGAGCACCGCGCTCTTCCTGCTGCTGGTCTACCGCATGTGCGCGTGGTTCTTTGCGGACATACCGCGCCGGCGCGCCGCCCTTCTCATCGCCACGTTCACCTCCGGCTTCGGGTGGGTGCTGGTGGTCATGAAATACACGGTCACGCGTGGTGAGCTGATCAACCCGTTGGATGTCTACGTCGCCGAGGGCAACACTTTCTACTCGGCGCTAGCCTTTCCGCACTTTCTCGGCGCGGCGCTCTATATCTGGACGTTCGACCTCGTGCTGCGCGGCCAGGCGAAGCAGCAGTTGCGCTATGCAATTGTGGCCGGCCTGTTCGCCCAGTTCATGGGCTGGCAGCATGCGTATGACCTGGTCATCGTCTATGCTGTGCTCGGCGTCTACGTCCTTTTCTTGCTGCTACGCGATCGCCGGCTGCCGTGGTTCATGATCGTCAGTATCTTCGTCGTCGGTATCCTTTCTGGCTGGCCAGCGCTCTATTCCTTTCTGCTCACCAAGCTCGATCCACTCTGGGGCGAAGTGCTGGCGCAGTTCGACAACGCCGGCGTGTTCACGCCACCGCCCCATCGCCTGCCGGTGTTGTTGGGCATTCCGTTCCTACTGGCGATCTTCGCTGTTATCGCCGATGGTATCGCGAGCGTACGCGCTAGGCAGTGGATTGCTGCGTCGCGGCCGGCTGTGGACGAGCAGACCATTAACAACGACCTGTTCATCAAGGCGTGGTTTCTCATCTCGTTCGTGCTGGTGTATCTGCCGGTGGACTTTCAGATTCACATGCTAAACGGCTGGCAAGTGCCGATCGCCATCCTGGCTACGATTGCGTTGTTCGATTACATCGTGCCGTTCGTCCAACGCAAGTTAACACGACGCGGCAGAGAAGCATCGTTGGCATCCATTCAACGCTGGGCCACGATCGCGATCGTCTTGTTGATCCTGCCTACCAATGTATATCTGTGGGCGTGGCGGTTCGTGGACCTTCGCCGACACGACTACCCTTACTATCTTTACAACGCGGAACTGGACGCGTTCAGGTGGCTTGAGCAGAACGTCCGGCCGGACGACGTGGTGTTGAGCTCGCTGACGACCGGCCAGTATGTTCCGATGTTCACCGGTGCACATGCGTATGTCGCACATTGGGCGCAGACGCTGGATTTCTTTGAGAAACGCGATGCAGCGCAGCGTTTTTTCGATGCGCAGATTGCCGACGATGAACGTGCGCGAATCTTGCAGGCGCACAGTGTGGACTACGTGTTAATTGGCCCGGCAGAGCGAGCGTTGGGCGATTTCTCGCCGAACCGGTCATCGCTATTGAGCGAAGTCTATGGCAATTCGCTCGTTCAGGTGTACCGCGTGATTACGCCTTGAAGTCATACATCTTCTCTTCGATCGCGCGTTCATGAATCTCCTCTTCGTCATCCCCTATGTTCCGACGCTCATTCGCGTGCGACCGTATAACCTGGTGCGCTTTCTCGCCCGGCACGGTCATCGCCTGACGCTCGCGACGCTGTGGGAGACCAACGAAGAACGCCGTGCGCTGGCCGAGCTTGAGTCACTCGGCATTGAGATCGTCGCTGCGCCGCTCACCCGCAACCGTAAGCTACTCAATCTCGCTACGGCCCTGCCTTCCACGCAACCGCTGCAGGCCAACTTCTGCTGGCAGCCCGCACTCGCGACCAAACTCGAGGTGCTGATCTTGGTACGAGATTTCGACGCGATCCACGTCGAGCATCTGCGCGGTTCGCGCTACGCACTGCAGCTCAAACGCAAGACGCAGGACGCACGACGCAGGACGCCCATCGTCTGGGACAGCGTAGACAGCATTACCCACCTGTTCGAGCAAGCGGCGCGGCGCAGCCAGAGCCTGAAGGGAAAGCTGATGACTGCGTTCGAGTTGCCGCGCACGCGCCGGCACGAAGGTTGGCTCGCTGCGCAGTTCGATCATGTGCTGGTCACTTCGCCAACCGATCGCGCTGCGCTCGAGGCGATCTCGCCACGCCATGCGCCGATCACCGTGCTACCCAATGGCGTGGATTTGCACTATTTCGCGCCATGCGAAGGCGCGACACGCGAATCTGATGCGCTGGTGTTCTCCGGCAAGATGAGCTACCACGCGAATATCACCGCGGCGCTGCATCTGGTGAACGACATCATGCCGCGTGTGTGGGCGCAGAAGCCGCAGGTCCGGCTGTGGATCGTCGGCAAAGATCCACCCGATGAAGTGTGTGCGCTGGAAGCGCGTCATCCGGAGCAAGTGAAAGTAACCGGCGCCGTCCCCGACATGCGCGCCTATCTGCAGTGCGCTGCGGTCGCCGTCGTGCCGGTCGTGTACGGCGCCGGCATCCAGAACAAGGTGCTCGAAGCGATGGCCTGCGCGACGCCTGTTGTCACCAGCGCACAGACGGTGACTTCGCTCCAACCAGGATATGAAAGCGCGGCGCTCGTAGCCGGGGACGCAGAGGCATTCGCTCACCACGTGTTGCGCTTACTGGACGATCCATCGCTGCGTGCGCAGCTTGGCGCAGCGGGGCGACGCTACGTCGAGATGCACCATGACTGGAATGTGATCGTAGATCGGCTGGCCAAGATCTACGAGGAAGCGATGCATTAGACGTAGGATGCAGGAGGCGAGACGCAAAACGTAAAACGAAAAAACGCCTTCGCCTCATTCCACTACCCGTCTGACATCGCGCACGTGCATCTGGTGGTGTAAGTAAACCATCTTGATCATGTCTTCTAGTGAAGCGTCCCCCATCGCCGGATGCCGAGCGCGGATGGCGAGTTGTTCATCGGTCAAACCTTGCGTGAACGCGATTGTCGCGCTGCGGGTTTCGCTGTAGAGCGCGAACAGCGCATCGCGGGAGAGGGAAGCGAAGCGCCCAGTCCTCTCGGCGTTGAAGACATCTATATCGAAATCCTCAGGCGCGCCCTGTCCGGTTGCTAGGATCTGTTCAAATAGGCGACGCAGGCCATGCTCGGAAATGCACAGGTGCTCGAACACATCGCGCACACGCCACATCGCTCCATCTTGATACACCTGCGTGCTCCATGCTTCATCAGGCAGCGACCGGAAGAAGGCCAGCGTTCTTTCGCCTTCGCTGGCCAGCTTATGAGTGAGCTGGACGGTCTTCGTGGACATGATAGAACGATTTTAGGTCGGCCTCGCTTGCGACGCGAATGTTAAAATCGCGTCGCTATGGCCTCACAGTCGCTTCCCGGCGTGCGCCTCACTACGGCATGGCCTGGTGTCATCGAACACTATCGCGCTCGACTCGATATCACGCGGGAAATCCCTCCTGTTACACTGCTTGAAGGCAACACACCGCTCATCCCGGCGCCGCGTTTGGCCCAGACGCTGGGCGGCGGCTTCGAGTTGTATCTGAAATACGAAGCTGCTAATCCCACCGGCTCGTTCAAGGATCGCGGCATGACGGCCGCAATGACACAAGCAGTGGCCGACGGCGCCAGGGCCGTCATTTGTGCCAGCACCGGCAACACTGCCGCCAGCGCCGCCGCATATGCCGCGCGCGCCGGCCTGAAGTGCGTGGTGCTCGTGCCCGACGGCAAGATCGCCGCCGGCAAGCTGGCCGGCGCGCTGAGCTACGGCGCTCAGGTAATTGCGATCAACGGCAACTTCGACGACGGCCTGCGCATGGTGCGCGAGGCAACTCAGCGCGCGCCGATCGCTCTCGTCAATTCCATCAACCCGGCGCGCCTGCAAGGTCAGAAGACCGCCGCCTTCGAGGTGTGCGACGTCCTCGGCGATGCGCCGGATTGGTTGTGTTTGCCTGTTGGCAACGCCGGCAACATCACCTCCTACTGGATAGGCTTCGACGAATACTTCCGCGATGGCTTGGCATCGAAGCGCCCGCGCTTGCTGGGCGCGCAGGCTGCCGGCGCAGCTCCAATCGTGCTGGGCAGAGTGGTGGAACATCCGGAGACGATCGCCACGGCCATCCGCATCGGTAACCCGGCCCGCTGGCGCGAGGCTATCGCGGCCCTCGACGCGTCAGACGGTCACATCACTGCGGTGAGCGATGACGAGATTTTGGAGGCGTATCATCTCGTCGCCAGGATGGAGGGTGTGTTCTGCGAGCCGTCGTCTGCTGCCGGGCTGGCCGGCCTTGCCAAGGGGCTACGCGAAGGATGGCTGGACTTGCGCGGTGAGCGCGTTGTGTGCGTATTGACCGGCCACGGCTTGAAAGATCCGGACACGGCGATCAAAGGCAGCCCTGCGCCGCTGACGATCGAACCGCAGATCGAAGCGTTGCTCGAAGCGATCGGCTAGGGGAATCTTTCATTTCTCATCGTTCATCTTCCATTTGTATCCACCTACGCAGAGCGGCAAATGAAAGACGAACGATGAAAGATGTCAGATGACAAAGCTGTTGACCGTCCGCATCCCTGCCACCAGCGCTAACCTCGGCCCCGGATTCGATTGCATGGGCCTCGCGCTCGATCTGTGGAACACGTTCGAGTTGCACCAGGGCAATGGCGCCGGCATCACGGTGGAATCGCACGGCGAGGGCGAAGACATCTTGCCCGACGACAAGAGCCATCTGGTGGTGCACACGATGATCGAGGAGTTGACCACGTATATCCCGTTCGACCCGCGCAGCCAGTCCTACCACATCGTGTGTCACAACGAAGTGCCATGCGGGAGCGGCCTGGGGTCTAGCTCGACCGCCGTGCTGGCCGGACTGCTCTTCGCGAACGCGGTGCTTGATCCTCACGGCTTTCGCAGCCCGGCCGGATCGGCGCGCATCCTCACCCGCGCCTTCGAGATCGAGGGGCACGGCGACAACGTCGCACCGGCGTTGCTGGGCAGCTTAGTCATCGTCGTCGGCCGGAACGGCGAGGTGATCACACATCGCATCGCGCTGCCGCCTACCCGCGTTGTAGTATGTGTGCCCCGTTTTCACTTTATGACCTCGCATGCGCGGTCGGTGCTGCCGCTGCATTATTCGCGTAGCGACGCCGTGTTCAACGTCGGGCGGGCCATGCTGGTTGTCGAAGCGTTGCGCAACGGCGATGCGTCGTTGTTGTCGCGGGCGATGGATGATCGGATTCATGAACCGTATCGCCTGCCGGCGATTCCCGGCGCGATCGAAGCCAAGCGCGCGGCCCTGGCGTGTGGTGCGCTCGCCGTCACCTTGAGCGGCGCCGGGCCAGGCATCTTGGCCTTTGCACAGGAGAACCACGACGCGATCGGCGAGGCGATGCAGTCGGCGTTTGCCGCTGCCGGTGGTTTATCGGCGCGTTATTGGGTGCTCAACGTCGCATCATCCGGCGCTCAGATCTTTGTTTGACGCGTGTACAAGGCGTGTATACAATCCCGGTCACATTTTTAAATCGCTCCTGGGAGGATCGCTGCATGGCAAGTGTGACCTATGAACATGTAACCAAGCGCTTTGGGGATGTCATCGCGGTGAACGACCTGAACATTTCCATTGCGGATCGTGAATTCCTTGTATTCGTCGGCCCTTCGGGCTGCGGCAAGACCACCTCGCTGCGCATGTTGGCCGGCCTGGAAGAAGTCACCGAAGGCAACATCTACATCGGCGACCGCATCGTCAACGATGTGCCGCCCAAAGATCGCGATATCGCGATGGTCTTCCAGTCGTATGCGTTGTATCCGCATATGTCGGTGTATGACAACATGGCGTTCGGCCTCAAGCTGCGCCGGGTGCCGAAGGCGGAGATTGATCAACGGGTGAAGGAAGCGGCGCGTCGCCTCGGCATCGAAGCATTGCTCGATCGCAAGCCCAAGCAGCTCTCCGGCGGCCAGCGCCAGCGCGTGGCGGTCGGTCGCGCCATCGTGCGCAACCCGGCCGTGTTCTTGATGGACGAGCCGCTGTCGAACCTGGACGCCAAGTTGCGCGTGCAGGCGCGCGCGGAGATCAGCAAGCTGCACATGCAGCTCGGCACGACCTTCATTTACGTCACCCACGACCAGGTGGAGGCGATGACGATGGGGACGCGCATCGCTGTGATGAAAGACGGCGTGCTGCAGCAGATTGATACGCCGCAGGTGCTCTACGATCGCCCCGACAACGTGTTCGTGGCCGGCTTCATCGGCAGCCCCTCGATGAACTTCTTCGACGCCACGCTCACCTCCAGCGGCGGCGACGTTTACGTGGATACCGGCGCGTTCCGCGTCAAGGTGCCCGAAAACAAGGTGGAGCCGTATCGGGCGCACGTCGGCAAGCAGGTGATCTTCGGCATTCGTCCGGAGGACATCCACGACCCGGAGTACGCCCCACCCGGCATCCACCAGGCCATCGTCGAGTCGAAGGTGGATGTGACCGAGTTGATGGGCAACGAGGTGATCGTCTACCTGATGACAACGAACAACAAGCCGTTCCTCGCCCGCGTGGATCCGCGCACCAAAGCCCGCGTCGGCAATACGATGGGTATGGCCTTCAACCTCGACAACATGCACATCTTCGACAAGCAAACGGAGAAGGCGATTCGCTGATCTTCGCCCTGCAATTGCCGCAGAGATGGACACCCCGCGACGACTGTCGCGGGGTGTTTCATTGTCTGTAATCATTGGTTGCGCAGCAATAACGAAAGATCCGCCCCGGCGTAAACGCCTGTGCTGAAAGGGGCGGGATGCGCGCGGCTTGCCGGTATGCTCAGCGCCGGGATTCATCCCAGCGCGACTGAAGCAAATACCGCTGCGGGCCAGTCCGCGCTCCCCCATTTTGAAATGCACCCAATTCAGCCGGTGTGTATCGCCGTGTGTATGGCCGTTGTACCTTCCATCCGCGCCATGCGCGCCGTATGCTGCGCGCGGGATTCATGCATGGCTTCTTGCCCTGCCGAAGACAAGACATAGGACGACCGAAATGACGATGGACTATGAATATCGGGGACTGCTGGCATCTACGTGGGATGTATGGCGAGACGATACGGCCAACTGGTCCGACCGGCATTTGTTTCTCGAGGTGATCCGCCGCTACGGCGAACCTGCGCTGGATGTCGGCTGCGCTACCGGCCGGCTGATTCTCGATTTTCTGGAGCAGGGCATTGACTGTGACGGCGTGGATGTGTCGCCCGAGATGCTGGCGATCACCCGCGCCAAAGCGGCAGCGCGCGGGCTGCGGCCAAATCTCTATCAGCAGCGCATGGAGGCTCTCGACCTGCCGCGCGCCTATCGCACCATCCTTGTGCCATCCAGCACCTTTCAACTGATCACCGACGCAAACGCTGCGCAAGAGGCGATGCGCCGTTTTTCCAATCACCTTCTGCCCGGCGGCGTGCTGGTCATGCCGTTCTTCCTGCCTTGGCAGCCGGGCCAACCGCTCGAAACAGACTGGTTACTGGTGTTTGAAAGGGTGCGCGCCTCCGATGGCCTGACCGTGCGACGCTGGAGCTACGAGCGTTATGAGCCGGAGCTGCAACTGTGGCACTCGAAAGATCGCTTCGAGGTCGTGCGCGAGGGCGAGGTAATTGACGTCGAAAACCACGAGCGCTCACCTGCCGGGCGATGGTATTCGCAGGCGCAGGCCGCAGCGCTGTTCGAGCAGGCTGACTTCGTCAACATACGCGTGACGAGCGAGTTTTCGGACGCGCCGGCGACGGAGGGCGAGGCGCTGTTTTGCGTGTGGGGCGAAAAGCGCCTGTGAGCTTGAAGGAGGATGTGATGTCGTTGTTGGTCTTGGCTTATCCAGAATTGTCTGACGCGGATCGCGAGCGCATTCGCGCCTTTTGGTCAAGCTGCATGACGCGCTTTACGCCGGCAGGCCTTTCGCGCACCGTGCGCTGCACGTGGATTTCACGCCGCACATCGGCGTGGGCAACGATCCTGACCCGCACGTGTGCCTACGCCAGATTGCGCTGTGGAACGAGACAGAGTTTGCCCTGCGCGGGAGGGTGGCTACCCTCGATCTGGTGCGATACGAAGATGACGCGGTGCATACATTTGCCCAGGTGCAGTTGTTATGAGAACGCTTGAGCCAAGCGACCGTGCTGTCCGGCTCGATCGAGTACCGCTGTGGGCGTGGTGCATGCTCGGTGCATGGCTCGCCAGCGCGATCTACCTCGTTGCCATCGGCAAGGTCGAGAACGTCGCCATCTGGTCGTTCATCGGCGCATACCAGTTGTTGCTGGTGGGCGTCATCGTCCGTGTCACCCGCCCGATGCCGGAAGATGCGCCGAGCTTGGCGTCCACGACGACACCCGCCCGCACCTGGGCGCAACTCGGCGTCGTCGGCGCGTTCATCCTCCTGACCGGGTTTGCGCGGACGTTGCCCATCTGGTCGGATATGACCGCGGCCCTGTCTGCACTGGGCGAGCGGTTGCTGCCCGCCGAGATCGTCGGCGGGCCGGGCAATGCCATCGCCAACCCGGTGCAGTATTTCATCCTGCCATTCGTGTTGTTGCTCGTGCTGGGCGCGCGCCCGGCCGAACTGGGTTTGGGTCGTGGACACAAAGTACTGCGCGCGTGTTTGGTGTGGGTCGCGGCACCCGCGATCTTTTGGATCATCCTGTTGGTGAGCGGCCAGCTCACGTTCATGCGCTTGGTGCGCGCGGTGGTGGGCAACGCGCTGCAAAACGGCTTCTTCGAGGAATTCCTGTTTCGCGGCGCGCTGCAAACGCGGTTGAACAAACTGGTGCAGCCCGGCTGGGCGCTGGTGATACAGGCTCTGGCCTTTGGCGTCTGGCACTTCAACGCCAACGCCGGCGTTGCGCCGGGCGACCCGTTCGCTGCGCTGGCGGCCTGCGTCGTCTCGCAGACGGTCAGTGGGCTGGCCTATGGCATCGTCTTTCTGCGCACGCGCAACCTCGTCGCGCCATCCGTGGCGCATGTGTTGATGAACGCGGTGGGGCGGACGCTTTGAAGCAGTTACCGTCTCACGACGTATGTGCTCTGCACCAGCCCCGAAGCGTAAGCGCGTGACGACACCAGCTCGAGATGTACGTCCCTGCCCAGCGGGCCGAACCAGGGCAGCCCGGCGCCGATCAACACCGGCACAGTGGTCAACGTGATCTCGTCAATCAAGCCCGCCTGCAGGAACGATTGGATGGTCTTGCCGCCGTCCACGTAGACGCTTTTGCTGCCGGTCGCTTCGAGATGTTCCGCCAGCGCGCGCGGCGCGAGCGAACTGGCCTCCACGAGCAACTTCAAGTCATCACGGATCGCCACTGGGCCGCTGCTCAGCACGACCGTTCGCTTGGTCTTGTAGGGCCAGTCGCCGAACGTCAGGACTTTCTCATACGTGCCCCGGCCCATGACCACGGTGTCGATCGAGTCGCTGAAGGCTCGATAGCCGTAGTCCTCGCCGTCCGGCGCCGCTTGCGGTAGCCAGTCCAGGCTGCCATCCGGCCGGGCGATGAAGCCGTCCAGGCTGGTCGCGATATAGACGCTGAATTTGATCGCCAAGATTGATCCTCCTCCAGCAAGTTTCACGTGCGCCAGATCCCTTGAGATCGAAGAAAGGACCCTCTCCCTAGGGGGAGAGGGTTGGTTGAGGAGCGCACATGCAATGCCAAGCGATCACTTGAACCCATTCATGGCCGACATCAAACCATGCCAGTGCACGCGACCGTCTTCCGTCCGTGCGAGCAGCAAGATCGCTTCGCCCTTGCCATCGGGGTGCCATCCACGCACGAAGATCGCGTCGGCCAATGCCAGACCGGGTCCGATGTCGCGCGGCAACTGCACCTCCGGCAGGTTGGGCACGTCGCTAAACACCAGCGACGTTGTCATCCCGAGCTGTGTCCTGCGAAGCTCGGCGACGGCCTCGTCCGGCGTCAACGTCACGCCTTCCGAGCGCCAATAGCCGATGACGAACGATTCACCCATCAATGCCTTGAGCGCATCGAAGTCGCGCGCCGTCAGCGCCTGCTCCAACTTGGCCCGGACGCCGGTGACATCGCCTTCATCCGCTGCCGCGGCGCGCTCGCGCATCAGTTGCTCGAATCGCTCGAGCGGCATGGGCACGAGCGTGCTGGCAATCTCCAATGTCTGAGTCAGGTCGAACGAGCTGCTGACCAGATAATGCGTGCCACTCTCCGCCCACCCCACGGCATAGCCTTCGAGCAAGTTGTGCGCAGTGCCCTTCTGATCTCGCAACTCGACGGCGACGCCGGGGTCGTTCGGCCTGAGCGTGTCCGTCACCGACCCCTGCACCTCCACCCAGCGGAATTCGCTGTTGGGGTCGGTCGCGCGGGCGCGAAAGCCGCGGTCGTTCACTTCGGCGGATTTCGGATCCCAGTCCAACCCCTCCGGCAGGGCAAGCGGCAATGCGATGCGCACCTGCCCGGCGCTGAGTTCAGGTTGCTGTTCGCGCGCCTCGCCGATCAAGCCTTCGGTGAAGGTGCGAATCGCGCGCTTGTCGTCTTCGGTCGCCTCGCGTTCGCCGCGCCCGCCAAAGGTGATCTGCGTGACCACTTCCTTGTCCGTCGTCCTCTGCTCATACAGAGCCAACTCGTCCACCCAGCGATACAGTTGATCCAACCCGCTCGGGTTGAGGAACAGCGGTGTTATTGGCGCATCCGTTTCACACCGATGCACGTACGCGCGCCCGGTCATCTCCACACTCACGCACATCGGCGTGCGGTCGGGCGTCGTCTCCTGCCGCAGCGCAATGACCGTCGCCCATGATGCGCCGGCCCGGCCGCTGCGCGCTTCGAAATACATCAGTTGCGCCAGCTCGGCGATGGCCCGTTGATCCGCCGGCGTCGGTTGCTGGTCGCCTTTGCCGGTGAACACGATCTGGCCGGCAGGCGTCTCGGCCCGGAAGGTGGCGAAACGGGCGACGTGCTGGTCGAGCAGCGCGCGATTGGCCTCGTTGACGAAGCGGCCGGTCATCATCTGCCCGAAGCAATCGCCGAACGCGACGGCTTGCGTGCCAATCTCGGCCATGGCGCAACCCGCTACGTAGATGCCGTCACCGCCTGTCCACGAGATGATCGTCTCGCCGATTTCCGGCGGCGGCGCTTCGGTCAAACGATAGCGATATGCCTCTGGATCGGTGCGGAAGGTGTAGCGCTTCCCTTCAACCTCGAACGTCATCTCGTAACCCGGCGTGACCACCAGGGCGCACGACTCGTTGGCATAGCCTGCGCCGAAGCAGGCGTCGGGCCATTCTCGTTGTTGCACTTCGATCAGCCGTGCGTCGCCGCCGGCTTCGCCCAGCCACTGTCGGAGCAGCATACGCATATTTTGCACGGCGATGGGTTCGCCGCTCGGCACAGGCGTGACGGTGGGGCCGGTAATCGGCTGCGCAGTCGCGTCAGGGCGCGGGCTTTGCGTGATCGGAACGGCCTGGCATGCGATCAGCGTCAAGGCCGCCAGCGGGATGGTCAAAACTCTCATTCGAATCATGGTATTCACCTCTCAGTTTGTTCGCAAAGTCTTCAGCACCATGCAACAGACTTCCTCATAGATGCGCTCCATTTATCCGCGATTCGGCCCGAAAGGGAACGTACAACCCCCATACTCTTACCGATACAATCCGCACCTATGAGCACATTTGCGCAGTGGGCAAAGGAGCGGCGAAAGGGGCTGGACTTGACGCAAGCGGAGCTGGCCGAACTGGTCGGCTGCTCGCTCATCACCATTGCCAAAATCGAGTCGGGCAAACGGCGACCCTCGAAACAGATTGCCGAGCTGATGGCGCAACACCTGCGCGTGCCGGACGAGCAACGCGCTGTCTTTGTGAGCTTCGCGCGCGGGCAGACCGAGGTGCCGCCGATGCTGGGCGCAGTGCAGACCGCGCGCCAGGACGCCTTCACCGGCATTCCGGCGGCGGCGATCAGCGGCCGGCTGATCGGGCGCGAGTGCGAAATGAAGCAAATCACCGATGCGCTCAGGGCCGAAGACGCGCGGCTGATCACGCTGGTCGGCCCGGGTGGGGTGGGCAAGACGCAACTGGCGCTGCGCGCGGCCCAGGCGGTGCGCGAGCACTTCGCGCAGGGCGTGTGCTTCGTGGATGCGGCGTCGAGCACCGAGGCCGTCGGGCTGGTGCGGACTATGGCGCGAGCCATGCGCGCCGGCGAGACCGAAGGCGACGGGTTACTCTCGGCGGTCGTCCATCACATCGCCGCGTTGAACTTGTTGCTGGTGCTCGACAACCTCGAACAGGTCGCCGGGGCAAGCAGCGTGGTGGCGGAGGTCATCGCCGGTTGCCCACGCGTCTGGGTGCTGGCCACCAGCCGCGAGGCGCTGCGCCTGGGCGGCGAGTGCGTGCTACCTGTGCAACCGCTCGGCGTGCCCATCACCGTGCGCGGTGAGGGTGCGACCACGGCCGATCTGGCGCACGTGCCCTCGGTCGCGCTGTTCGTCGAGCGCGCCCGCAGCGCCGACCCTGCCTTCCAGTTGACGTCGAGCAATGCCCGCGCCGTGGCCGAGCTGTGCCAACGGTTGGATGGCTTGCCGCTGGCGTTGGAGCTGGCGGCTGCGCGCGTCGGGCTGATGACGCCGCAAGCGTTGCTGGCCAAACTCGCCCCGGCGCAGCGCATCAACATCGAGCTGATCGCGGGCGGTGTGACCGGTGCGCCTGCACGCCAGCGCACGCTGCGCAACACCATCCAGTGGAGTTACGACCTGCTCAGCCCGGAGGAACAGTCGGCCTTCCGCCAACTGGCCGTTTTCGTCGGCGGGTGCACCCTGGAGGCGGCCGAGGCGGTGCTGCGTCCGAGCGAGGGCGACGGGGCGACCGACGTATGGAATGCGCTGACGGTGCAGCTCAACCGCAGCCTGCTGCACCGGCGTGGAGATGGAGACGGCGATGTGCGCTTCGTGCAGTTGGAAACCATCCGCGAGTTCGCCGTCCAACAGCTCGATGCGGCCCCTGATGCGCAAGATGTTCGCCGCCGGTATGCTGCCTATTTCGCCGGGCTTGCCGAGCGCGCTGCTGCTCTGTTGCCCGGCCACCGGTTGCAGGAGGGGCTGGCGCAACTCGACGCTGATTACACCAATTTGCGCGTTGCGCTCGACTGGCTGCTGCAGCACGATCCGGCGTTGGCGCAGCGCATGGCGGTGCACTTGTCGTCGTACTGGGATGTGCGTGGCTACTTCCAAGAGGCGCGCGCCATTTACGAAGCTTGCCTGGACAAGAATCCCGAGCCGTCGCCGGATCGGGCTTGGGTATTGTTGGCCCTGGCCATTCTCGAATACAACGCCTCGCGTCTGGATCGGGCAACGGCGTGCTGCGATCAAGCATTGCAACTATGCCATCGCTTCCGCGACAAGCGCGGCATCGCCCAGGCGCTGCTGGTCATGGCTTGGGCCACGGAAGGCAAACACAACGCTGCACTGGCCAAAGACCGTTTCCGGCGATCGTTGGCCGCGGCGCACGCGGCCGGCGATGATTCCATTCTCGCACGCGGACATCTCACCTTTGCCCGCCTGTTCCGCGAGCAAGAGGGCGACCTCGATGCCGCCGATGCCTCGCTGGAAGCAGCGCTGGCAATCTATCGCCACGCCGGTGATGCGCGCGGCGTGGCACATGCCCTGATGCAACGCAGCGAGGTGGCGGCAGCGCGCGGCGATTACGCCACGGCCGTGCAGCGGGTGAGCGAGAGCGTCGCGAGTTTCCGCGAGCTGGGCGCGGCTAACGAGTTGGGTTGGGCGCTGATGTCACTAGGCGAGTCGCAACTCAACGCCGGCATGCTGGAGCGAGCGCAGCCAAATATCGAAGCCGGTCTGACCACCTTCGAGCGCGTTGGTGTGATATGGGGCGTCGCCATCGGCCGGCATCATCTGGGACGTCTTGCGCTGCTCAAAGGGGAACCAGACACAGCGCGCTCGTATTACCTGAACAGTATGGCGCTATGTCAGACCCTGAATCGGATACACATGATGGCGCGCTGTCTGGCCGGGTTGGCCGGTGTGGCAGTTCACGAAGGCAACTTCGAACGTGCCGCCAAGTTGTTGGGAGCAGCGCTGCCGAATGTGCCCGGCGATCTCACGCCGGCCGATAAACGCGAATATCAGTCGTTCGAAGCGTCGGCGCGCGCAGCGTTAGGCGATGAAGCCTATCAAGCCATCGCGGCGATGACAGACTTCGGTGAGGCCGTGCGAATCGCATCTGCATAAGCGTGATAGCGACGCCACGGCCAAACCGAACATGCGCCCTAGGTGAGCGCCGGGGTTCGATATGAGGGGGTGGCTGTCAATGCAGTGACGAGCTAGAGGCGCTATGGTTTGCCCTGACAGTGGCCTTTATATTCCTCGGCCTCCTTGAGCAATTGTTCTGCCCCCTGCGCGCCAGCCTTGCCGGTGGTGCCGAGCATTTGCGCCAGCTCCTCCAGGCGCGCCTTGCGGTCCAGCGCGCGAACGAGGGTCATCGTGCGTCCATCGCGCTGAAGCTTCTCGACCTTGAAGTGGGCATCGCCGAAGCTGGCGAGTTGCGGCAGATGGGTGATGCACATCACTTGGTGCGTGCGCGCCAACTGCCATAGCTTCTGGCCGACGATGGTGCCGACGCGCCCGCCGATGCCCTGGTCAATCTCGTCGAAGATCAGCGTGGGCGTGCTGTCGGCCAACGCAAGCGTCGCCTTCAGCGCCAGCATCAGGCGCGCCGTCTCCCCTCCCGAAGCGATCTTCGCCAGCGGCTTCAGCCCCTCGCCCACGTTCGGCGCGATCATGAACTCGACGTGGTCGGCGCCGGTGGTGTCCGGCTCTTGCGGCGTGATCTGCACCGCAAAGCGCGCGCCGCTCATGCGCAGGTCTTGCAGCTCTGCCTCGATGCCCTGGGCGAGCTGCCTGGCCGCGGCCTGGCGTTGTTTCGAGAGTTCGCCGGCTATCGCGGCGATCTCCTTCGCCAGTTGCTGCGCTCGGTGCTGCAGCGCTTCGATGTGCTCGGCGCTGTGCTCGATCTGATTGAGTTCGGCCTCGGCCTGTTCGCCGAAGGCGATGACCGCCTCGACCGTCTCGCCATATTTGCGCTTGAGCTTCTTGATCAACTCCAGCCGGTCTTCGACCTTTTGCAGCCGTTGCGGGTTGAACTCGATCGCGTCGCGGTAGTCGCGCAACGTGCGCGCGACCTCGGCGACGATGGCGTTCGCCTCTTCGAGCGACTTGTAGTATTCCTCGAACTGTTTGTCGAAGCGCATCAGGTTGGCGATGGCGCGCATGGCCTGGGCGATCAGGTCGAGCGCTGCGGGTGCATCGCGCGTGGACTCGTAGAGCGCGGCGTGCGCTTCGTCGGCATAGGCGGCCAGCGCCTCGGCGTTGGCCAGCCGGGTGTGCTCTTCCTGCAGCGCCGCTTCTTCACCAGGCTTGAGGCGGGCGGCGCGAATCTCTTCGAGCTGGAACTTGAGCATGTCCACGCGCCGGGCGCGCTCGCGCTCGTTGCGTTGCAGCTCGTCGAGCTGCCGGCGCGCGGCGCGCAATTCACCCACCTTGGCTGCGACGCGCTGACGTAGCTCCCACAGGCCGGCATAGCGATCGAGCAAGTTGACGTGTTCCTTCACCCGCAGCAGCGAGAAATGCTCGCTCTGGCCGTGCACGTCCACCAGCAACTCGCCCAATTCGCGCAGCGCCTGCTGGCTCACCGCCCGACCGTTCACGCGGGCGATCGAACGGCCGTTGGCGCGAACTTCGCGGGCCAGCATCAATTGGCCGGGCGCGTCGCATTCGATGCCGTGTTCGGCCAGCGCCGCTTCGACTTGTGGGCGCACTGCGCCATCGTATGCGAAGAGGCCTTCGATCAAGGCCGCCGGTGCGCCGGCGCGCACCATGCTGGCCTCGGCACGGTCGCCCAACAGCAGGGCGATGCAATCCACGATGATGGATTTGCCGGCGCCGGTCTCGCCCGTGAGCACATTCAACCCCGGGGCGAACTCGATATCGAGCGCCTCGATGATCGCGAAATCGCGCACGCGCAGTTCCGTCAACATGAGCTTCCTATCCACGAAGGACACCAAGCACACGAAGTTTTGAATTCATGCTTGGTGTCCTTCGCGTTCTGCGTGGATCAATCAAGCAACCTGGTCAAGGGCGGCGGCGAAGATTTGCAGTGCTTCCTCGATCTGTTGCGCGTTCACCACCAGCGGTGGGATCCACCGGATGACGTTTTCGTACGAGCCGCACGTGAGCAGCAGCAAGTCGTGATCGGCGCAATACTTTACGATCTGCTGCGTGAGCAGCTTGCTCGGCGCGCGCGTGTTCGCGTCCACGAACTCGGTGGCGACCATGCACCCCAGGCCGCGCACATCGCCGATGATGGGGAAGTCCTTCTGCAACGCGCGCAGGCCGCGCATCAACTGATCGCCGCGCGCCAGGCTGTTCTCCGGCAGCTTCTCGTCCTTCATCACGCGGATGGTTTCGACGGCCGCAGCAGCCGACACCACGTTTGGACCATACGTGCCGCCGTGCGAGCCGGGCGACCACTTGGCCATGATCTCGCGCCGCGCGGCGACGCAACTCAGCGGCATGCCCGACGCCAGTCCCTTGGCCATCACGAGGATGTCGGGGACGACGCCGAAGTGCTCCAACGCGAAGAATTTGCCGGTGCGACCGAAGCCGGTTTGCACTTCGTCGAAGATGAGCAGGATGCCGTGTTCGTCGCAGATTTGGCGCAGCGCGCGCAGGAAGGAGGCCGGCGGCACGACGTAGCCGCCTTCGCCCAACACCGGCTCGACGACGATGGCAGCCGTCTCCTGCGGCGCCGTCTGCGTCTTCAGCAGAAAGCGCACTGCGTCGGGCGCGTAGCCGCAGCACGCGCCGTCCTCCGGACAGCACGCGCTCAGCGCCGCGCGTTCGGCCTCGCTCATCGCCCGCCTGGCCACCGGGCAGTGGTAGCAGTGCGCGTAGGGCGCGGCGAAGACGCCAGAGGGCAACGGTTGATAATTCAGCCGATAGCTGGTCTTGCTCATCGTCATCGCCATCGTCAGGTGCGTGCGACCGTGGAAGGAGCCTTCGAAGACGATGACGTTGGTGCGGCCGGTCGCCTGTTTGGCCAGCTTGACCGCAGCCTCGACCGCCTCGGCACCGCTGTTGCTGAAGAAGAATGTGTCTATCGGCGGTGGGCAGATGCTCGCCAGCTCGTCGGTCAGCTCAAGCACTTTATCGCTAATGCCGACGCCGATTTGCCCGTGCAGGAGCTTGGCAGCCTGCTCCTGGATCGCCCGCACGATGCGCGGGTGGGCATGGCCGGTGTTCGTCACGCCGATGCCGCAGGTGAAGTCCATGTAGCGCCGGCCGCTTTTGTCATATAGGTAGATGCCTTCGCCGCGGTCAATGGGGATGTCGAAGGCGCGCGCCCAAACAGGAGAGAGATTTTCTTTGGCCATGATGTTCAAAAGTGTATGTGTGCTCAGGGATCGCGCAGCGACTTGGCGTCGCTACGCTAGAACAGATATTCTAGCCGTCTTTCGCCATGGGCTTTGAGTGGCCTGCGACTTCGGGTCATCGGACAGCGCTGCGTTCGGATCGCAACCGGCGAGTACTCACAGGCCAGACGAAGTCCGGCGATACCCCGTCTGCCTATAATCCCTCGTGATGGCGCGCTGGTTGGCAAACAATGTCGGTCTAATGATTCTGGCCTTGTTGCTGGCCTTATTCGTGTGGGGCGTGGGCTCGTTGCAGCAAGATCCGATTGTGGATAACACGCTCTCCGCACCGGTGGTCATCGTTGCTCCGCCGGCGCCAAACCAGACCATCTCCGCCAGCACGCTCCCGCCCACTGTGACCGTGCAGATACGCGCACCACGGAGCACATTCGAGTCGCTGGGCGCCGGTGGCGTGCAGGTGCCAGTGGATCTCTCGCAACTCGGCGTGGGCCGGCACGTTGTCAAGCTCGACCCTGTGATCAGGGCAGAGCCGTCCAGGTTGCTGTCCTCCCGGCCGCTCACTGCCAGCGTGACGATCGAACAGATCGCTGAGGCGAGCTTTCCCATTCGGGTCGTCGTGGAAGGCACGCCGGCTATCGGTTATCAGGCACAGTTGCCCAGCGTCGAACCCATTCAGGCGACGATCACCGGCACGCAGCAAGTCATCTCGCGCGTCGCCAGTGTGGACGCCGTGATCAACGTGGAGGGCGCGCGCTCTTCCATCCAACAGACCGTCCGGCTGGTTGCGCGCGACCGCGATGGCCAAGCCGTGTCGAACGTCAGCATCACGCCCAGCACCGCCGCTGTCCGCGTGCCGATGGAACAACTTAGCAACTTCAAGGACCTGGCAGTGCGCGTGCGGCCCACCGGCCAGCCGGCGGAAGGCTACGCCATCACCAGCATCTCGGCCTCCCCTCAGGTGGTGACGGTCTTCGGGCCACGTGAGGCGATCCAGCAACTGCCCGGCTTCATTGACACGCTGGAGGTGTCGGTCGCCGGCGCGACGCAAGATGTGGAGCAGCGCGTCGGGTTGAACGTGCCGCCCAACATCTCACCCATCGCCGACAACATGACCGTGCTCGTGCGGGTGCGGATCGAGCCACAACAAGGCGCGTTGACCGTATCGCGCCGGCCAATTGTGCTTGGCATCACCGACACCTTGCGTGTGAAAGTGTCACCTTCGGTGGTGGACATTGTGCTGGCCGGGCCGCAGCCCACGCTCAACAGTCTCACCCAGGATTCGGTGCGGGTCGAAGTGGATGCAACCGGCCTGAGCGTCGGCGTGCATCAGCTCACGCCTAAAGTGATCGCGCCGGAGGGCGTCGCCGTGCAAAGCGTAATCCCTTCGACCGTGCAGATCGAGGTGACCGACGCGAACACCAGCGGCAAGCGAGGCCGCGGCAGCACTACTTTGAAAATACGCTCCTCATGAAGAACCACACGTTCGCCGGTCGCTCGGCCAACCGCCGCATGAAGTAGGGATACCAATGTGTCCCGTATGGGACATACACGCGTACGGCATAGCCTTCCGCGGCGAGCCGTTCCTGGAGTTCGCGCCGCACACCGTAGAGCATCTGAAATTCGAATTGATCGCGCGGAATATGGCGTTCTTCGGCATAGGCTTTCGCCGCGGCGATCATCTTCTCGTCGTGGGTGGCCAGCGCGGCCAGCGGCGGCGTGCGGCCGTCATCGCTGCGTCTGACGTTGGCCGAGCGGTCTAGCAGCAACCGCGCCAGCTTGACGTAGTTCGCGTCCACGTCGGCTTTGTGGGGATAGGCCTTGTCCGGCGGCTCTCGATAGGCGCCCTTGCACAGCCGAATGCGGATGCCGGCGTCGGCCAGCGCGATCAGGTCGGCTTCGCTGCGATACAGATAGGCCTGGATCACGGCGCCGATGTTGTCGAACTCGCGATGCAGCTCGCGCACGATCGCCAGCGTGCGATCGGTGTGCGGCGTGCCCTCCATATCCACGCGCACGAAGTTGCCGTGTGATCGAGCGCATGCGACCACGCGGCGCACGTTCTGCCGGCAGAAGTCGTAGTCCAGGTCCAGCCCGAACTGGGTCAGCTTGAGCGACACGTTCGAGCACACGCCGCCGGCGGCGATCTCATCCAGCGCGCGCAGGTATTCGTCTGCGGCGCCTTTGGCCTCTGCCCGGTTCGTCACGCTCTCGCCCAAAAAGTCGAGCGTCGCATACAGGCCTTTCGCGTTCAGCGCGCGCACGGCGGCAATGGCCGCGCCGATGGTCTCGCCGGAGACGAAGCGCTGTGCCATCTGCCGCGAAACCGGCATCTGCGTGATCAGGCGCTGTGCCCAGCCGGCGCGCGAGAGCGCCAGGAAGGTGTGCTGCAGCATGCTGATGAATCTTACCAATGCACCCACCCGTGACGGGTGCATTCGCGCATAGGGGCAAAATTTACACGTTAGGACGCGGACTCTGTTCTGCGCCTATCCATGCCGCGAATGGGGCAGACGTAGCAGACCCGCCCCGGCGTAAACGCCTGGGCTGAAAAGGGGGCGGGATGCGCTCGGCTTGCCCGTCGGCGCAGCGCTGGGATTGATCCGGCGCGACTGAAGCGAATACCGCTGCCGGCCAGTCTGCGTTCCCCCATTTTGAAATGCACCCCTGCGAAAGACGAACTCAGCTACACGCGGCCTCCGGCGGTGGGGGTGGCTGCAACAGCTCCAGCGTGATGCCGTTGCAATCGAGGAAGTAGATCGCGTAGCCCCCCTTGTTCACGCCGTGCTCGATGGCCACCGGCTTGTCGGCCTTGAAGCGAACACCCAGCGCCTTCATCCGCTCGAACTCTTTGTGAATGTCATCCACGATGAACGCCCAGTGGCCGCTGCCGGTGTGGTTGGTCGAGAGGTCGAGGTCATCGCGGCCGTGCGGATGAACATACTCCACCAGCTCGATGTGGTGGTTGGCGCGCTCGGCCAGCGGTTGGCCCGGCACGCGCAACTGCGCCACTTTGAGATGCGCACCGGGGAAAGCCACCAGCCGGGCGGTGTATTCGTTGTGCTGCTCCTGCCCGCGGAAGTATTCCAGGCCGAGCACTTCGGTATACCACTTGACCGACTCTTCGAGATTCCTAACGGTGAACGAGACGTGGAAGATGCCTTGAATCATAGACAGAATGAACAGGATGAACAGAATCACAGGACTTCATCCTGTCAATCCCGTTCATCCTGTGAGAAAGGGCGCTCACTTGCCGTTCATCAGGCGCAGCGCGCCGCGCACGATCGCGCCGGGCTGCGGCAGCACCACCTCTTCGAGCGTTTTGGAGACGTGGATCGGCACGTCCAGCCCGGCCACGCGCATGATCGGCGCGTCGAGTTCGTCGAACGCCGTCTCCATCACGCGCATGGCGATCTCCGCGCCGACGCCACACGAGGCATGCGACTCGTGCGTGATCAGCAGGCGATGGGTCTTGCGCAGCGATTCGACGATGGTCTCGATGTCCATCGGCACGGTGCAGCGCAGATCAATCACCTCGGCGGAGATGCCGTGCTCACGCTGGAGCGTCTCGGCAGCTTCCAGCGCGAACAACAACTGCCGCGAGTAGCTGACGATGGTGAGGTCTTGGCCCTCGCGCTTCACGTCGGCCACGCCGAGCGGGATGATGTATTCGCCGTCGGGCACCGGTCCCTTGGTGTTGTAAAGCAACTTGTGCTCGATGAACATGACCGGGTTCTCGTCGCGCAGGGCGCTTTTGAGCAGCCCTTTCGCATCGGCCGGCGTAGCCGGGAGCGCGACCTTAAAGCCGGGGATATGGGTGAAGAGCGCCTCGAAGCTCTGCGAGTGCTGCGCGCCGTTGCCGCGTCCGCCGCCCTGCTGCGTGCGGATGACCATCGGCACCTTGACGCGGCCGCCGCTCATCGCGCGCATTTTGGCCGCCTGGTTCAAGATCGAGTCGGCGGCGACCAGCGCGAAGTCCATGAACATTAGCTCGGGCACCGGGCGCTTGCCGGTCATGGCCAGGCCCACGCCCATGCCGATGAAGCCGGCCTCGCTGATCGGCGTGTCGCGCACGCGCTCCGGGCCGAACCTGGCCAGCAGGCCCTCGGTCACCCGAAAGACGCCGCCATAGGCGCCGATGTCCTCGCCCATCAGGATGATGTTGGGGTCGCGCTCCATCTCTTCGGTGAGCGCCTCGCGCAATGCTTGCGTGTAGGTCAATTCTCGCATGGCAGGTCAATTTCAACCGAGCAGCGCGCTAAGATCGCGCAGGGGTCTTTCGTTCCTCAGCGTGTTTCGCGGCTCGGCACTGAAATTTCAGATCCAGAAGTCGGTATAGGCTTCCTCGGGATCAGGATAGGGTGATTCTCTGGCGAACTTGACGGCGTCCTCGATCTGCTGTTGCACGCGTGCGTGAATGGCGTCGAATTCGGCGTCGGTCACGCCCTCGGCCTGAGCCAGATGCGCGCGCAGCCGCTTGATCGGGTCGCGTTCGCGCCAGGCCGCCACCTCTTCTTTGGTGCGGTAGCTTTCCGAGTCGCCGATCATGTGGCCGAGCAGGCGATAGGTGCGCGCTTCGATGAAGGTCGGGCCTTCGCCAGCGCGGGCCAGCCGCGCCGCCTCGCGCACGGCATCATAGACCGCGCACACATCGTTGCCATCTACGACGACGGCGCGCATGTTGTAGCCTTTGGCGCGGTCGGCCACTTGCGCGAGCGGATTGGACTTGGCCAGCGGCGTCATCTCGGCATACAGGTTGTTCTCGCACAGCAGAATGAGCGGCAGCTTCCACAGTTGGGCGATGTTCAACGCTTCGTGGAAAGCTCCTTGGTTGATCGCGCCATCGCCGAAGATGGTGAGCGCCACCCGGCCGTTGCGGTCGAGCTGAGCACTAAGCGCGGCGCCGGCGGCGATCGGGACACCGGCGGCGACGATCGCGTTCTCGCCGAGCAGGCCGATGCTGGGGTCGGTCCAGTGCATCGAGCCGCCTTTGCCTTTGCTGACGCCGGTTCTGCGGCCAAGCATCTCCGCCATGGCCGCGTTCACGTCAATGCCTTTGGCGATGCACGCGCCATGGCCGCGATACGTGCAGGTCATGTAATCATCGGGGTTGAGGGCAAAACACGCACCGACGGCCGTTGCCTCCTGGCCGACGCATGGATGAAACGAGCCGCGGATTTCCTTCTCCATGTAGAGCTGGACGCAGGCCTCCTCGAAGGCGCGAATCAGCACCATGCGCTCATACATCGAGAGCAATCGGTCTTTAGGAAGAGACATAGGCAGGCTGTTTGGGTTGAGTGATTCGGGATGAACATTGTACGTCCAAGCGCGCAAGTGCGCCATTGGGTAGTAGATGATCCCGCTAAGCCCGGCGGCTACCTGCTGGGCTCATGTCCGGCGTTTCTTGCGCGGCTGCGTTGTGTCCGGGGCATCGGCTTCGTACACCTCGGCGATGGCCAGTTGCACGACGTTGAGCAACGCGTTGATGCGTTTGACCAGCCGGGAGCTATCGCCGGGTCGCACGGGCGCGGTTTCTGAGAGTTCGAGCGTCGCCTCCAGCAGTTTATCGCGGAAGAACAGCGCGGCCTGCAGCGCGTCTTTGAGCGACGCGCCGGCCGTCTTGCTCAGCTCGCCGTAGTCTTTGCCCAGCGCACGCGCTTCGTCCAGCAGATGGGCGCCGTCATCGGCAGAAACGTATTGCAGCGTCAGGCCCATCAGCCGGCGCCCCAGCGCCCGATGCCGTTCGCGCATCGGTTCATCCAACGCGGCCAACCAGCCGGCGGCGCTGCGCTCGGGTAGCTCCTGGCGCGCGCGCGTCATCGCCCGGTCGGCCCATGCTTCGGCCAGCGACACCTCGCGCCGGGCCACATGATGCGACTCGGCAAAGCGTTGCAAGTCGGACAGCGCATAGCGGCGATGCCCGCCCGGTGTCAGTAGGTGGGGGATCTCGCCCGCGTCCGACCAGCGCCGGAGCGTAGCCGGATGCACGTTCAGGTAGGCTGCAGCATCCCCAAGCGACAGCCAGGTTTCCTCGGTGCGTTCTTGTGACATCTTGCCTGGTCCATTAATGACGAAAATCCTATACAAAACTGCTCAAATCTGTAAAATTGCGCATGTCAATCTCGAGAGTTATCGCATATATGAAGCCGATCTATAAGCCCCTGTCATTCACGCAGCGTGCCGTGCTCATCGGCGTCGGCACGACTTCGCTTGGATTCGGCATCGCGGGGATGTTCCTCCCCGGCGTGCCGACGACGATCTTCCTGCTCATCACCGTAGGCTGCTACGCGCGCAGCTCTGAGCGATTGTACGTCTGGTTGGTAACGCGCCCCTGGCTTCAAAAATCGCTTGAGACGGTCTTTCGCTTCAAAGCGCGTGGCACGCTCCCGTTGCGCATCAAGCTGATCGCGCAAACGGTCGCCTGGTCTTCATTCGTCTTGACCGTGTTCAGTGGGGCTGGTCTCTTCGCACAGCTCTTCACTTTAGCGCTCGCGACTACATGCTCTGTAGTAATGGGGATCATCAAGACCGACGATGAGAACATTCCGATGCGTGCGTGGGGCTTTACCCTCCCTGACATCGCCCGGCAGTTAGGGTTTGGCGCGTTGGCCGGCGCGCTGGGCGGGCTGATTTGGGGCATTGGCGGGCGGGTGATCATGCGTTTCGTGGCGAATGTCGCCGAGAAACCGCCGCAGTTCGATTTGCGCATCACCCTGATGATGCTAGTCGCGACGACGATCCTGGGCCTGCTCATCGGCCTGGTCTACGCAGGCATTCGCCGCCTGTTGCCGAAGAACAAATGGCTGCATGGCGCCGCCTTCGGCGTGCTGGTCATGCTCACGCTGGGCACGGTCTTATATCTGAATCCCTACCTCCAGGCGGACATCGCGCGGGTGGGCTTGCAGTGGCGCGAGCTGATCGTCCTGCTATTCATCCCCAACTTCATCATCTATGGGCTGGTAACGAGTCTGACATTCGGCCGGCTGGCGCGCGATCCATCTGCGCTGGCCGCACATCGCGAAGCGATGCGGTCAGAGCGCCTCGGGCCAGCGTAGTAGTCGGACGAGATTCCCGCCCAGCACGTGGGTGACGTCTGCTTCGGGCCAGTCGGACAGGTGCGTGCGCACCCACGCCGGCGAGCCACCGCCCCAGGCCAGGCGCGCCGGCCCGAAGGCATCGGCTACCTGGCGGACGAAGCGTCGCACGCTGAGATACAGCGGCGCATCGCCGGCGATGTGGTCGAGGCCGGATAGCTTCATGACCACGTTGGGGAAGTCGGCCAGAGCCAGCACCTCGGCGTATTCGGGGATCGTGCCATAGGCCGGCTCGCCGAGATGGTCAATCAGCACCGTCGTTTCGGGGAAAGCCGTGATCAGGTCGCGCGTTTGCGCTGCGTAGTTCGGGCCGATATGCAGCTCGATGATCAACCCGAGCGCGGCGGCCTTCTCCCAGAGCGCGCGCACGCCGGCATCGCTGAAGTTATCGAGATACATCTCCTTGCCGCGATGCGCGTGGAAGCGCATCGCCATGATGCGCGGCTCACATTTCACCAGTTCTTCCAGCTTGCGCGGTGCGTCTGAGTCTTTTGGATAAAACAGTGCCGTCGCACGCAGGCGCTCCGGCCCGCGCGCGTGCGCATCGAGCACGAGCGTGTGATCGTCGCCGTAGGGTTCTGGCTGCACGATCACCGCGCGATCCACGCCGCGCTCATCCATCGTGTGCAGGTAATGCGCCAGCGGGTCGTCGTGCGTCTCCTGCGGTATGTAGGTTGCGCGCGGATGCCAGGGATAGCCCACTGTGTCGCTGCTGAAGAGATGATGGTTCCACTCGACGATCACGTCTTCACTGCTCCTGCCGCCAGGCCTTGCACCACGAAGCGCTGCGAGAGGTAATACAGCGTCATCACCGGCACGGCGGCCACCACCGCGCCAGCCATGATCAGCCCCCAACGGAACACGTCGCCGGTGATGAGGTATTGCAACGCCACCGGCACGGTGCGAATCTCCGGTGACGTCGTGAAGATCAGCGCCAGCAGCAATTCGTTCCACGCGCCGGTGAACGTGAAAACGCTAACGGCGACTAGGCCGGGCGCAGCTACCGGCAACAAGATGCGAAAGAGCGCCTGAAGGCGTGTCGCGCCGTCCACCATCGCCTGCTCTTCCAAGTCTACCGGCACGTTGCGAAAGAACCCCATCAACAGCCAAGTGCTGAGTGGCGCAGCGAACGTGAGGTAGGTGAAGATCAGGCCGTGCAGCGTATTGCCCATTTGCAAGCGGTTGATGATGACCGCCAGTGGGATGAACAGTAATGACGCTGGCGTGAGGTACGAGAACAAAATCAGCCGGCCGATCCACGTGCGGCCGCGGTAGCGCAGCCGCACCAGGCTATAGGCGGCCAAGCAACTGATAAACACGGAGATGACCGTGGCGCTGCCAGCCACGATCAGGCTATTGCGCATGTTCACGGCGAAACCGCGCCGTCCCAGCAACTCGACATAGTTCATCAGTGTGGGGTTCGGCAACAAGAGCGACGGCACGCGATAGATGTCGCGATTTGTCTTCAGCGACACCGTGAGCATGTAGTAGATCGGGAAGAGGATGAGGATGGCCAGCAAGACCAGACATGCGTAGGCCAGCACTTTTTGTGAGGGGCTGAGTTTGTGCAGCATCGTCTGTTCCACCCTATTCCTGATTCCGCTCCAGCAGTTTCACGCCGATGAAGGCCATCATCACGAACACGGGCAACATCGCTACCGACACGGCAGCTGCCTCACCGATGCGCAGCGTCTGCAAGCCGAAGTAGGCGAGCACCGGAAAGGTCATCGTCGCGTCCGATGGGCCGCCTTGCGTGATGAGCCAGACGTTCTCGAAGCTGTTGGTCGTCCAGATCGTCGAGAGCAGCACGACGACGAGCACCACCGGCAGGATGCCGGGGATGGTGATGTGCCGGAAGCGTTGCCAGGCGTTCGCGCCATCAATCGCTGCTGCTTCGTACTGCTCCTGCGGCACGCTCTGCAGCGCGGCCAGAAACGAGATCACCCAAAATGGAAAGCCGCGCCAGAACGTGGCCAGGATCACGCTGGGCATAGCTAGCTCGCGGCTGAGGAAGTCTATGTTGCCGAAGCCCAGGCCGACGGCGATGATGTTGAACGCGCCGCCCTGGGGCAGATACAACAGCTTCCACGTCAGATAGGCGACGAAGGCCGGCATCGCCCAGGGCAGCAGGATCAACCCCCGCCAAAATTGCCGGGCGCGAATGGCCTGGTTGAGTAGCAGCGCGATGCCCAGGCCGAACACCAGCTTCATCGTTTGCACCGTGCCCACCAGCACGATGGTGTTGACGATGGCCTTCTGGAAGCTGGGCACCTTGGACAGATAGATAAAGTTGGCCAGGCCGACGAATTGGCCCTCGGTGCCGATCTCGCGGTTGGTGAAGCTGATCGTCACACCGAAGATGAACGGATAGACGACGAGGATGAGCAAGCAGATCACCACCGGCGCGACTAGTGCATAGCCCAGCAGGCTGGTGCGTTTGCTGAGCGAGATGCGGCTGGCACGGACGGGTGATTGCAACGTGGCCGGTCTTGCCATGAGCATGAGAGCGTGGGGAGTTGGGAGTGATTTTTATCACCGACTCCCGACTCCCCACTGACTATTCGCCTCTTCAGCCCCTTACTTGTATTTGTCGTAGATCGCCTGGCAGGCGGCCTGTGTCTCTTTGATCGCGTCTTCGATGCTAACGTTGTCTACGACCACGCGCTGGATCATCTTGGGGATGAGGAAGTTCGCGTTGAACTCGGCGTAGGCCGGGTTGTCCACATCGGGGAAGGCCGGCGGTGTGCCGTTCTTCGCCACATCGAGCAGGCCGACGTGAATCGGGCTTTCCTTGAATACCGGGAAGTCCACCTGGCTGTTGAGCACCGGGCCGTAGATGGCGTTGGCATAGTATTCCTTCATGAACTCATCGTCGGCCAGATACATGAGCAGGTCTTTGGCCAGGTCCTTGTAGCGGCTGGTCACCGGGATGGCACGCACGTTCGGGCCATAGGGCTGCAACTGCAGCTTCGGACCGGCAGGCAGGCCGGAGAAGCGGGTCGCTGCCAACAGCTCCGGATCGTTATCGCGCAGGTTGAGATATACGCTGCCGGGGTTGGCGATGAAGGCTGCCTGGCCGGCCTGATAAGCCTGGTTGTCGCCGGCGCCATCCCAAGTGGTCACGCCAGGCGGGAACAAGCCCTTCTTGTACAGGCCGGTGATCCATTCCATGAAGGCACGCGTCTCCGGGCTGTCAATCGTGCAGTTCTTGCCCGCGTCGTCGGCGATGCGCCCACCCCACGTTTGCAACATAGTCACCGTGAGGTTGCCGTCGCCGACGTTCGACAGCGCGAAGCCCATGCCATACACGTTGGGCGGGTCGTTGACCGCCTCGGCCATCTGGCCGAGTTCCTCCCACGTCTTCGGCGCTTCGTTAAAGCCCTTGGCGCTGAGCAAGTCATGGCGCCGGTTGATCAGGTTGCCGGAGAGACCGAACGGAATGCCCCACACGCTGCCGCCATATCGGGCCGGGTCAACCGATTTCGCTGCCGACTCGAGCCAGCCGCCGTGTGCGTCGCCGATCTGCTTGAACAGATCATCCAGCGGCTCGAGTTGGCCGTTTTTGGCCAGCAACTGCATCAGACCGGTGCCCATATCGAGCGCGTCGGGCATGGTGCCGGCCTCGACCGCCGCCGAGACCTTCTGTTGCGTCTCGTTCTGGTTGATCATCACCACGTCTACTTCGATGCCCCGTGCCTTGCCCCACTCGGTGATCTTGTCCACCAGCATCTGGTTGGCGACGTCGGAGAAGATCAAACCACCCCAGTAGGTGAACTTGCCGGCTGCAGGTGGCGGCGCAGCAGGGGGTTGGGTGGCTTCCGGAGCAGCCGGTGGCGCAGTCGCTGCCGGCGCTTGCGGCTGGGCCGGTGCTGACGGCGGAGCAGCGCACGCTGCCATCAGCAGCACGAGCACCGCCGGCAAGGCAAGCCATTGAGCGCGTTTGGCTGGAGTGCCGCTTCGTTCGCAGCCGCGATCTTGACATTCGTCGTATGGTTGCATTCGATAACCTCCTGGTTGTGAACAAATGTGAAGATGGATGGATCATGTGCTCTTTCGCCCTGGCCAAGTACGCCTGCGTTCGACGATTGCAAACAACCCGCGATCAACAACAACCCCTATAGGACAATGACGAAGGGCGATGGACGGAGCGCAGATAGTATAGAGGCGGCTGGGTTTAACGCAAATCGGTGGATATCATCGCCAGGGCTGGCCGAATTTAACGAGAAACAAACAAGGGCAAACGAAGCGCTGATCCATCGGCAAGAACCCCAGGGCATGAGCGAGGACAGAGCAGCGGCAAACCCCTCGAACCGGTTTGTGCGTCCGTTTGTGGCAGCGCTCGCCGAGGTGACCGACTTCAGTCAGCAGCCGCAATATCCGATCCAGACGCTGCTCAGTGTGATTCTGCTGGGCTTGCTGTGCGGCCAAAACACCGTCCTGCGCATCGCCGCCGGGGCGCAGCGCACGCTGCCGAGCCGGCGGCGGCGCTTGCAACTGCCCCCTCTGCGCGTGCCCAGTCGCTCCACCCTCAGTTGGGCGTGATGCTGACCCACCGACCGATTGCCGCGCAGACCGATGAGATCGGGACGCTGCCGAGCCTGCTGGAAGAGCTGCTCCGTTTCGCTTGCAGCATCGCCACCGGCACATCGAGAACTGCGGGCATGGGGGGCGTGATGTTGAGTTTGGTGAAGACCGCTGTTCGGCCCGACGTCGGCATGTGTCGCGCGCTGGTCGCCTGGCGCGATATGGCGATTGACCTGCTCAGATTCTCGGGTGCATCCTCGATCGCTCAGGCGCGTGCCACGCTTGCCGTCAATCCTGAGCATGCTGCTGCGATCATCAGCGTCCCATTTGTTTGATTGAGCCAGCCCTGCCGACGACGTAGGATATAGCGCAGATTTGTGGGCGTCGGTCATCGCGCTGGGATGAATCCCAGCGCTAGGCATATGGGCAAGCCGCACGCATCCCCCGTCGGCTCAGCCCAGCGTTTACGCCGGGGCGGGTCTCATCGAAAGTCAAGACACACCGCCAACCGGTGAACAAATGTGTGGCCCGGCATGGCTTTCATGCCGCCTAATTTGCCTCCTCCGCACAAAAAGTCACCCTCTTTTCTACGCTATACCCGACGACGGGGTCTATTTCAGTTTGGGGGCGAAGAATAGGCAGCAGACCACATCGCGTCAAAGGCGTGACCCATGACGGCCGCCCGAATCGGGAGCAGACGCTCGATGCCGGGACGGCTCCAGCGCATCCCGCTACCGGCGAAGCGATGACGGAATTGCTTACAGGCGCTCTCGACCACGCCGCTGCCGATCGGCCAGCCATCTTCGCGCAGGCTCTGGTATTGCATGCGTCGCCGGTTGTCCCCGAAGTAGCCCGCTTCACGCCGTAGCATCTCGGCGTGCTGGGGATGGGTATGGGCGGCCTGACGGAGTCGAGCCGCAATCCGGTCGGCATGGCCCTGGAACAAGAGGGTTTCGTGGGCACGATACCAAGCCTGGGCCGCCGGGCTGCCTGCTGCGTGCAGGCCGTGAGCAACCTGCCACAGATGCTGGCTGGCGTGATACCAGTCCACGGCTTGTCGGCTGTCGTAGAAGTGCTCGCTGACCAGATTCCAAATCCACGCGGCGCCATCGCCCAAGGCGATGGTGTCACGTGCCTGCGTCCAGCCGCGACGTTGGGCGGCCGTCCGCAACATCTGGCCGAACCGTTCCGGCCCGCCCAGATGGGCGACATAGCTGGTGCGGACGGCACGGGCCGTGTCAACCCACTCCTCGCTCTGGCGATCCCAAGTCGGCTGTAGCACGACATCGAACACGCACCCCACCTTGAGTTCCTTCCAGCCTTCGCCGCGCACATGAACCGTTGCTCCGTCCAGGGCGACACCCATCTTGCCCGGCACGGTCGCCGCCTCGGCGGTGCGCCCGCCGCCGTCCGCCAGGGCGCGTTGTGTGGCTTCTACCCCCCGAAAGCGCTCTCCCCATACCGCCACCCGCCGCCACACACTGCTGTCGGACATGACCAGCCCGCCCACCTGTCCCAGGATGCGCTCCGCTTCCTCAAACGTCACCAGCCCGCTCAGCCACACCGCCTGCTTGGCCACCTGTTCGCTCCAGTGCTTGTCCCACACCGCCAGCTGCCGATCGAGGGGGGAAAAGCCCGACGCGGCAGGCTTCACAGTAGTAGTATCCTCGCTGCACGGGCAGGCTGCCCACGCGGCTCTCGACCGTGTTCCGCTTGCGGCCTTTGGAGTGCATCTCCCGCCCGCACTGCGGACAGACCGGCCCCGGCACCGGGCGGCTCGCCTCTTGCGCCTCGATCACGGTGACCGCCATCGCCTCGCTCATCCGCTTGCGCAGCTTCAGGATCACCTCCTCGATCTGCGTCAGCGTCGGCTGGCCGGCCTGTTCATTCCAGTCCAGCAATTCATCGATCACGGCCTCCGCTTCTCGCATCAGCACCGCTTTCATCTCGCCTCGCCGTGGCGAAGACGCTGACTTGCGCTGTGTCGTCGCCCTGGTCTCTTTCATGGCACACCTCCCGGATATAACTGTCCTCGCATTATGCCCGCAGCGGCCTGCGGCTTGTCGTCCCTCGCTGAGATGCCGGTCTGTCAATCCACGACGACGTCCGTGATCTTCGGATGTTCACGCGGGCGAGGTCAATCTGCGCGCTTTTTGAGTGCGCTCCTGCCCCAAAACTGAAATGCACCCCCGACGACGTACTTCATTGACACCACCCTTCAGGCGCATATAATCTGTGGGCTTCAGCGCCGGACGAACAGCCGGCCCTAAGGAGCGCAGTTGATCACTCTCACCCGCGCGCGCAGTTCTCTCGCGTGAACGCGCTGCCAACGGGTTACAAGCAGGGGATTATGTACGCAGTGGTTGAAGTAGGTGGGCGGCAATACCGCGTGTCGCCCGGCGACGAAATCTACGTCGAAAAGCTCGAGGCGGCAGCCGGTAGCGAGCTGAAACTGCCGGTCTTGTTGGTGTCGGACGACGACGGCGTGCAGGTCGGCAAGCCGCACGTCAGCGGCCGGGAAGTCTCGGCGCAGGTCCTGGGCGAAGAAAAGGGCGACAAGTTGATCGTCTTCAAATACAAGCCCAAGAAGCGCTATCGCAAGAAGACCGGCCACCGCCAGACCTATACCAAGTTGAAGATCGTCGGTTTCGGTTCATGACTCAGGAGCAGAAATGGCACACAAGAAAGGTGGTAGCTCGACCGCGAACGGTCGCGATAGCGAGTCGAAGCGGCTGGGGGTGAAGCGCTTTGGTGGCCAATTCGTGCTGGCCGGCAACATCCTGGTGCGCCAGCGCGGCACGAAGTTCAAGCCGGGCGCACATGTCGGCGTGGGCAAGGATCACACGTTGTTCGCCACGGCTGACGGCATCGTGGTCTTCGACACGTTGCCCAACGGCAGCAAACGCGTCAGCATCCAGCCGGTGGCCGTAGCTGAGGAGCGAGTGCAATGAAGAAGGATATCCATCCCAAGTATTACGACGAGGCGAAGGTCTACGTCGGCGGCGAGTTCATTGGCACGGTCGGCTCGACGCGCCCCGAATTGCACCTCGACGTGTGGAGCGGCACACATCCGTTCTACACCGGCCAGCAGCGCATCCTGGATACCGAAGGCCAGGTGGATCGCTTCCAGAAGCGCCTGGAGCGCAAGGCAAGCGAGCTGGTGGACAAGGCTGAGAAGGCGCGCCGGCGCCGCAGTAAGCGCGCCATCGCCGAGATCGTGGACGAGGAGACACCCGCCGAAACGGAATCCTCCAACGCGGCAACAGAAGCTTGATTCATGAATGATGATTCAAGTGTGTGATCCACGCTAATCATCATTCATGAATCATCTATGATCAGCCAAATGGCCGAGCAAGTCATCCAACCCTCTGCCCGCGCCGCTACGGTGCCACTTACCCGCGCGCAACGCTGGCGCACATTCAATCAGGGGCTGATCTTCGTCGCCGGCTTCGCCACCTTCGTTGTCGGCGTGTTCGGCTTCGTCGGAACTTTGCTCGGCGATGTGTTCTATGACCTGCGTGAGGTCGTGCGCGTCCTGGGTGGGATCGCTTTGATCGTCTTCGGCTTGTTCACCCTGCGCATCGTCAACTTGCCCTTTCTCTACAGCGACACACGCCGCGACCTGGGGACGATCGGCAAGGGCGTCGGCGCGGCGCGCTCTTACCTGACCGGCATGGCTTTCGCCGCCGGCTGGACGCCCTGCATCGGCCCGTTTCTCGGCGCAATCCTCACGCTCAGCGTCACCAGCGAACTCGGCGCGCGCGTCGCATTGCTCGTCGCCTATACGCTCGGCCTCGGCATTCCCTTCCTGCTGGTCGCCGCGATGGCCGACCGGATGGTGCCGGCCCTGCGGCGTGTGCAGAAACATAGGCGCGCCATCGAGATCATCAGCGGCCTACTCCTCATCGGCGTGGGCGCGGCGCTGCTGTTCGGCCAGATCTCCCAGCTCAGCGCATCGCTCGCCGGCGCCGGCTTCACACTGGAATCGCAGGTGCTGGGCAACGCTGCGCTGAGCATCCCCGTGGCTGCCGCGGCGGGCCTGCTGTCTTTCCTCTCGCCTTGCGTGTTGCCGCTCGTGCCGGCCTATCTCGGCTTCATCGGCGGCGTCACGGTGAACAGCGCAACGCGACAACGAGGCGCGTAGGTCGCCCGTGCGTCACGCGGCACGCACGCCACCGCCGTTCCTTGCAGCGACGATTTGAGCCATCGTCGCCAGCGCAATTTCTTCCGGCGTGCGCGCGCCGATGTCCAGGCCGATGGGTGAATGCAGCCGGCTCAACTGCGCCTCACCCAGGCCGGCAGCCGCCAACCGCTTCCGTCGCGCCTCGCGCGTCTTCTTCCCGCCCAACGCGCCGATGTAGAACGCCGGGCTGGCTAACGCTGCCTGCAACGTAGGATCATCGAACTTGGCGTCGTGCGTCAATGTGACCACAGCCGTCGAGCGCGTGATCGTCAGCAACTCGAAGGCCTTGCGCGGGTGCTCGTTGATGATGCGGTCGGCGTGCGGGAAGCGCGCGGCGTTGCCGAAGGCGCTGCGCGGATCCACGACGATGACGCGATAGCCCATCGCCTTCGCCATCGTCGTTAGGGCGATGGCGATGTGTACGCCGCCGACGATGATCAGCGTTGGCTTGGGCAAAATGGACTCGACGAAAGCGGTGAGTCGCATGCCGCTAGACGTGAGCAGTTCAACCTGACGCGACTCGCCCTCTTGCAGCACTGCGCGGGCCGCGCCGAGTAACGCCGCATAGACCTCGGCGCCTTCTGCATCAGCCGTCGGCACAACCGCGCCATCCGCGTCGAGCATCAGCTTGTAGCCCAGCCACGCCTCCGGCCCCTGCACGACGGTTGCCGTAGCTGCCGGGATGTCTCGCTCGAAGACGCGCTGCCAGAATGCGCGCAGCGCCGGTGTGAGCGGCTCGACGAAGACCGCGATGCTACCGCCACAGGCCAGCCCGACCGTCTCGAAGGCCGTTTCATCGGCGACGCCGAAGCGCAGCAACTGCGGGCGACCGGTCTCCAGCGTTTCGACGCCGGCCTCGAACACGGCGCCCTCGACACAGCCGCCGCTTACCGAGCCGGCGATGCGATGGCTCGGCGTGAGCGCCATCTTCGCGCCGACCCCGCGCGGGGCCGATCCCCACGTCTCGATCACCGTCGCCACCGCGACCGGCTCACCTTGTTCGCTCCATTCGCCGATCGCCTCGATAATCTCTCGCATAGCCTGATCTCTTGCGCGATCGCTCGATCGCGCCGAAAGTATAGGCGACTCTTTCTATCTCAGGACATGCCATGACTGCGAAGCTCAAAATCATCGAAGTCGAGCGCATCACGTTGAACGTCCCTTTCACCGAGCGCTGCGAGCGGTTGAACGCCCGTGAAGTTTGGAATTGGCGCGTCAGCGAGATCATTCGCGTGGTGACCGACGCCGGCATCGTCGGCTACGGCGAGACGCTGCCCCATTACACATGGGGCCGCGTGAGCGACGAGGCAATCGCGCGCGTCCAAGGCGGCAACCCGGCCGACTTCCTCGGCGACGATGTGCTGGGCGCCGGCTTGCAGATGGCGCTCTACGATGTTGTCGGCCAAGCGCTGGGCGTCCCGGTCTATCGCTTGTTCAACCTGCCCAAGGTGCGCGATTGGTGCCCGATCTCGTGGTGGAACATTGATGCCTCGCCGGAGGATAACGCCGCCGAGGCGCAAGAGGCGGTTGCGCGCGGCTACACGTCCTACAAGATCAAGGCTCGGCCGTGGTGGGATGTGTTCGCGCAGGTCGAGGCCATTGCCCAGGTCACGCCGCCGCACTTCCGGCTGGACCTGGACTGGAACCAGATGCTGATCAACGCCGGCAACGCCGCGCCGGTGCTGGCCGAGCTAGATCGCGAGCCGCGCGTGGCGATCTACGAATCACCCATCATGCAGCGCGACGTCGAAGGCTTGCGCCAATTGCGCGGCAAAACCAGCCGGCCGATCGCGCTGCACTTCGGCGATCCGCCCTTTCCGGTCGTCGCGCGAGATCAGGTTTGCGATGGATTCGTCATCAGCGGTGGCGTCTCGCGCGTGTTGCGGGAGGCCGCCCAAGCCGCGGCGTTCGACAAGCCGTTCTGGTTGCAACTTGTCGGCACAGGGCTGACTACGCTGATGTCGCTGCACTTGGGCGCGGTGTTGCCTTTTGCGCAATGGCCGGCGGTCAACTGCCTGAACAACTACGCCGACGACTTGCTCGTGCAGCCGATCGAGATCGTCGGCGGCTGTGCCCGCGTGCCCGAAGCTCCCGGTCTGGGCATCGCCGTAGATGAGGCAGCCCTGACGAAATACCGCATGGATCCACCCTACGTGCTGCCCAAGCCGCGCCTGTTGCTGGAAGTGATTTGGCCGAACGATCACCGCCGCTTCTACGCCGACATCTGGCAGGCCTGGGCAGATGCCCAGCACGGCAACATTCCGGCGCAAGCGCGCGGCGTACGCATGGCGACGCACCCCGACGACGGCTCGCGCGAATGGACAGACCTGTTCGCCCGCGCGCAGGCCGGGCCGGTGGTCATGCGCGTCTGAGCGCGCCTCGGTGTGGCTCGACTGCAGCCGCTACGTCCCCAGCGCAGACTTCTGTGCCCCGAACGGGACGGAAGTGCGCCCTACCGCTAGATGCCGGTTCGTCTCCCTTGCCGAACGCACCCGTTAGCTCGTTCTCTGCACAACCACTTGATAGCCATGGTGAACTACCCTTAATCGCAGCGCGTAGGCCTCCAAGAACAGGTCAATCGCGATTTGGGGGCGCTGCGCGGCGGGCTTGCTCATTTCCCATAAATAGTCATCGAAGATGATCAGGCCATTGCATTTCAACAGGCGCCAACTCAGCGCAGCGTCCAGTAAGACGTCGGCAGCACGGTGGCTCCCATCTACATAGATCACATCGAAGTATGCTTCCGGCAGTTCCGGCAATATCGCATCAGACCGGCCTTTGTGTTTGCGTACTTGCCCACGTCGCCCTGATTTAAGAATATTGTGATCGAATCGAGGCTCTAGCCCCTTTCCGGTAAATAAATCTATGCAGTCGAGCGTTGAAGTAGGATGAGTGAGCACGTTCTGCAAGAACCAAACTGCCGAGCGCCCCTCGTGGCTACCAATCTCGAGGAAGCGAACCTCAGGTTTGCCAACCCAGTCGGCGAGCCAGACCTGCCAGTTTCGCACGTGCATCGTGACGTAATCTTTGGTGTAGCTGTAGTCGTTGGACGTTCTGAGCGACAGCCTTAACCAGTGGTTATATGCGTATATGTAGCTGGACCGAATTGTGTTGTAGACACCTGGGAGCAAACTTAACATCGAGATAACAGCCGCTCGTCCTCAGTGTAGATTGATATGCAAATGATGGCCAATTCTTATCGAGTCAACACCCCCCACATCGTTTACGAGAGCTTTACCGACGAGGTTATCGCGGTCAGCTTCCTGGACGGTTCTTATTACAGTATACGCGGCGCCGGCATCGAGATTTGGAAGCTGCTTTGCGCTGGTGCCGACATTGACCGGATCGTTGCACAGCTACAGAGCGCTTATCCAAATGAACCTGGGTTGCGTGAGGCCATCAACGGCTTTCTGGAGAAACTTCTAAATCATTCCCTGATCACAACCACAGAAGAAAGCGCCACCGCCCCTTTCCCAGAGATCCTCCCCGAACTTACCGGCTTCATACCCCCGATCCTTGAGGCCTACACCGATATGCAAGATCTAATGCTGCTAGACCCAATCCACGAAGTCGGTGAGGACGGGTGGCCAAAACGAGCTACAGCACCATCCGCAGCAAATGCTCATGAATGAGGGCGATCGCTTCATTGCACAGCTGTATGGTGCATTTGACCGAGCTGCGCAAGGAGGCTTGACACAGCTTACGCTCTGCGTTGCCGGACAGCACGTGCGCCTCCTCATCGCCGGGGAAGGCATGTCGGTACTGCTGCCGGCACTGGCGCACCTCGTTGTCCCTGAGCAGAACGACGAAGACAACGCGCTGACGATCTGCCTATGGGACACTGCCAGCACCGGCATCCACCCCCCACCGCCGCCTTGGAACGAAGCGCAATACGGTCGGCATGGCGAAATTCTCGGCTTCAACACGGCGGAGCTGCGCTGCGCGTTCGACCTTGGCCGTAGCGCACTCTACACTTGGTCGGCTGCCGCGAAGCTGGCGATTTGCTGGACGAGCGACGCGCGCATTCTGCCTGCTTATGAACGTGGCGCGCCGCTATTGCCTATTTGGCACTGGTGGCTCAGTTCAAGGGGCGATGCGCTACTACACGCAGCGGCAGTGAGCTGCGATGGAATCGGCGCGCTGATCGTGGGTCGAGGCGGATCCGGTAAATCCACGACCGCATTGGCCTGCCTCAGCGCCGGGATGGACTATCTGGGTGACGACTACTGTGCGGTGACCTTAGGAGCGCGCATGCACATCCACAGCCTATTCTGCACTGCCAAAGTGCACCGCGACAACTTACATCGCTTGCCTCGTCTGCAGCGAACAAATCGGTTGGATGAAGAAGAGAAGATCGTCTTCGACTTGTGCACCGAGTTCGCTGCAGGCTTAGCGCGATGCTGCCAACTCAGCGCCATTCTGGTGCCAGCCTTTGCCGATCGAAATGATTCGTCTATCGAACCGGTTTCACCCGGACTGGCGCTACGCGCCCTTGCTCCCAGCACGCTCTTTCAACTGGCTGCTTCACGCGCCTCAGATTTCGAGCACATCGCTTATCTGGTGAAGCGGACGCCCTGCTACCGGCTATGGCTCGGCGGAGCGGTCGGCAGCATCCCCGACGTGGTACGTGAACTGCTGAGGTCAACGACTCATGAAAGTTAGCGTCGTCATCCCTACATTCAACCGAGCGGAATTACTGCTTGAGGCAGTTGCCAGCGTGCGCCAGCAGAACTACCCAAACTTAGAGATCATCATCGTAGACGATGGTTCTACCGATCGCACTGCCGAGATCGTTCGAGCCTTAGGTAGGGATATCCACTACACGCGGTTAGAGCGTAACCGCGGCGTCGCAGCAGCGCGCAACGTGGGTGTGTCACTCGCTTCTGGAGATGTAATTGCCTTCCTAGATAGCGATGACTTGTGGCCGCCGGATAAACTGCGCATACAGACGCAGCTCATGCACATGGATGTTGACATCGTGTGGGGGAAGACCCAGATCTTGCGTCGCGATCCATCGGATGGCCGATTCATCCCCTACGATGCGCCATTTGCCAGTATATTGCTTGGAAGCGCGCTGATCAGGCGCACACTCTTCAACACCGACAAAGTCGGGCCTTTCGACGAGGAACTACGACAACACGAAGACCTCGACTGGTTCATGCGTGCGCGCGAACGACCCATCAACTTTGCTCCGCACGATGACGTTGCGTTGTATTACCGCATACACGGTAGCAGCCTGACACGCGACAACCAATTGCGTTTTATCGCCGGCAAGACGACGTTTCTATCCGTCTTCAAGCGATCGCTCGAGCGGCGGCGACAAACGCACGTTGCCAGCGCAAGCCCTCTACCTCGATCAAGAATGCGGGATGTCAGCGTGATCATTCCAGTGCGGAATCAGGAACGCTACCTGGCCGAAGCCATCGAGAGCGCGCTGGCGCAGAGCAGGCCACCAGATGAGATCATCGTCGTTGACGACGGCTCTGCCGATGGCACATCGGAAGTGGTTCGGCAATATGCAACTCGGATTCGCTATGCGTACCAACCGCCGCAAGGCGCACCTGCAGCACGTAATCGCGGCCTTGCATTGGCCACCGGCGGTTTAATCGCCTTTCTCGATGCAGACGACACTTGGCTGCCGACCAAGTTGGAAGCACAGCTCGCAATCCTTGAATCGCAACCTGAAGTGGACATCGTGTTTTGCTACGCAGAACAGTTCGTGGACGAAGATGCTCAAACCACCGTAGCTCCCATACCGGAACGACTTCGTCGCTTGCCGGCCGTCTACGCTAGCGGCATGCTGGTTCGGCGTGCTGCTTTCCAGCAAGTTGGGCTTTTTGATGAGCGCTATGTCCGCGCCGATGTGATTGATTGGATTGCGCGTGCGCGTCAAGTTGGTCTCACCGAAGCTACACTTCCGAATGTGTTGGTTCGCCGGCGCTGGCACGCCACTAACTTGGGCCGTATGACCCGGTCGCTCGACAACGAGTATGCCCACGCGGCAAAGGCGGCGCTCGATCGCCGCCGCGGTATTCACAAATCATGAATCGCATGCAGTGGGCTCCTTGGCGCTACCTCATTACTTTCTATCGTTCGCACATCCCAAGTATGGCGACGATCGTTGTCTTGTCATCCTTGCAGATGGGTGCCGCCTTGCCCATCCTGTTCATCGTGCAACGCATCTTCGACGAAGCGCTCCCACGCCAAGACGTGACGCGATTACTGGGCTACGTTTCCGCACTGGCGTTGCTGTATCTTGCAGCCATCGGCTTTTTACTGCTTGCCCGCCGGCGCGCGCTCTTCATCACGCGTTTGGCTGCAGCTTGCTTGCGTGAGGACTTGCTCGACCGGCTCTACGCAATGCCACCCGATAGGGCGATGCGCCGCGAATTCGCACCCACGGCCACCGCTTTCTCGCACGATGTGGACCGCGTCGAGAACATGTGTGGTGCATTAGTCTCACAGGCGTTGCCCGCTTCGCTCATCATCATCGCATTTGGCGCATACCTGCTCTGGCTTAATTCGCTCACCTTTGCGCTGGCGCTTGCAACCCTGACGCTTTTGACTATAGTGCAACAACGCATTAGTGCTCGAACACATCGTGCCGCGCGCGATCACCAATCAGCGCTGCGCGCCTATAGCGCGCGCACGCTCTTCGCGTTGCGCTACCTCGATCTGACCCAGTCGCGCGGCGCTATAGACGTTGAACGCACTAACCAGCGGGGGGCCATCGAGCGATTACGCCGGGCCAGCTGCACATCCTCCTGGAACCGTGCTCTCGTCCAAGTCGCCAACGACGGCGTCATGATGGTCGGATCGTTGACGCTATTGTTAGTCGGGGGCTACTTCGTGGCAATGCGCGAGCTGACGCCGGGTCAGTTGATCTCTGCCTACGCTGCCCTGGCACTCACGCGGATGCATGCCGGTAATCTGACATCGGCGCTACCTGCGGTCATCGAGGGGAAGCTCGCCTTGGAACACATCTACGCCTTCGCTCAAACGGCGATGGTATCGCGCCGAACTGAGAGTCAACGCATTCACTTCAGTGGACGTATGGATGTGTGTGGCGTCACCTTTGGGTATGGTGATTCGCCTATACTGCGCAACGTGTCGCTCTCGGTCCGGCCGGCATCGCTTACCCTGATCGTCGGTGCAAATGGTTCCGGCAAAAGCACGCTGCTGCGATTGATGATCGGTTTGTATCAACCCTGGAGCGGCACGATTCTGGCCGACGGGATGCCGCTTTGCAAATTGGACATCCAGCATTTACGCCGTCAGATCGGCGTGCTCTACCAGGAACCGCTGCTCTTCGCCGGCACGATTCGCGACAACATCGCCTATGGCTTTCCGGAGGCAAGTGACGCCGAAGTACAGCGGGCTGCACAATTGGCATGTGCCCACGCGTTCATCACAGCGTTGCCTCATGGATATGACACAGCGATCGGTGAAGACGCACTGCGCCTGTCCGGCGGACAGCGGCAACGCATCGCGCTTGCACGCGCGCTGTTGTTTTCGCCACGCATGTTGCTATTGGATGAACCCACGAATCATCTCGACGTCGAATCACTGCAGACAATTCTCACCAACCTGAGTCATCTCGACAACGCGCCCGCGCTGGTCATCACGACACACCGGCCAGAACTCTTCCCTGCTGCCGACCGGGTCATTCGGCTCTAGACAAATCTTTCATGCTGTGGCTGCTATGCCGCGCCTCAGTTACTTACCCTCACCAACGCACGAGCTACTGCTGAAAGCGGGGCTACTGCAAGACGAACGCGCACTGCAAGCCTGGCGAGCATGGACAGCGCACGTGCGCCTACCAGACGATCCAGTAGATGGCGGCGCCTTCCGTCTGCTGCCGCTGGTTTATCACAACCTCATTGCACTCGGCTTCCATGATCCATCCCTAACACTTTTGAAAGGTATCCACCGGCGAACGTGGTTTGAGAATCAATTGCGGTTGCGCTCGCTGGCCGGTTTGCTCGACCGCTTTCACCAAGCCGGCATTCCGACACTCGTGCTCAAAGGCGCTGCGCTGGCGCTACGCTATTATGCCGATGTCGGCCTGCGCCCGATGGACGATGTGGACGTGTTGATTCCGACCGAACGCGCGCGTGAGGCCATAGCGTTGCTCCATCGGTGGGGCTGGCGCGAGAAGCCCTATCGAGAAATGCGTCAAGTTGACGACAACGTCATCGCTGCTCGACACTCCTGGGAATTCAGCAATGAGGCCGGCGATCGCGTGGATTTACACTGGCATGCGCTCTTCACGAGTTGCTTCCCGGGCGCGGACGAATCCTTTTGGCGCGATGCAGAGCCATGGACGATTGGCGGCACGTCCTCGCTCGCCCTGAATGCAGCCGATGCCTTGATTCATACATGCGCCCACGGTGGGCAATGGAATCCATTACCACCAGTACGCTGGATCAGCGACGCAATCCATATCCTGCGCTCCGGCGCGCATCGCATCGCCTGGCAACGGTTCGTAGCGCTGACCCAATGGCTGGGTGTAACGCTGCATGTGCGCGACAGCATTGACTATCTCATCAAGAATTTCGACGCACCTATCCCCGCTGAAGTGCTCACCGAACTTGCGCGTGTGCCGGTCTCAGCGGAGGAACGTCGCGTTTACGTTTGTCTCAGCTCGGCGCCTACGGGTGTCCTGCCCAGCGTTGCGCGCATATGGCATAGTTACCGGCGCTACCAAACGCTGTGGATGGCTCGAGCCTCGTCTCGACCGCCGATCGGGCTGCTCGCCTATGCGCAGGCAACCGCGGGGCAGCCCACCCCCCTGCATCTGATCCGACGCGGCTTACAACTGATCCAACGGGACGTGCCGGCCTGGCTCGGCAGCGCAGGTAAATCACGAATCGGACGAGCGGCGAACCCACCCCAGTAGCTCACTCGCTCTTTGCCGCAACTAGCGGCACAGCATCTCGGCGATGCGCAGCATCTCCGCCGAGAGCGGCTTTTGTTGCGACGTAGCGACTTCGAGTGGCACCAGGGCCAGTTGGCCGCCGTGCAAGCCGACCATATGGCCGACGCCGCTGCCGTCCAGCAACGACTCGACGGCGCGCACGCCCATGCGCGTAGCCAGCAACCGGTCGAACGCCGTAGGCGTGCCGCCACGCTGCACGTGACCCAGCACCACCTCGCGCACGTCGAATCCCTCCTCGATGTGGTTGGTAAGCAGATGCTCCTTCAGCGCCCGCAATCCAGGCGGCCATCCTTCGGCAACGATGATGATGCAATGCGCCTTGCCGGTGTGGCTGACCTCGATGATGCGATGCGCGACGTCATCCGGCGAGGCCGGCTGCTCGGGGATGAGCACCATTTCCGCGCCACAGATGATGCCGCTGGCCAGCGCCAGATAGCCGCATCGCCGGCCCATCACCTCGATGAGGAAGGCGCGCCGGTGTGACGAGGCCGTGTCTTTGACGCGCCCCACCGCATCGGCGATGGTGTTGAGCGCCGTGTCCACGCCGATGGCCGTGTCGGTGCCGTACTGGTCGTTGTCAATCGTCTTGGGTACGCCGACCAGCGGGACCCCGAGCTTGTAGAGCTGATACGCGCCGGCCAACGTCCCGTTGCCGCCGATCACCACGAGGCCTTCGATGCCGGCCCGCTCCAGTTGTTCTTTAGCTGCGCGGCGGCCCTCGTCGGTCATGAACCGTTCGCTGCGCGAGGTGCCCAGGATGGTGCCGCCTTTGCGCAAGATGCCGCCCACGTCGCGGGAGGTCATCTCGGTGAATTCGCCGGCGATCAAGCCCTCGTACCCGCGATGGATGCCGATCACCTGGACGCCATACGCCAATGCCGAACGCGTGACGGCGCGGATGGCCGCGTTGAGGCCGGGGACATCGCCGCCGGAAGTGACTACTGCGATTCGCTTCATTGCTCTCGAAAGCCCTCTTCGTTTCGGCCCTGCCGAGATCCGGCATGAGCCTACCCAATATTAAAGCCGATTGTTTAAGCCGGCTTGATCGTTCACAATTGGCCGAGCGACCGCGCATACATGCGATGTGTCTTGTAGAACGAGATACCGAGGCCGCGCATCTCGCGCTGCATCTCCATGTTCTCGACGCCGATCTGTACCAGGTCGGCATGTTCGAAACCGCCTTCGACGATGCTCCGGAGCATCTCGCTGAACAGCAGCGCAGTGCCACCGCCGCCGCGGTGCTCCGCCAAGATGCCCATGCCATTCACGTTGACCCACGTCGTAGTCTTCAGCGCGCGCCAGAGCCTGAACCATCCCAGTGGCCACAGCCGGCCGTGCACGCGCCGGACCGCTTCGGAAATGTCGGGGTAGGCGAGCAAGAATCCAACCGGTTTACCTGACTTGTACACCAGCTTGATCAATCGCGGATCGGCGAACCAGAGGATCTGACTGGCCATCGCCTTGGCCTCGGCCTGTGTGAACGGCACGTTGCCCTCGGAGCGCCCCAGCGCACCGTTATACAGCTCGAGCAACGCCGGCATGGCGCCGCGCAATTCGCGCCGCGAGGCGAAGCGCGCCACACGTAACCCACGCCGCAGTTTTACACGTTCGGCCACACGGTCAATTTGCTCGAAGGCCGCCGCGTTCAATGTGCGTGGGCTGAGATAACCGGAGACGATGTCGCTTGTGGCGACGAACCCGGCGTCCTCGACCAGCTTTGGGTAGTAGTCGCGGTTGTAGGGGATGCCGAACGCCGGACGATGCTCGAACCCCTCGACCAGCAGGCCCAAACCGTCGAGCGCGGTCATACCCTTCGGCCCTTCGATGCCATCCAGCCCGCGCCGGCGCGCCCACGCACACGCCGCGTCGAACAGCGCCCGCGACACGGCGAGGTCATCCTCGCACTCGAACAAGAAGAAGTGCGCCGTTCGGCTGGCATTGAAGTCGTTGTAGTGACGATTGTCCAGCACACATAGGCGACCGCACACCTCGGCGTCGCGATAGGCCAGCAAAAACGCCGCTTCCGAGTGCCGGAAGAAAGGATGGCGTTTGCGATCGAGTTGGCGTGCCGCGTCGCCGGACAACGGCGGCACCCACTGCGGCACATCGCGATAGATGCGAAACGGCAAGTCCAGGAACTGCCGCGCCTGCGTCCGGTCGGCGTCATCCACTTCGACGATGCGAATCATCGGCCAACCGCCAGAATTGTGCCATTGGCCGGCCCAATCGCAATCGGCCATGTGATGGCGCGTATCCCGTGTGATAGCATTGAATGGGTATGGCCATCATCTTCCCTTTCACTGCGATCGTCGGACAAGACCGCATGAAGCGTGCGCTGATCCTGAACGCGATCTACCCGCAAATCGGCGGTGTGTTGATCCGCGGCGAACGCGGGACGGCCAAGAGCACCGCGGCGCGCGCGCTGGCTGCCATCTTGCCGGAAATAGACGTGATCGAGGACGACCCGTTCTCGTGCGATCCCGCCAACCCCGCTGGATTCACCGAGGATCTCAAGCGACGCGCCGCAGCCGGCGAGCAGTTCAAGATCGTGCGACGCAAGACGCGTTTCGTGAACCTGCCGGTCAGCGCCACCGAGGATCGCGTGGTCGGCACGCTCGACATCGAGAAGGCGATCCAGAAGGGCGAGAAGCACTTCGAGCCGGGCGTGTTGGCCGCAGCCAACCGCGGTGTGCTCTACGTGGATGAGGTCAACCTGCTCGACGACCACGTCGTGGACTTGCTGCTCGACGTGGCCGCGATGGGCGTGAACGTGGTGGAGCGCGAAGGCATCAGCTTCAGCCATCCGGCGCGCTTCGTGCTGATCGGTTCGATGAACCCGGAGGAAGGCGACCTGCGCCCGCAGTTGCTCGACCGCTTCGCGCTGTGTGTGGACATCATGGGCATCCGCGATCCCCGCGCGCGCATGACCATCCTCGAACGCAACCTGGCCTTCGAAAGCGATCCCGTCGCGTTCGCAAAGGAGTGG